>NZBC01000054.1 GCA_002687715.1 Planctomycetota bacterium | reverse complement strand
GCGCCGCACCCATGCGTCGTTTCTGGAGCCCAGCCCCGACTTTGTCTGGTTCACGGCGAACGACGTCAAGGTGCTGATCCCGGCGGAGCCGAGGCTGGGTTTCCGTCACGAGCTCCCGCGTGCGCTTCGACATGGTCGCTCTCGGCGACGCCTGGGGCCGGATGGGGGACGCCAACAACCGGAGCTGGGTCCTGGAGCGCCCGGGCCGCAACCCGCTCGGTATTGCCTTCGAGCTCGTGAATCCCGCCGATCCCGCAAACCGGATCGTTCCGATGGGGCGCGCCAGCAAGCTGCGGTCGCGACACTACCTCGGCAGGTAGTCGGGGGTAGGGTGGACGAGTTCCTGGGAGGACCACAGTGAAGATCACATGGTGGGTTGGAGCCCTCGCATTGGCGACGTTTTCTGTCGCGCAGAGTCAATACAGCCTGTCGTTCGATGGTCCTGCCCGCTCGATCCGAGTCGAGAAGCCTGGGCTCGAGCTCGAGGGACAATCGCTGACGGTGGAGT
Source organism: Planctomycetota bacterium (assembly GCA_002687715.1). GTDB lineage: Bacteria > Planctomycetota. Next base: position 10,336 of record NZBC01000054.1, on the reverse strand, counting down.
TGCGGATCAAGCTGCTGGGGCGGCCGCGGGCCCGAGGCTCACTCGTTTCTCGTGGGGTCGCGGCCTCAGGAGCCCAGGACGGGAGCTTCGAACTCGCGTTGCTTCCGTCGTCGAAGATCTCGTTTCGAATCAGGGACCGAGATGAGCGAATCGCATCCGTGACGAGCCGTGCGATTCCCCAGGATGGCAACTGGCATCACATCCTCGCATCGTGGACGGGCACGACGGTTGTCGTGTACCTGGACGGCGCGGAGTCGAATCGTGAGGAGATCGCAGACTTCGGGCTGCTGAGTTCGACGGGACCGTCGCTCGTGATCGGGCCGTCTCCGCTGAAGAAGGGAAGAGTGGCTCCCGCTCTTCCGGCCATCCTCGATGACATTGCGGTGTGGTCGCGAGCACTCGGCGCAGCGGAGACGCAGCGGCGCGCGAAGGAGACGTTCCAGGGAGACGAGTCTGGCCTCGTGCTGGGCTTCTCCTTGCGGGCCGCTACGCCGACCTCCACGGTCGAGAACTCGGTCTCGGGCGGCCCGAGAGGTCGTCTGAGTCCGCGGCTGGCGCGTTCCGGATGGTGTTCGACGACTGCGGGCAAGAACTCCTCGCTCGTCGTTCATTGTCACGATCTCTCGGCGGCGCCGGGAGCCGCCGAGATCAAGCGCGGCTCCCGGTCGATTCTCGTCGAGCATTCGAAGGAGAAGCGAATCGGCGTCCTGTGGCAAGACGGGACGGATCGATCGGTTTGGGTGAGCTGGGTCGATCCGGTGCTCGGGTCTCAAGAGACTCGTCGGCTTCAGGCTCCAGCCAATGCGCGGCTGGTCGCCGGCACGTCCGATTCGAAGGGCAATCTCTACTACCTGGTCGTCCAGGGCCTCGAGCACGGTCGGCCCGAGAGCGAAGAAGTAACCGCTTCGATTCACAAGGCCAAAGCCACTGGCGAACCACTGCTCGCACGATCGCTCGATACCGGGCGACAAGCCTTCAACATCTGGTCGTACAACCCCTCGGATCGAGGGAACATGCGCTTCAGCAAGGGGGTGTTGGGCGTCATCCTGCCCCGACGGATGCACCGTGCTCGCGACGGACTCAAGCACCAGGGCGCGATCGCCGTGACCTTCGCCGCGAAGACCCTCAAGGTCATTGGCATGCTGGGCCAGACGAGTGGTCACTCCAAGGGCAGCTTCCTCACCGTCAACGCGAAAGGGAGCTTCCTCGGCATGGACCTGGGAGACAACTACCCGCGGGGCTTGCACCTCCACGAATTCGCCAAGGGTCGACGGACGTCCAAGGTGATCTTCACCTACAAGACCGCACACGGAAGGCGACCATACGGCGGTTCACCGGTCTATCCGGACATCAGCGGCAACGGGACGACCTTCTATCAGTGGTCCAACGACAACGACACCTACACCGACCTTGGTGGAATCGTTGAAGGACGACGCAGCTATCAGGTCGTGTTCTCCACCGACCGCACGCCGGAAGGCAAGGTGCTCGACAACCGGCGAGCTCACCGAAACTGCGACGACCCCCACGATCTCGCGCTCCTTCGTATCGTCAAGAACTTCCGCAGGGGGTCGGGTAGGAACGAGGTCCCGGATGCGATCATCGCGGGGCTGGCGAAGAACAACCGTCCAGAGACGGGCGGCTTCTTCAACTTCCGGGGCCAATGGGTGTCGCAGCGGGTCACGGGCGTACGTTGGCTCACCAACTACGGGAAGGGGGAGGCAGCCCGAGCTCCGCAGATCATCGCGCTCAAGGACAAGCGCCTTCTCCTCCTGTGGGAGAAGTTGACGAGCAGGGATCGAAGACTCCAGGCCATGCGGATCGACGAGAAGGGACGTGTCATCGAAGCCTCGATGCAGCTCCACCTCGACATTCGACTGAATCGCGAGGACCGTCTCATCCGTCTGCAGGATCGTGTCTTCTTCCTCGCGAGCGATCCCAAGGACGGCCGCACGCGGCTCTATGCTCTTCGCGACGCCTGAGGGACGATCCTCATACAATGGTCCGATGGCTCATGCACCACGGATCCTCCCCGCGTTGCTCGTCCTGTTGACGCACCTCGCAGCACAGGAGGAAGGTCAGCGGTTGCAGGCGGCGTACCAGGCGATCGACGTCTACGTGGATCGCCTCATGACCTGGCACGGGACGCCTGGAATGGCCGTGGCGGTCACTTCGCGTGACCGGTTGCTGCGCGCGAGGTACGCGGGACATGCGGACGTCAAATCTCGGCGACCCGTGACCCGCGAAACGCTCTACCAGATCGGCTCCATCACGAAGTCGTTCACAGCCATTGCCCTGCTCCAACAGAAGGAGAAGGGACGCTTCGATCCGATGAAGCCCGTGACGGCGTGGCTCCCGTGGTTCTCCGTGAAGACAACCTTTGCTCCCATCACCAGCCATCACCTGCTCATGCACACGGCGGGAATCCCGGGCAATCGCGACGACATGACGCACGGGCCCTACCAGGCATGGGCGCTGAGGGAGCAGGAGACGGCCTGGGCACCGGGCGAGCGCTTTCACTATTCCAACGTCGGCTACCAGGTCCTGCACCAGGTTCTCCAGCGCGTCTCGGGGCGTCCGTACGCAGAGGTCATTCGCCACGGGATCCTCAAACCTCTCGGCATGACGCACACCGAGCCGATCATCGCAGCGGCATCCCGGCTGCGTCAGGCGATTGGGTACCGCCGCCTGTACGACGACCGTCCAGCCCATCGCTCCCACCCGCTCGTCGAGTCCCAATTCGTGGAGTACGGCGTCGGTGACGGCTGCATCGCGGCGACGACCGAGGATCTGGCTGCCTACACCCGAATGCTCCTGGCGCGCGGAAAGGGGCCGCAAGGCCGGGTTCTTTCGAAGGAGTCCTTCGCGCGCTTCATCGACGGTGGAAAGGCAGGATATGGCTACGGCATGGGGGTGCGCCGCGTAGGCGGCCGCACGGAGCTCCGGCATTCGGGGGGCATGCTCGGGATCACCTCACAGCTCGCGGGCGACCTGGACTCAGGTATCGGGGTCGTCGCCTTTGCGAACGGCCCCGGAGATCCGGCGAAGCTTGCGCGCTTCGCGCTGAAAGCCGCACGCAGCGCTCTTCAAGGCAAGGAGCTTCCAACCATTCCAGACCCGTCCGCCCGACGGCCCCTCGAGAAGCCTGAACGCTTCTCCGGGAGCTACCAGGGCGCTCGCGGTCGATTCAAGATCGTCGTCGAGGGTGGTGCACTCGTTCTCGTGCAAGCGAGCGGGAAGATCCCCTTGGAGCACGTGAGCGGCGCCATCTTCCAGACCCCTCACGCCGCGTTCGATCGATTCCAGTTCAGGTTTGCGGGGCCGGATGAGCGGGGTTTCACCTACGTGACCCATGGCGGCGCCTGGTACGCGAATGAACGCTACCAGGGCAAACGCGAGTTCCCGGTTCCTCCAGAGTGGGCACGATTCACCGGGCACTACCGCTCCTACAGTCCCTGGAGCTCGAACTTCACGGTGATCGTGCGGCGCGGACAACTGCTCCTCGTCACCGCTGAAGGAGGAGAAACCAGCGTGGATGAGCAACCTCTCACCGCGCGACCTGAGGGAGGCTTCTTCGTCAGCAAACCTCCCAGTCCCGAGGTCCTGCGCTTCGACACCGTCGTCGACGGTCGCGCGCTCCGCGCTTTGTTCTCGGGCCACGTCTTTCACCGTACGCCGTAGGAGCGCACGACGCGTTCGTGCTCGAGAGAGAACCTGATGAGAATCACGATTCCGATCTGTTGCGCGGGGATACTGATCGGCGGCCTCCTCCATGCTCAACGGATCTCCGACCTGCCGACCGTGGCCGAGGCGAGCAACTGGGAAGCGACGTCACACCACAAGGACGTCGTCGCATTTTGCCAAGAGCTCGCCGCACGTTCGCCGCTCGTCCACACGGAGGTCGTCGGTCACACCTCGGAGAAGCGGTCCCTGCCGATCCTCGTGATCGCCGATCCGCCGGTGTCGAAACCCGAGGAGGTGGGGGACCGATTGGTAGCTTTCGCCTGGGCGGGGATCCACTCCGGCGAGGTCTGTGGCAAGCCGGCGACCCTCATGCTGGCCCGGGAGATGGCTGGCGCTTCGGCCCATCCGCTGCTCGAGCACCTGGTCGTCGTGCTCCTGCCCCTGCTGAACGCAGACGGCAATGATCGAATGGACAAGAAGAACCGGCGCAGGCAGGTCGGGCCGGTCCAGGGGATGGGGACTCGCGCGAACGCGCAGGGACTCAACATCAATCGAGACTGGACCAAGCTGGACACGACCGAGGCGCGTGCCGTGGTGTCCGTGCTCAATCGTTGGGACCCGGCGATTGCCATGGACTTGCACACGACGAACGGATCGCGGCACGGCTACGTGCTGACCTACGATGGGCAGAGGCACCCCGCATGTGACGACGCCGTGCGCAAGTTGACGCGGTACGAGCTCCTGCCCGACGTCACGAATAGCCTCGAAAAGTACTCCGGCTACAAGACGTACTTTTACGGCAACTTCCGAAAGCGCAACACCGAGTGGATCATCGATCCGGCGTTGCCCCGATACAGCACGCACTACGTTGGCCTACGTCACAAGATCTCCATCCTGTCCGAGGCGTACTCCTACGCGTCCTACCCGGACCGCGTCATGGGTACGCTGGCTTTCGTTCGCCACAGTTTCCAATGGGTCGCCGATCACCGAGCGGCTGTCCGCAGCACGATCCTCTCGGCGAAGAAGCGGGACACGGAGCGGGGCCGACAACTAGCCGCCGGCAACCTCGTCCCGCTGCGGCGTGAATCCGAGCTCCTGAAGCAAACGGTTGGCGTGTGGGGATTCGAGGGCGGCAAGCCGAAGGAGTTCCAGGTCTTCTACAACGACAAGAGCCGCGCGACCGTGTCGGTGCGGCGGCCGCATGCCTACCTGGTCCCCTCGAAGTTCACCAAGGCACTCGACAATCTCCAAGCCCACGGCGTCCGCACGGAGAAGATCCAGTCGCCCACGAACCTCGACGTGGAGGTCTACAGGATCACGGCCGCATCCAAGGCCCGATTCGACTACGAGGGCCACCGACTCGTGAGGGTGCAGGTGGAGAGACGTCAGGAGAAACGGGAGATCCCAACCGGCACCGTGCTCGTTCGGACAGCCCAGAGCCTCGGCACGTTGGCGGCGTATCTACTCGAGCCGCAGTCCGAGGACGGGCTCTGTGCGTGGAACTTCTTCGACAGCGACCTGAGAACGGGGGAGGACTTCCCCGTATTGCGAGTGCCGTCGGCGCCGGAATCGAAGTAAGGCACCCGGGATGCTGGCCCGCGTGGCCGGCTTCACCGGCGTCTGGATGCTGCGCGTCGTCGTCCGCTGGGTGGCGTCCGTCCGTTCGCGCGGAGACCCGTCGCGGCTGGGGTGGTGAGAGCGACCGCCGACGATCGGCGCTCCGGTTCTTCTACAACCGGTTGACGGTGTACTCGAGCGCGACCGTTCCCGACTTCTCGTACACGCGGTGGTTGGTCAGAGTGAGGGGAACCTGATGAGAGGGCGGCGGGAGGAGGGGGATGCCCTCGCCGAGGAGGACGGGGATGACGGCCACCTCCACGGTGTCGACGAATCCCTCGGCGCACAGGCTGCGGAAGAGAAGCCCGCCGCCCCAGAGCCAGATGTCCTTGCCGGGCTGTTCGCGCAGGGACGTCAGCGTCTCGGCGAAGTCGTCGCCGACGATGGTGACCTTGGGATGGTCCGCCTGCTTCAAGGTGCGGGAGAACACGAACGTCTGCATGTCGGGGAACATGCCCTCGGGTGGGGGGCTCTCGGCGCTCGCGGCGGGCTGATAGGAGCCGCGACCCATGATGATGGTGTCGAACTGGTCGTAGATCTCCTGGAAGTCGATATCCGGGTCCATGATGATCCAGTCGTACTCGCCGTCCGGTCCGGCGATGAACCCGTCCAGGCTTGCTGCGACCGCGTACCGAATGCGCTTCATGGGCTCTCTCTCAGGTAGGGTGCGAGGGTCGTGTCGAGATGGCGCTTGACCCACCTGCGCGCCGTTCCCTTGCGGAACACGGACCAGCTCAGGAGCGAGCCCTGCGCCACCGTCAGCAGGACCGGCGCCAGGAGGTCCGGCGCGCAGTTCTGGATCTCGCCTGCATCGAGTGCTTCGCGCAGGAGGCGGGCGACCGAAGTCTCGTTCTGCTCGAGGATCTTGCGCGTGACCTCCCGCAGCTCGGGGTCGGCGAGATCCATCTGGAAGGCGGCCAGGTGATTGGCCATCTCGTGCGGTGTCTTGGCCATCTCAGCGAAGCCCAGGAGGAACGCGCGCAGGACGGCGAGCGGAGATCCGTGCTTCCTCCGCAGCTTCTCCATGAAGGCCCCTCCGTCGTCCTCCCCTCCGCTCTTTCCGAGGGCCAGAAGGAGGCCCCGCTTGGAGCCGAATCGCTGGATGAGGGTGGCCGGGGCGAGGCCCACCTCCCGGACCACCAGCGCGAGCGTGAGCTTCGCCGGTCCAACCCGGCCGATGACCCGGCCCGCGGCGGCCACGATCTCGGCGTCCTCGACGGTTCTCGGTCGTGCCATGGTTTGTTTATCAATGAACGTTCGTTCATCAACAAGCTCGGTGGTGATCTGATAGTCGCGATCGGCTGCTGCCCGCCCGTCCGTCTCCGTCCGTGGCGTCATCCTGGGATCCCGGCGCGCGCGACCAGGGAGCCACCGATCACAGCCAAGGCGCCGCTGCCGCGACCGCAATCTGGAGATCCTGTACGCCGACGCCGGTGAGGTCCGCCACGGTGATGGCGTCCTGGTCGGGCCGGCGCAAGTTCGCGTCGTCGATGACCTGACCGAGCTCGACCAGGTCGCGCTCTGGGATGAGCTTCAGGTCCACCGGGTAGTGACTGTCTCCATGATGGACGCACTGGGATCGGGAATCGACGACGCAGCGTGCGGCGCGACCGAAGATGTCTGCGGCCAGCTCCTGTTTGCCTGGCGCGTCTGCCCCCATGGCGGTGATGTGGGTCCCGGCGCGGACGTGCTCCGCCTCGAGCAGGGCCGCGGTGGCTGCGGTGGTGGTGACGATGATGTTGGCGCGCTGCGCGACCTCGACCGGGGAGCTGGCGACCTCGACCGTGAACCCATCTCGCGCGAGGTCTTCTGCACATGCCCGGACCCGCTTCCGGGTCCGTCCCCACAGGTGGAGTTCCCGGCAGGGCGTGAGGCTCCGGAGATAGCGGGCCTGGAGTCGGGCCTGGCCGCCGCTGCCGAGGATCCCTATTCCGTTGATTTCCCGGGGGGCGAGGTACTTGGCTGCGATGTGCCCAGCGAGCGCGGTGCGGAGATCGGTCAAGTACCCTTCGTCCTGGAGTAGCACCAGCGGCTCACCGGTCAGGGCGCTGCCGACGATCATCAATCCCTGGGATGTAGAGACACCGTAGCGGACCTGGTTGTCGCTGCAGCCAGCGGCGAGCTTGACGACGTAGACCTCCTCATGCTCCACCCGCGCCCCTTTGACGTGGAGGCCACCCGGGCGCGTCTCATCGAACGGCATGTAGAAGACCTCGGGAACCACGACCTGGCCTTTGCTGAAGGCCACGAAGCCCGCTTCCTGCGCGGCGATGACCCGCTCCAGGTTCTGGGGCCGTTCGAGGTCCAGGGTCGCCTTGATGTCCTCGAGCGAAAGTACCTTCATGCGATCACCAGGATTCCCTGTTGGCGTCCACGAACTCCCGGAAGCGTGCCAAGGACCGGGGCATCGTGGTCCGGCTGAAGCCGATGCGAAAGAAGTTCCCTGCGAAGTCGAAGACGCTCGAGGGCATGACCAGGATCCCGGGGCCGTCGACGAGCTGCTGCGCGAAGTCCTCCACCGAGAGATCGGACTTGAGAAGAGGAAAGCCGACGCAGCCGCCCTGGGGGCGGACCCACTCGAACAGGTCTGCATAGTCCTGGAAGAACTCGTCCAGCAAGGCCATGTTCTCCCGACATATCTGGCGCCGTTGCGAAACGATGGTCTCCGTGTTTCTGAGTGCCGTTACGGCGTGGAGCTCCGACACCGCCGAATTGCAGACCGCCATGTAGTGCTTCAGCTGAGCCGTGGCCTCGAGGATCTCGCGACTCTGGCTGGCAATCCAACCGATGAGGAGCCCACCCAGGCCGAAGGGTTTGGACATCGCGCCCAGGCTCAGACCCCTCTCGTAGAGGGTGGCGATGGGCGGCAGGCGGTCCGCAACATCCAGCTCGAGCAGCCGGTAGACCTCGTCCGAGAAGATCCAGGCGCCGCGCTCTCGGGCCATCTCGACGAGTTGGGCTTGGGTCTCCGGATTGATCAAGCTGCCGGTCGGGGCATTGGGCGAGTTGAGGATGATGATCTTGGTGTTCGGGCGGAGCGCGTCTTGGATCTCGTCGAGGTCGACCCGCCAATGACGGTCGTAGCGGAGTTGCACCCGGGTGGTCTCGCAGATGGCCGCGGGCACGTTCTCCAGCGAGGGGTAGCAAGGGCTGACGATGACCGCGTGGTCCCTCTCGTCGAGAAGGGTGATCAGGGTGCTGAAGATGCCGGTCTGCGCACCGGGAAAGGTCAGGACGTTCTCTTCGGTGATCGGTGTCCCGTAGTACCTGGCGATCTCCGTGAGCAGCTTGGGGTGGCCGCCCGTCGGGGCGTAGCCGACCTCGAGATTCTCCAGCAGACCGGCAACCTCTTCGTCGTGGAGGGAATCGAGTTCGCGCAGAGAAAGCGGTTGCGCGGACGACGCATAGAAGAGATGGGGGAGTTTGTCGTACCTGGCGAGGCGGACCTCGGGTTGGAACGGGGGGAGCGGGAGTTTCATCTCTACTTCAGTCTGACCTGCCCCCGGTGGCGGTGCCAGTTTCCAGGCTCGAGATGGAGACGGCTGGGCATGGCGTCGACATGCAGGACTCGATCCGGTGACCGTTCGCACGGCAAGCGGACGGGGTATGGTGGCTTCAACACCTGATGCCCTGACGAATCCGCAGCAGAACCATGCAGACACGACCTCGAACCACGACTGCCCTCTCCTTGCTCGCCGCGCTCGTGGCTTCGGTGGCTGCGAACGGAGTCCGGGCCCAAGCTCGCAACCCGGGCGCAGAGGCGCCGGACACGACCAGGCCCGTCAAGGCAGCGCCAGACCGTGGGATGATCGAGCTGATCCAGCCGGCGTTCGCGATGCGGGCTAAGAGCATCGAGAAGGAAGGTGTGGATCGCGAGCTGACCGGCAAAGTGATGACGGGGTACCAGGGGTGGTTCCGGGCTGATGGCGACGGGTCCGGAAGACGCTGGCAGCACTATTCGCGGCGCGGGAGATTCGAACCGGGCCACTGCTCCATCGATCTCTGGCCTGACCTGCGCGAGGCCGGCCAGGATGAGCGGTTCAAGACCGAGTTCCGTCATCGCGACGGGCGGGTGGCCGAGGTGTTCTCGTCGTACCACCCCAAGACGGTCGACCGCCATTTCCGATGGATGCACGACTACGGGCTGGACGGGGCCTTCGTGCAGCGATTCGCCCATGGCCTTGGACGCCGGGGTCGAGATGACCGTGTCCTGATGAACTGCCGGGCGGCTGCCACCAAACGCGGGCGGCTCTGGTCGGTGATGTACGACCTCTCTGGCCTTCGCCGCGGCGAGATGAGCGTGGTCAAGTCAGACTGGCAACGACTTCAGAAGGTCGGTGTCCTCGATGACCAGACCTATCTTCATCATGGCCGACGGCCGTTGGTGGCCATCTGGGGCGTCGGATTCAGCGATGGCCGCAAGTACACGCTGTCCGAGTGTCGGGACCTGGTCGGGTTCTTCAAGAGCGACGCGGGCGGCCGCTGCGCGGTCATGCTCGGTATCCCATTCCATTGGCGCGAACGCCGCCGGGATAGTCTGGGCGACCAGGTCCTCCACGCCATACTGGCGGAAGCCGACGTTCTCTCACCCTGGAGCGTCGGTCGCTTCAGGAGCCCGAAAGATGTCGCGGCATCCGTGGAGCGGCATTGGCAGGCGGACATGGGTTGGTGCCGCAAGGCTTCCCTGGCCTACATGCCGGTGGTCTTTCCGGGGTTCAGCTGGCACAACCAGCGTGCGGGCAAGGCGAAGCTCGATCAGATCCCACGGCGTGGTGGGAAGTTCATGTGGCAGCAGTTCGTGAGCGCCAAGAGTGCCGGTGCGGAGATGATCTACATCGCCATGTTCGACGAAGTGGATGAAGGCACCGCGATCTTCAAGTGCACCAACGACCCGCCGGTGGGGGCGAGCCCATTCCTCGACTACGAAGGTCTTCCCTCGGAGGGTGCGGATCCTTTGGGACGACGCTGAGTTCGTTATTTGACAGTGGTTTATGACGGTCGATGTCTAGAAAACCAGGGCCTTCCCTGCTACCTATGC
>NZBC01000053.1 GCA_002687715.1 Planctomycetota bacterium | reverse complement strand
GGCTGGTCGTCGCCCTGGGGCTCGTCGCGTTGAGCCTGCTCCTGCCGACGGTCCCGTCCCCGGCGCGGATTGGCGCGTCCGGACCGCTCGCGGTCTCCCGGACGGAGCCGCCGGCGAACGGCGGCCGCTCCGTGGGACCCGGCGGCGAAGGCGGGGGGGCGGCGCGCGGGACAGCGAAGCGTCCGGACGCGTCGGAGCTGGCGCGGTTCGAGATTCGCACCGACCGGAAGATCTACCTGCTCGGTGAGGACATCCGATTGACCGCCGTGTTGCGGCCGAAGGCGGGCGTCGGTCGCGACGTTCCGCTGGAGGTCATGATCGGGGTAACGGACGGACTGCCGTCTCCCGACGTCGGGTTCGGCATCGGCGTGCGTCCCATCGCGCCCGGCTGGTCGTGGACCGTGCCGGAAGATCCGAGTACGCCCCCGCAGTCGGACACGCTCGTGCTCAACGGCGACCTGCGCCGGTTCGGTATCTACAAGGTCGGCCTGCTCACCATCCAGGCCTGGGCCGTCCCCAGTGACGAGACCCACGTCGAGGGTGGCCTGGTGGCGAATACCCTCACCATCCAGATCGCGGAGAACCGGCTGAAGCAACGGATCCGCAAGCCGAATCCCGTCGACTTCGCGAAGAACCCGCGCAAGAAGAAGAGCGACCCGAAGAAGGACAAGCAGGGACGGGGCAAGCGCGGCGACAAGAAGCCGCGTCCCGGACCGAAGGATCGCTTGGAGCGTGCGCAGCGCAAGGCCAAGGCGGTGAAGCCGCTGCTCACCGACGGTCCTCGCGTCGAGAAGGAGGTCGAGGTGTTCGATCGTCAGCGGGGCGGCCAGGCTCCGCGCCCGCGTCCGCGCCCGCCCGCGACCGAGACCCCTGCCCGTACGTTCATCAAGCAGGAGGAAGAAGCGATCCGCCGCGTTCCGCTCACGCCTCGTGACCGGCGCGTCCTCAAGCGGTACTTCGATGCCGTGCGTCGACGCGGACGCTGACCGGTCGTCGGTCCCACCACCATGAGTCGTCAGCGCACGGACCTTCTCGATCCGGCGTTCCTCGCCCGGCTCGAACGCCTCGAGCTCAACGTCCGCAGGATCGTCGCCGGGGAGCGTCGGGGCGAGGTCGCGACCCGCCGGCGGGGTCCAGGCACGCTCTTCCGAGATCACCGACCCTACGTCGCCGGTGACGACCCCCGCTTCCTCGACTGGAACGCGTATCTTCGGCTCGACGACCTGCAGGTGAAGGAGTTCGAGGCCGAGGAGTCGCCGCGGTTGTTGCTGCTCGTCGACCGAAGCGCGTCCATGGGACTGCGCCAGGAGGCGAAGCTCGGGCAGGCGCTGCGGCTGGCGGCCGCGCTCGGCGCCGTCGGGTTGATGCGTCAGGTCACCACGACGTGCGCGACGTTCCCGGGCACCGAGCCACCGACCTTCCGCGGACGGACGGCACTGTTCCGTCTGCTCGAGCACCTCGCCTCGACGACTCCGGCCGGTGAGGCGCAGTTCCTGCCCGCGTTCCAGGTCGCGGCACCGCGTGACCGCCCAAGCGGGATCGCCGTTGTCATCTCGGACTTCTTCGAGACCGAGCAGCACGGAGCGGCTCTGCGTTTCCTGCGCCACCGTGGCTACCGTACGCACGCGGTCCATGTCATGGACCGTCGGGACCGCAACGTTCGTGCGGGTGACGTTGCCGAACTCGTCGACGTCGAAACGGGACGCAAGGTGCGGGAGCGGCTCGACCGCAAGCTCGCCGCTGCGTATCGAGAAGCCTTGGCAGCGCATTTCCGGCAGATCGAGGAGGTCTGCCGGTCTCTCCAGGTCAGCTACATCGGCATCGACGTCGAAGATCCGATGGAGCGGATCGTCATGGACCTCCTCCGACGGGGCGCGCTGGTCGCGTGATGGACGTTCCGGGCATCGGACACGTCCGGTTCTCGAACCCCGAGTGGCTCCCCGCGCTATGGGGATTGCTCGCGATCGTCGTGCTGTACCTGCTTCGCCGCCGCGCAGCGAAGATGCTCGTCCCGCACCTGCCGATCTGGGAGAAGGTACTCGCACGCATGCGCCGTCGGCGGCGCTGGCATCGGGTGCTCTTCTCGCTGGTGCTGCAGCTGTTGATCTTTGCTGCGGCCGTCGTGCTTCTCGCCGGACCGTACACCGAGCGTGGACGTCCCGGGCGGGGTCACACGATCGTGATCCTCGACCGCAGCCTCGGGACACGTGCGCGCGACGCGCAAGGGGTGCCGGTTGCGGAGTCGGTGCTCGACCGCGGCCGCGCGCTGCTCGCGGAAGCGGCTGCCGCAGGACCGACCTCACTCGCGTTTCTGCAGGACGGCCTCGTCCCGATGGTCGCGGCGACCGAAGACCTGTCGCGCTTGCAGGCTGTGCTCGTCGACCCCGGCGCCCCGCGCGGGGGCCGCGACCTCGCAGCGCTCGTGGGGTTGCGAGCGGTGACCGGCGAGGCCTCCCGCATCGTGTACGTGACGCCCTTCGCACCACCCGCGGCGAGCGCGCTCGCCGACGCGAGGATCACGGTCGTCGCCAGCGCGCTGTCGGAACCCAACGCCGGCATCGTGTCCGTCCGGCGGGAAGGTGAGGGACTGGCGGTCCGGGTCGCGGGGAAGGGCGGCGCGCGCAGCCTTCGCATCGTCCGGGATGGGCGTACGCTCGAAGAGAAGACGGTGACGCCGACGCTCGCTGGCACCGAGGTCCTGATGCCGGTTCCGGCGGACGCCGGACCGCATCCGGACCTCGTGCTCGATCCCAACGATGCGTTCCCCGATGACGACCGCGTCCCACTCGCGTTCCCCGAGCGCGAGCATCTCCAGCTGCTCGTGGTGAGCGATACGCCGACGCCTTGGCTCGACGCGTTCCTCGAGGCCAGCGTGGTCATCGACGTGAAGGGATCGCATCGGGCGGGCAGCGCGCGGTTCCGCGAGTGGATCGACGACTACGAGGTCGTCGTGCTCGTGGACGATCAACAGGACTTGCCGCTCCCGCCGGGTCGGTATCTGCTGCTGGGTTCGGGCGCGCCTGAGCTACCCATCGTGCGCGACCCCCGCCGGGAAGGACCGGCCGAGGCGGTACGGGTGCGCGCGGAAGACCCGCTCGTTCGCGCACTGGACCTCGCGCGATGGCAGATCACCAAGGTCGCGACGACCCGTGGTCGCGAAGGGCTGGACGTCGTCGTCGAGGGCAGTACCGGCCCCCTGATCTCCCGCGCGCGCACCCCGACGCACCGGATCGTCGACGTCGCGGTGCGCCCCGATACGAAGGTCTCGACGTTGCCACTCATGGCCGCGTTTCCGTTGCTCCTCGAGGCGGCGTTGATCGAGCTCGCGGGCGTCCGCGAGGGTGCGGGGCCACCGGTCTACCCGGCCGGCGGCACGCTCGTCCTGGAGCCGGGGGAGAGCCCGCGGCTGGAGACGCTCGATGGGCGTCCACTGCGGGATCTGCGGCCGCTGCCGGACGGAACAGGATGGCGAATCGACATGCGCCCGGGCCGATATCGCGTGGGCGCGGACGCCGATGCGCGGGCCATCGCCGTCGCATGGCTGGACCATCCTGGGCGTCCGGGCCGGCCCCTTCAGCAGAGCGGAGAGCTCACGGCGTTCGATGAGATCCTCGAGCGGACGTCATTGCGGTGGTTCCTGTTGTGCGTACTGCTCGGGGCGCTCGGTCTCGAGTGGTGGCTGTGGAACTTCCGCTTCACCGATTGAACTCATATCGCCAGCAGTTAACCTTCGCCTTTCCCGGCGCGAGCAACGGCGCGCCGTTTCTGCTTCCGGAGGCGCCGTAACGACATGAGTGGGGACGTCTTTCCCGAAGGACTCACCTATGACGACCTCCTCCTGGTCCCTGGGTACTCCGAGGTTCTGCCGACCGAGATCGACACCTCTACGCGCCTGACCCGGCGGATCCGCCTGCCCATCCCGATCGTGTCCGCGGCAATGGACACGGTGACGGAGTCGCGACTCGCGATCGCGCTGGCCAAGGAAGGTGGCCTCGGGGTGATCCACAAGAACTGCCCGCCGGAGGCGCAGGCGCGCGAGGTGGAGAAGGTCAAGCGCTCGGCCCACGGCGTCATCGTCGACCCGGTCACGCTGCCGCCCACCGCGACCGTGAAGGACGCGCGAGTGCTCATGGCCGCGCAGAACATCTCCGGTGTCCCCGTGATCGAATCTGGCCGAGTCGTCGGCATTCTCACCAAGCGGGATCTGCGGTTCCAGACCGACGAGGACGTTCCCATCACGCAGCTGATGACGAGCCACCCGCTGATCACTGCGCCGCCCGAGACGACGCTCGAGGACGCGAAGGTCCTGCTGCACCGCGCGAAGGTCGAGAAGTTGCTGCTCGTCGACGAAGACAAGAAGCTCCGCGGCATGATCACGATAAGGGACATCAACCTGATCGAATCGCACCCTCGTGCCTGCAAGGACGATCAGGGGCGGCTGCGGGTCGGAGCAGCCGTCGGCGTGGACGACATGGGCCGGGTGGAAGCGCTGGTCGCTGCGGGGGTCGACGTCATCGTGATCGACACGGCGCACGGCCACTCGAAGAACGTCATCGACACGGTGCGGCGGGTCAAGGCCGCGTGCGACGTCGAGGTCGTCGCGGGCAACGTTGCCACCGCGGAGGCGACGGAATTGCTGATCGAAGCGGGTGCGGATGCGGTCAAGGTCGGCATCGGCCCGGGTTCGATCTGCACCACCCGTGTCGTCGCCGGTGTCGGTGTGCCGCAGGCCACGGCCGTTCACGCGTGCGCGGCGGTCGGGGCTCGCCACGATGTGCCGATCATCGCCGACGGTGGCGTGAAGTTCTCGGGCGACATCATCAAGGCGCTCGCACTCGGCGCCGAATCCGTCATGCTCGGTTCGCTCCTCGCGGGCACCGAGGAGAGCCCCGGCGAGGTCGTGATCCTGAAGGGCCGCGCCTACAAGGAAGTGCGGGGGATGGGTTCGCTGGGCGCCATGGTCCAGGGCTCCAAAGACCGCTACGGGCAGCAGGACGTGCACGAAGCGAAGAAGCTCGTGCCCGAGGGCATCGAGGGGCGCGTGCCCTACAAGGGGCCCGTCAGCAACTTCCTGTATCAGCTCGTCGGTGGTGTCCGCGCCGGGATGGGTTACGTCGGTGCGGCCGGGATGGCGACGCTGCGCGAGAAGGCGAACTTCACGCGGGTCAGCGCTGCTGGGCTTCGCGAGAGCCATCCGCACGACGTGGAGATCACGAAGGAAGCCCCCAACTACGGCCTCGAACAGGACGGTAGATGACCGCGATCCACGAAGAAGTCCTCGTCGTCGACTACGGTTCGCAGTTCAACCAGCTCATCGCTCGCAGGGTGCGCGAGCAGAACGTCTTCTGCCGTGTCGTGATGCCCGATATCACTGCGGCGGAGCTGCGTGCGAACCCACCGAAGGGGATCATCCTCTCGGGCGGCCCGGCCAGCGTGTATGACGAAGGCGCGCCGACCCTCGACCCCGAGATCCTGGACCTGGGCGTCCCCATTCTCGGAATCTGCTACGGCATGGGCATCATCATGCACGTGCTGGGTTCCCGGGTGGAGCCGGGTGAGCGCGAGTTCGGACATCGCGAGCTCGACGTCGATGACGCGGCCGCGCTCTTCATCGATACGCCTGCCCGACAGGTCGTCTGGATGAGCCACGGCGACCAGGTCACCGACCCGGGCGGTATCTTCAAGGTCCTCGCGCGCACGGATACCTGCCCCAACGCCGCAGTCGTCCACAAGGACAAGCCGATCTACGCGATCCAGTTCCACCCCGAGGTCGCGCACACCGAGCACGGCAAGACGATCATCACGAACTTCCTCACCCGGGTCTGCCATTGCAGCGGCGACTGGGAGATGTCGTCGTTCGTGAACGAGTGGACCGAGCGCATCAGGGAGCTGGTCGGCGACGACCGGGTGCTCTGCGGCGTCTCCGGCGGCGTCGACTCCACGGTCGCTTCGGCGCTCGTCCACCGTGCCATCGGCGACCAGCTGACCTGCGTCTTCGTCGACAACGGGTTGCTGCGTCACCACGAGGCCGAGGAGGTCGTGAAGCTGTTTCGCGACAACTTCGAGATGGACTTCCGCCACGTCGATGCGACGGACCAGTTCCTCGCCGCGCTCGAGGGCGTCTCGGACCCGGAGACCAAGCGCAAGCGCATCGGGCACACCTTCATCGAGGTGTTCCAAGCGGAGAAAGAACGCGCTGCTGCCGCCGGCGCGAAGTGGCTCGTCCAGGGCACGCTGTACCCCGACGTGATCGAATCGGTGTCGGCCCACGGCGGACCCTCAGCCACCATCAAGACCCACCACAACGTCGGTGGCCTCCCCGAGGACCTCGGTTTCCAGCTCCTGGAGCCGCTCCGCGACCTGTTCAAGGACGAGGTGCGCCGGCTCGGGACCGAGATGGGTCTCTCGGACGAACTCGTATGGCGGCAGCCGTTCCCCGGCCCGGGCCTGGCCGTTCGCATCCTCGGCGACATCACCCGGGAGCGCCTCGCCGTCCTCCGGCAGGCCGATGCGATCGTCCGCGAGGAGATCGCCGCGGCCGGCCTCGAACGCGACCTCTGGCAGTGGTTCGCGGTCCTCCTCCCGGTCCAGTCCGTCGGTGTCATGGGTGACTACCGCACCTACGAAGACGTGTGCGCCGTCCGCGCCGTCACCTCCACTGACGCCATGACTGCGGAGTGGGCGCGCCTCCCCGGAGACGTTCTCGCCGCCATCTCCCGCCGCATCGTCAACGGCGTCCGCGGCATCAACCGCGTGGTCTACGACATCTCGTCGAAGCCGCCGTCGACGATCGAGTGGGAGTAGGGAGCGCAGCCCGGATTGCGATTGACTCACAGCCTCTCCCGGTCCGCACTCCCTTCCGGATCAGAAGTCGAGCGTCTCCGGGTTGCTCGCGAAGGTGACACTACCGGCCACCGCGGCGATGAACGCCGTGGTGATCTCGACGTTGCCGAGGGTGAGGGCGGCGACGGTGGCCGCCGGGAGCATCAGGGTGGTGGTCCCGGTTCCGGAGGGGCTGAGGACACCGAACGGGTTGGGGAGGATCGGCGTGCCCGCGAGGGTGAAGGCCAGGTCGCTGAGCGCGTCGTAGTTGAGCGGGATCAGCGGCCAGGGGGCGGGTCCCACGATGCCCGGCGCTGCGCCGGACGCGCCGTAGCTCTGAAAGTAGGTCTCCCCGCCGTGGAGCGGGCCAGCGTCCAGCGAGAAGGTGAACGTGGTCTCGGTCGCAGTCACTGCAATCGCGGTGTCGAGGCCGAGCGAGAACATCGAGCAGTCGAACCGGGTCGTGGCCCCGGTGCCGATGGCGTTGAGCCACTCGCCGCGTCCGTCGCCAGTGACGTCGTCGATCGAAGCGAGCGCGGAGCTTGATGCGCCCGCGGCCTCCGCCTCGTCGACCAGGATCCCACTCTGGTTGTAGACCTGGATGACGTTGGGGGCAACGAAGCTCGGCCCGGCCATGAGGACGATCACCTCCTCGATGCCGTCGCCGTCGACGTCACGGGCGCGGGCGAGCGTGCCGCCGAAGTACCGGTTGGTTCCGGGGCCGCTCAGGGTGAGCACGGACGTCGGGTTGCCGATCGGATACAGATCGACCGTGCCGTTGTTGGTGAAGCCGCCGCTGTCGGCGCCGGCCCAGCCCACCGCGAGGCGCGACGAGCCGGCGGTCGGTCCCCGAAGGACGTCGATCGCCGCGATCGTTCCCGACCCGCCGACGGGTGGGGTGAGGAGCAGCGTGCTCGTCCCGGTGCCGCCGATCCCGCCGCCGATCTCGTGCGCGCGATTCTGGGCGTCGACGGCGAAGATGCCGGAGATACCCGGCTCCGACGCGAGCCCGCCCCAGCCCAGCCCTCCGTAGACGAACTGGCCGGACGCCCAGCCGGTGATGGCGCCGGCAACGGCGTCGATGAACACGATGCGGCCAGAGCCGATGGTCGCCGCGCTCGACCACCCATCGTGGGTGGCGACGAGGCTGCGGATCCCGACCTCAGGTCCCGAGGACTTCAAGAACTTCCCGAGCTCGCCGCCGCCGACCGTGCCGTCGATGGTCCACAAGACGGCCCCGCTCGCGCCGGAGAAGCACTGGATGCGACCGTGGTTCGCCCCGCCGCCGGGAGCATCGAAACCGTGAGACGAGATCGCGAGGTCCGGCGTTCCGTCGCCGTCGACGTCACCGACGTCTGCAAGGCCGCGTCCGAAATAGGCCGACGGTGCCGATCCGTCGAAGGTCTGCAGGATCGTGCCCGTGCGGCCGGAGTAGATGTAGACCCGGCCGACCGCGGTGGCGGTCGGGTAGGTCGGGGCTGCGACCGCGTAGTCGCTGAACCCGTCGCCGTCGAAGTCGCGGACGCCCGTGACCTGCTTGCCGAAGCCGCCCTGGTCGAACCAGCCCGGCTCGTTGCGGACGAGCTGGGTCGGAGTCCGGACCGACTCCTGAGCAGGTGCGAGGGCAGAGACGAAGACGAGCGCGATGAGAACGACGAGAGAAGAGTGCTGGCGCATGACGGGGGCTCCGCGATGAACGAGGCGTTTCAGGAGATCTGCCTCGGAGATCGGGAGGGTCACAAGGGCCAGACACGGTTTCTTCCGTTCAGCGGGTGAGCTCGCCGATCAGCTTGTTCACCAGGCCGGGATTGGCGGATCCTCGGGTCTCCTTCATGACCCAGCCCACCAGGGCGCCGGCCGCCTTCTTCTTGCCCGCCTTCAGGTCCTCGACGGTCTTGGGGTTGCTATCGAGGGCCCGTTGGACGATCTCGCGGAGCGCGCCTTCGTCCGAGATCTGGCCGAGGCCGAGCTCGTCGATGAGGGCTCGGGGATCGGCATCGGGCCGGCCGTACATCGCGGCGAGGACCTTCTTCCCTCCAGCCGCCCCGACCGTGCCGTCCTTCACCAGCGCGACCAGGCGTCCGAAGCCGTCGACGGTGATCCCGCTTTCGCGAACGTCGTCGCCGTGCTCCCGCAGGAGTCCGAACAGCTCGCCGGTGATCCAGTTTGCAACGGCCTTCGGATCTCCCGCGACGACGGACGCGGCCTCGAAGAAGTCGGCGATGCTCCGGTCCTGGATCAGGACGCCCGCATCGTAGGCGGTGATCCCCGGCAGCTCCGCGAGTCGTGCCTCGCGCATCCACGGCAGCTCCGGCATCGTCTTGCGTACGTCGTCGATCCAGGTCTCGGTGACGTGGTGGGGGGGGAGGTCGGGATCGGGGAAGTAGCGGTAGTCGGCGCTCTCCTCCTTGGTACGCATGAGGCGCGTCTCTTCCTTGTCGTCGTCCCACAGCAAGGTGGCCTGCACGATCGGTTCGCCCGCCGCGTGGCATCGCTGGTGGCGCTGGAACTCGAACTCGATCGCTTTCTCGACGGCCTTGAAGGAGTTGAGGTTCTTGACCTCGCAGCGGGTGCCGAGCGGTTCCGTCCGCGAGCGCCGGATCGACACGTTGACGTCGCACCGCAGCGACCCCTTCTCCATGTCGCAGTCGCTCACTTCGAGGTAGCGAAGCAGGAGCTTGAGCCGCGTGAGGTACTCGACGGCCTCCGCGGACGATCGCATGTCGGGTTCAGACACGATCTCGAGCAACGGAATGCCCGCGCGGTTGAGATCGATCACCGAATGTGGGCCACCTTCGTGCATGGCCTTGCCGGCGTCCTCTTCCAGGTGTGCGCGGTTGATCCGGATGATCTTGCCGGAGGCGAGCGGCAGCTTGCCGTGCTCGACCACCGGGTGGTCGAGCTGGGAGATCTGATAGCCCTTGGGCAGGTCGGGATAGAAGTAGTTTTTGCGATCGAAGGTCGTGTAGCGCGCGAGCTCCGCGTCGATCGCGAGGCCGACCCGGATGGCGAGACCGAACGCCGCCCGGTTCGCGACCGGCAGCGTCCCCGGCAGGCCGAGCGTGTAGGGGTCGGTGCGGGTGTTGGGTTCGCCGCCGAACGCGTTCGGCGCAGGCGAGAACATCTTGGACTCCGTCCGGAGCTGGACGTGGACCTCGATGCCGATGACGAGTTCCCAGTCGGAGGTCGTCATGACGCGGCTCCTTCGGGTATCGAGATCGCTTCTTCGCGCGTGCGTTCGAGCCAGCGGCCGACCTGGAGCAGCCGCGCCTCGGACCACAGGGGACCCATGAGCTGGACACCGACGGGCAGCCGCGCGCCGTCGTGGTCGCACAGCCCCTCGGGGACGACGAGCCCGGGCACGCCGGCCAGGTTCGCGGTGACCGTGAGCACGTCGGCCAGGTACATCTCGAGCGGGTCGGACGTCTTCTCGCCCAGCTTGAACGCCGGCGTCGGCGACGTCGGGGAGAGGATCACGTCCACTTGCTCGAACGCTTCCTCGAAGTCGCGCCGGATCAGCGTGCGGACCCGCATCGCCCGGTCGTAGTAGGCGTCGTAGTAACCGCTCGCGAGTGCGAATGTCCCGAGCATGATTCGGCGGCGGACCTCCGCACCGAAGCCCTCGGTCCGGCTGCGTTCATAGGTCTCCGCGAGGTCCGCGGCGTCCTTGGTTCGATGCCCGTAGTGGATGCCGTCGTAGCGCGAGAGGTTCGACGACGCTTCGGACGTCGCCACGATGTAGTACGCGGGGATCCCGTAGCTGGTGTGCGGGAGCGAGACGTCGATCAGCGTCGCCCCGGCGGTGGCGAGGCGATTCGCGGCGCGTCGGACCAGCGTCTTCACGCCGTCGCCGATCGCATCGTCGAAATACTCGCGGGGCAGGCCAACGCGGAGTCCGTCCACACCATCTTCCAGCCCGGCGACGACGTCCGGGACGGGATCGTTCGAGCACGTCGCATCGCGCGGGTCGCCGCCCGCGATGACCGCGAGTACGCGCGCGGCGTCCTCGACGTTGCGGGAGAGCGGGCCGATCTGGTCGAGCGAGGAGCCGAAGGCCACCAGTCCGTAGCGGCTCACCCGGCCGTAGGTCGGCTTCAGGCCGACCGTACCGGTCAGGGCCGCGGGTTGGCGGATGGAGCCGCCCGTGTCCGACCCCAGGGCGACGGGGACGAGCCCCGCTGCGACCGCCGCAGCGGAGCCGCCGCTGCTGCCACCCGGGGCGCGCGCCAGGTCCCAAGGGTTGCGGACGGGGCCGAAGGCGGAATTCTCGTTCGACGAACCCATCGCGAATTCGTCGAGGTTCGTCTTGGCGACGATGACCGCCCCGGCCGCACGCAGCCGCGCCACCACCGTCGCGTCGTACGGGGGAATGAAGCGGCTGAGGATGCGACTGCCGCAGGTGGTCGGGACGCCGTTCGTGCAGAGGTTGTCCTTCAACGCGATGGGGACGCCCGCGAGCGGAAGGTCGTCGCCACCGGCGGCGCGCCGGTCGACCTCGTCCGCGTGGGCGCGCGCGCCGTCCACGTCGACGTGGAGGAACGCGCCGAGCGCTTCGCCGTGGGCGTCGATGCGGGCGAGCGCGTCGTCCGTGAACGAACGCGCGGAGCGGCCACCGTTGCGGACGTCCTGTGCGATGGTCGCCACGGCGGGGAAGGCTTGCATCACGCGTCTCCGATCACCCTGGGGACCCGGAAGAGCCCGTCCGCCTGATCCGGAGCATTCCGCAGAGCGTCGTCACGGTCGAGCACCGGTCCCGCGACGTCGGCGCGGTACACGTCGGCTCCACCTGTTCCATGCGTGAGGGGGGGTACGTCCGTCACGTCCAGCTCCTCGAGCTTGTCGATGTGAGCGAGGATGCGCGATAGCTCGTCGGTGAGCTTCACCACCCGCTCCTCGTCGAGTTCGAGCCGGGCGAGCCGCGCGATCTGCTCGACGGTGCGGCGGTCGATCATCGGGGTTCTCCGTCCTCCCCAGCCGGGAGGCATGTTTCGGCGACTTCACAACACCCTGGAAACGGGCAACTTGCAGCGATCCGCATTCCCAGGTGGTCGTTGACACCGCGTCCGGCTGCTAAGCATAATGGACCCGACACTCGGGGGACGCCCTTCGCGGTTGGTGGGCGCCCGGCAATTCAGGTCTCGCGGAGACCACTTCATGGCCGAGTTCGACTTCGATTTCCTCAGTCTCACCATGGCCATGGTGGGGTTGTTCTTTATCTGCTGTGCGATCCTGCAGCGCAAGCCCAAGCACATCTTGGAGGATGCGTTCGGGGTTTCCAATCAGGCGCTCCGCGACCTGAAGTCGGCGGTATTCAAGAAGAACCAGCTGGTGCTCGGCTACAGCGGCATCATGCTGGCGATCATCCTGAACATCTTCAGTCACAGCATGGCGCGCGACGACGGGACCCGGGTCCTCGATCGGCTGGACGCGATGACGCTCGCGGCCGCGCTCGTCGGCCTCGTCGCCGTGCTCTGCGGCATCCTCAACTGGCTCTCCCGCCTGTTCTCGAAGTGGCACTTCAAGAAGATCGTGAAGGTGGTGGTCACCGAGCGCCACCTGCCGTTCGAGTCCAACGTGTCCCTCGCCGTCGAAATCGGACAGCTGTTGGGCGTCAGCCTGGAACCCGGAGACTCCGTCGAGGCGTACGTGACGAAACTGCGCGAGTTCCTGGAGCTGCCCGCCGAACCGGAAACGAAGCGTCGGGTGACCCGAAACAGCCGGGTCGGCATCGACTTCCGTTGAGAGCGGGAATCGTGCCAGTGCATCGTCGTTCCGCGGCGGGGGCTGTCCCGATCGCCATCGCTGACGCAGCCTGCGTCTCATGGGGTCCCTCCTTTCGGCGTTCGCAGACTTCCTCTTCCCGCCCGCGTGTCCGCTGTGCTCACGGGACGGTGACGACGGGTTCTGCGGCGCCTGCGCGCTGACGATCCCCTACCTTTCGGTGGATGTCCGGCGCGTCGCCGACGTCGAGGGGGTGGCGGTGGTCGTGAGTGTGTTTCCGTATGCGCCGCCCATCCGGGATCTGGTCGTGAGGGCGAAGTATGGCGGTGATCCGCATCCACTGACGGCGCTGGCCGCGCGACTCGCCGACGCGGCGCCGCCGGCGGCTGAGCTCGCATACCCGGCCGCCGTGGTGCCGATCCCGATTGCGCGCGATCGGCTGCGCGTACGCGGGTTCAACCAGGCGTCCGTGCTCGCCCGCCCCCTCGCAGATCGGCTCGGTCTGCCCGTGACCCCTTGGGTGCTTCGCCGTCCGGGGCGCCATCCGGCGCAGGCGGGGCTGTCCGCCGCCGGGCGCCGGCGCAACTTGCGGGGGGCATTCGTCGCCCCGACGGCGTTCCCGCATGCGGTTCTGCTCGTAGACGACGTGGTTACGACGGGGAGCACGCTGGCGGAGGCGGCGCGTGCGCTGCGAGGAGCCGGCGTCCCCCGGGTTGCGGCGGTGTGCCTGTGCCGCGCCGAGCGGAAGGACGAGGTCCCGGGTCAGAAGTGATCCAGCAGCTCGCGGAACCGCCGGCAGCGCAGCTCCGGTTCGCCGTCGAGTGTCGCGTCTTCCAGCTCCCAGATGGTCCGGTGGGGGATGAACACGGTGCGCATGCCCACGGCTCGGGCCGGGTTGATGTCCGAGCGCGGAGAATTGCCGATCATCCACGTGCGGTCGAGGTCGAGCTTCAGACGCTCGACGAGCGCGCGGTACTGGGCGAGGTCCTTCTCGGGGAGCACTTCGACTTGCCCGAAATGGTGGCGCACTCCGCTCCGCGCGACCTTCCCCGACTGCTCGTCGTGCTGACCTTTGGTGACGACGTGGAGGGTGTGCCGCGTCTTCAGCTCCGAGAGCGTCTCGAAAACGCCGGGGAACAGCTCGATCGGGTAGTTGCAGATCGCGTCCCCCATGGCGAGCAACCGCTCTTCGAGATCGCGCGGGCACGCTCCGTCGAGTGCAGCGACGGTGTCGACGAGCGACCGGGCGAAGTTGAGCGACCCGTACCCGAGTCGCGCGCAGCGCTCGGACTCGATCTCACGCAATCGCCTCGACGCCCCGTCCCGATCATGACCACGCTCCTGCATCAGGTCGAGGAACCACTCGGCGGCCTCCCGAAAGTGGGCTTCGTTCTCCCACATGGTGTCGTCCGCGTCGACGAGGAGGGTCAGGTTGCTCGGGGGGCTCATGGTCAATCGGATGGTCGGAGCGCGGCGATCTCGAGTTCGATCGCGCCGGGATCCGCGTAGGAATCGAACTTCAGCCGGTACGCGAGATCGACCCGAACGCCTGGCCGTCGCAGCAGCTCGCGTTGATCGCGCATCCCCGGAGCGAACGCCCGGAACGTACGGCCGTCATGGCGGGCATGAAAGACGAGATGGCCTCTTTCTCCGCCGATGATCTGGGGCTTGCCGGCGACCTCCACGCCGTGGGTCGAGAACATGGCGGGCGGGTTCGCCTCGCCGTGCGGCGCGAGCCGTTCCAGCTCTTCGATGAGCTCCGGCCGGATGGCACGGAACGGGAGCTCGAGGTCGATGTCCAGCGACGGGACGACACCCGAGGCGGCGTGGACTTCGCTCGCGCGGTCCTCGAATGCGATCTTCAGCGCCGGGAACGCCTGGGCATCGACTGTCGCGCCGGCAGCGCCCGCGTGCCCACCCCATGCGATGAGGTGCTCCGAGACGTCGTCGAGGACCTCCTTCACGTTCACGCCGTCGACGGACCGTGCGCTGGCGCGGCTCTTGTCGCCGGCGAGTCCGACGACGAGGGACGGGACGCTGAACCGATCGACGAGTCGCGCGGCGACGATGCCGATCACGCCGGGATGCCATCCGCGTCGACCCAGGCAGATCGCGCGTCCCGGCTCGTGGTTCTTGATCTCCGGCAGCGCGAGGATCTCGCGCATCATCTCCTTCTCGAGCGAGCGGCGACGGTCGTTCGCGGTCTCGAGCCGTTTGGCGAGGGTCTTGGCGCGGTCAGGATCGGGGGTCGTGAGCAGCTCGATCGCGAGCTCGGCTTCGCCCATGCGCCCGGCCGCATTGATGCGGGGGCCGATGCGGAATGCGACGTGGGCCGCGCGTACGATGCCGCGCTGCAGACGGCTGGCCGATAGCAGCGCCTTCAGCCCGTGGTTGTTCGAGACGGGAAGCGCGCGCAGCCCGTGAAAACACAGGACGCGGTTTTCGCCGACGAGGGGCACGACGTCGGTCACCGTCGCGAGTGACACCATGCCCATCGCGTCGAGGAGGAACTCGCGGAACGCGGGATCGAGCTTGCGCTGGCCGGAGAACGCCTCCGCGGTGCCCCACGCCAGCTTGTAGGCAACCGCCGCTCCGCAGAGCGACTTGAAGGGACTGTGGTCGTCCTTGCGGCGAGGATTGATCAGTGCGTGGGCGCGATCCGGGAGGATCGCCGGCGGTTCGTGGTGGTCGGTGACGACGACGTCGACTCCGGCGTCGGCGAGCTTGGCGATCCCGTCGACGGCCGACGTCCCGTGGTCGACGGTGAGCACCAGGCCTGGTGGCTCCTCTGCCGCGAGGAAGTGCTCGATCGCCTCGTCGTTGAAGGAGTAGCCCTCCTTGAGCCGGTTCGGGATCTTGAACTCACATCGGCCACCAGCCAGATGCACGAAGTTCATCAGGATCACGGTGCCCGTCATGCCGTCGACGTCGTAGTCGCCGTAGACCACGATACGTTCCCGGTCCTTGATCGCCTTGCGCAGGCGTTCGGCCCCGCGTTCCAGATCGGCGATCTCGTAGGGGTGGGACAGATCCCGCAGCCGCGGCTGCACCCAGGCCCGGGCGGCGACGGGGTCGTCGAGCCCGCGATTGCGGAGGAGCGCGGCCAGGACGCGGCTCGATCCCAGGCGCTCGGCGAGCACACCGTCGGCTTCCGGATCTCGATGGGGGAGGCGCCACGTCGTTTCCACGGCGGGCACGTTATCATTCGCTCCCCCCATCCAAGGGCAGGAACGAGGACTTCATGACGCAGGCGACCGACGTTCTTCACGCCGTACTCGGTACGGCGGGACACATCGACCATGGCAAGTCGAGCCTCGTCAAGGCGTTGACCGGAACCGATCCCGACCGCTTCCGCGAGGAGCAGGAGCGCGGGATGACGATCGACATCGGGTTCGCCGAGTACCAGACGCCCGACGGGGTCGACGTCGGTCTGATAGACGTCCCGGGACACGAGCGGTTCATCCGCAACATGGTGGCGGGGGCGGCGGGCATGGACATCGTCATGCTCGTAATCGCAGCGGACGACAGCGTCATGCCGCAGACCCGCGAGCACCTGGAGATCATGACGCTGCTCGGTATCCAGCGCGGCTTCGTCGTGGTCACGAAGATCGACATGGTCGAGGCGGAGCTCGTCGAGCTGGTGGAGGAGGAGGTTCAGGAATTCGTCGATGGGACGTTCCTCGAAGACGCCGACGTGATCCGGTGCTCGTCGATCACGGGTGAGGGGATCGATGCGGTCCGCGAGAGAATCCACCAGCTCGTGCGCGACCTGCCTCCGCGCGACCTCGAAGGCGTGTTCCGCATGCCGGTTCAGCGCACGTTCACGATCAAGGGGCACGGGACGGTCGTGACGGGAGTGCCGCTTGCGGGGCAGATCCACGTCGGTGATCACGTCGAGCTCCTGCCGCAGGGCCAGGAGTGTCGGGTCCGCGGGCTCCAGGTCCACCACCGGCCTTCGGAGGAGGGGGGCGCGGGACTCCGCACTGCGATCAACATCTCCGACGTCGGATGGCGGGACGTCAATCGGGGCGACGTCATCGCGGCGCCCGGTTTCTTCTCGGCGACGCGACTGGTCGAGGCACGGTTCACGCTGCTGCCCTCGTGGCCGGCGCCGCTCAAGGACAACATGCCGATCCGTTTCCATGCTGGCTGCACGGAGACGCTCGGGCGCATGGTGCTCCTGGACTCGAAACGGCTCGCGCCGGGAGACGACGCGCTCGTTCAGCTCCGGCTCGACCAGGCGGTCGTGGTGGCTCCGGGCGATCATTACCTCGTGCGGCTCGCGTCGCCGGAGAGGACGCTCGGCGGCGGGCTCGTGCTCGGTGAGACGCGCTTTCGCTTCAAGCGGTTCCGCGACTGGATCCACGAGAATCTGAAGGGCAAGGAGGAGCACCTCGACGATCGCGA
Organism: Planctomycetota bacterium; assembly: GCA_002687715.1. Taxonomy (GTDB): domain Bacteria; phylum Planctomycetota. The sequence goes on along the minus strand of NZBC01000053.1, from coordinate 12,158 downwards.
GGCCTATCTCGAGTACGTGGTCCGTTCGGAGGGACTGAACCCGGTGTCACGCGACCGGCTGCCGTTGCTCGTGAAGGATGGTCCAGCGCGCGTCGCGGAGCACCTGAAGAGCCTGCTCGAGCGCGGGATCGTCGTCGAGCTGACCGGGCGCAAGGACGTGCTTCACAGAGATATGGTCGCCCGGGGCTCGGAAGAGGCCGAGAAAGCGCTCGCGGCACTGCACGAAGCCGACCACTATCCGTACGGGTTCGGCGTGCAGCCGGTGGCATCACACATGAAGCACCCGCCGCATGTGGTCGGCGTCTTTCTCGCTGCTTCGGTGAGTAGCCACACGGTCGAGAAGCAGGGCGCGATCTTCCGACTCAAGGCGTTCAAGGGAAGCCTGTCCAAGGAGGATCGGCGCATCCTCGGGGCTGTCGAAGAGGCGATCCAGAAGGGTGGTTTCCAGACCCCCAGCCCTACGATCATCGCCGACGAGATGGGGAAGCCGAAGAAGCGCGTCGACAACATCCTCACGCTGCTCTCTGGATGGTCCCGAATCGTCGAGATCGACAAGGGGGTCTTCCTCCACATCGACGCGGTGAAGGAGGCGCGCCGCAAGCTGGTGGCGTACTGCGAGGAGCACGGCGAGATCCCGTCCAACCGGATGAAGGACGAGGTGGGTGCGACCCGCAAGTACGTGATCCCGTTGCTCGAGCACTTCGACTCCATCGGACTCACGCGGAGGGTCGAGTCCAGCCGGGTGCTCAAGGAGGGGTACGAGACGATCCTCGCTGACGATCCCGCACCGCGCGCCGCTGCACCTGATTGAGGCGACCCCGTCGGGGCCACTGTGAACCCCTCACCGGCAATCCCGGCCCGCCCGCTCGGCGCTCCCATCCTTCGCCACATTTGTGACGTATGGGGTTGTGGTCCTCAAGTCATTGAGGCCCAGGCCCTTGGGCAAGCGCACGGCGCCCTCGTCCGCCCCTGCCCCGCCGCCGGACTTGTCGTTGGTTTTTATCCTCCGTTTGTTCTATGATCCTGCCAGCCGTTCCTTCCGCGATCCGTGTCTGTCCCGCTGGGCGTCCGATCCGAATGAACGTGCTGAGAGCGCGAAATCTCTCCCGAGGAACAAGATCCATGCAGAAGCTTGTCAACGGTCTTCTCTTGCTCTGCCTCGTCTGCGGCATGATCTCGGCGCAGCAACCGAACACCGGCACCGCCACGATGCGGGTGAACGGTGTGTTCGGACCTGCGTACCCGATCACCAATGTCCAGATGCCACGCGGCTTGGACCAGAACCTGTTCATCCAGGGCATCCCCAACGCGCCGTTCAGCACGTGGGCATCGCTGGGGCTGTTCCCCGCCGGCGCGCAGACCGCGTTCGGCATCCTCGACATCGACATCCTCACCTTCGGGGTCGAGCTCCTGTCGGGCGTGACCACCGCGTCGGGTACGTACATCCTGAACATCCCGCTGCCCGCCACCACGCCGATCGGCGCCAGTGCAGCGGTGCAGACCATCCTCGCCGATCCGACCTCGGCGAGCGGTGGCACCCTCACGGCGGCCTCTGGCCTCGTCGTGGTCCAGGGCCTGACGGTCACGCCGATCACTTTCACCGGCAGCGAGCCGGGTCTCTTCGGCACTCTGTTCAACTACCCCTCCGGGATGACGTTCCCGTTCTACGACGCGACGTTTACCCGGATGTACGTCAACTCGGACGGTCACTGCTCGTTTAGTGGCAACAACGGTGACTTCACGCCGACGCCCACCGAGTTCCGCACCGGTCCTTCGCGCGTTGCCCCGTTCTGGACGGACATGAACCCCAGCTACGGCGGTTCGGTTACGGTCACGGTGGACCAGAGCCCGCTCACCCCGTTCCCGACGGTCACCGTCGACTGGGTGAACATGGCCGAGTGGTCGAACACCGGTTCGCAGCACACCTTCCAGCTCGTGCTGAACATGCTGACCGGCGACATCACGGTCAACCACAGCCCGTTCAACGGCGCCATGATCTATGACCAGCTCATGGGCCTCACCCCGGGCCAGAGCAAGCTGCCCCCGCCTCCGAACAACCAGTGGTCGGCGCAGAAGAACCTCTCCGCACTGCCCATCACGCCGATCGTCGGCCTCCCCAACGAGGCGTTCTGGGAGTGGTACGGCATCCCCGGCGCGCAGATGCCGTTCTACACCGGTCCGCCCAACCCCTGGGACATGGCCGGATCGAGCACCAGCTTCCTGTGCCTGAACAACATCGGCAACCCGGGATCGAACGGGACGTACTACTACGGCACATGATCCACGACGTCGTGGTGTGAGAACAGGCCGACGAGGCGATGCCTCGGCGGCCTGTTTTTCGTTCACCAGTAACGGCTGCGATCAGTCAGGCGATCGGGAGGTTGGCTCTCATGTCGGCACGTGACGCAGTCGCCGTCCGGGCCGGCGGAGCCTCGTGCGACAGCAGCGAAGAGGCGTGAATGCGGGCGCGTTCGCACCTTTGGACAAATACGGTTCTTCCGCCCTCGGTCCTCGGGGCGGGGGTAGCTTCCTCTCGGCGCCGTCGCGCAGCGCCCAATCCGTCGCCTACGCGCCGATTTGAGAGGAACCACCCCATGTCGAAGATCACCCTGCTGGCGCTGACTCTGTGCGTCCTGATCGTGCCCGTCGGGTTCGGGCAGAATCCGAACACCGGGACCGCGTCGATGCGGATCAATGGTCGCTTCGGGTCGCCGTTTCCGATCACCAACGTGCCGCTGCCGCGCGGCCTGCCGCAGAACGTGCTCGTCCAAGGCGTGCCCAACGCCCCGTTCGTGACGATCGCGACCACGGCGTTGGCGACCACGGGAGTTGCGACCCCCTATGGTCTGCTGGACATCGACCTCTCGTCGGGCAGCGCGGAGCTGTTCAACGGAGTGAACAACCCGCTCTACCGCACGGACGCCACGGGGACGTTCAACCTCAACGTGACGCTCCCGGCCAACGCCACAGTGGGTGCGACCGCGGCGGTGCAGTCGCTGATCGCCGACACGACGACGCCGACCGGCGCGTCTCTCACCGCAGCGTCGAGCCTGCTCGTTCTCCAGGGGATCACCGTCCTCCCGATCACGTTCAATGGCGTGGAGCCCGGTCAACTTGGCACCGCGGTTCAGCTCTCCAACTACGGCCTCTCGTTCCCGTTCTATGACACCGTGTACACGAGCATGTACGTGAACGCGGACGGCTTCGTTTCCCTCAGCGGCAACACTCCCGACTTCACGCCGTCACCCATCGAGTTCCGCACCGGACCGTCACGCATCGCGCCGTTCTGGACCGACCTCGACCCGTCGTACGGCGGCACCGTCACCGTGACCATCGACGAGAACCCCCTCGCGGCGGCGCCGACCGCCAAGATCGAGTGGAGCAACCTGGCGGAGTGGCAGAACTCCGGCGGTCAGCACTCGTTCTCGACGACCCTCAATCTGGTCACCGGCGACATCGAGATCTCCCACAGTGCGTTCAACAGCGCGATGGTCTACGACCAGCTCATGGGCATCACCCCGGGACTCAACAAGCTCCCGCCCGCGCCCAACAACCAGTGGTCGGCGCAGAAAGACCTCTCGACGCTCAACACCAACCCGGTATTCGGTCTCCCCAACGAGGCGTTCTGGGAGTGGTACGGCATCCCCGGCGCGCAGATGCCCTACTACACCGCCGGCTTCGCCAACCCCTGGGACATGGCCGGCACTACCCGCCACTTCATCGGCATCGACGTCGGGATGATTGGTGGCCGGTACTACGGGACCTGATGTCGCGGTGGGCGTCGGTGGCTCTTTTCAGGTTCCCCATGAGAGCCACCGACGTGGAAGCCCACCAACTTCTCCCGGCCCGGGCTACTGAGCCTCACGGCACGGGGCTCCTGGGTTCCTAGTCGAGCATATCCAGACTTCGCGCCACCATCACCGCGGGGCGGTTGATGCCCGCCATCAGCAGGTCGAGCTGGTTCATCAGCTGCTGATGGGCATCGTGCTCGTTCTTTGCGTCGAGGACGAAGGGGGCGCGGAGCTTCTTCCACGTGTCCCGGAGCGCAGGGAGTTCCTTGATCGCGGTCTGACGTGCGGCTTCGATCTGGTCGAGTGTCTTCGCCTCGAAGCCGCCCTTCTCCTTCGCCTTTTTGGCGACCGCGCCCGCCCAGGGGATGCGCTTCTCGAGATTGCGGATCTTGTGATCGATGAGGCCGACTGATCTTCCGAGTCGGTTGATCTCGTCGTAGAGCTCCACCCCCTGCTTGGCGACGCGCTCGAGGTTCTTGGTGCCGATGAGGAACTTGCCCGTGTCCTTGCCTTGGGTGCCCGCGACGATGCCTTCGACGACGAAGCGGAACCACTCGTGCTTGTCCTTGCGCCAGCCCGTCTTGTAGCGGCTGCGCAGCGGAAACGGCGCGTCCTCCGGGATGGCGATGGTCTCGAGCATCCGCTCGATGAGATTCTCGACTTCCCAGACGCGATGCGCGGTGCCGTCCACCAGCTCGAGGCGCTCGAGGGTCGCTTTGTAGCGCCGGTCGAAGTCGGCGAGGAGCTCCGCGGACTTCTCCTCGATGTCTTCGTTCGGAGTGGCGGCGTAGGAGAGCTGCACGAACCGGTTGTGGAGCTCGATCAGTGGCGGTTTCAGGATCGGGTCCGTGGACAGCCATGGCCGACGCACGATCTTCTCGAGGCGCTCGCCCACTGCCTTCATGCGGACGACCGGGTCCTCCTTCGCGTCGTCGCTGGGCCCATCATCGGGACACGCGGTCAAGAGGAGCGTGCAGAGAGCACAGAACGCGAACGTGACGAAGGGTCGGCGGTGGGCCATGGAAACTACCTCATGGCCTTCACGGCGGCGCGGAACAGCGCGGCACCGTCGCCTTCCTCGCGTGAGCCATCCCGGGTCCACGCGGGGTGGTGCCACGGGAAGAGCGCCCGCTCGGGGTGCGGCATGAGGCCGAGGACCTGGCCCGTGGGGTCGCAGATGCCCGCGACGTGTCCCATCGAGCCGTTGGGGTTGGCAGGGTAGTGCGGCGGGGTGCCGTCGCTGGCGACGTAGCGGAACACGACCTGACGCGCGGCAGCCAGCGATTCGATCTCGGCGTCCGCGCCCACCGTGAATCGTCCTTCGCCGTGGGCAACGGGAAGCGTCAGGGTGGACCGATCACGGGGTGCGAAGACGCACAGTCCGGCATCTACCGTGAGATGGACCCAGCGGTCCTCGTAGCGGTGCGAGTCGTTCCAGGTGACCGTTGCGTGACGCGATGCGCCGTCCGCGCCCACACCGGGGAGCAGGCCCGTCTTCACCAGCACCTGGAAACCGTTGCAGATACCGAGCATGAGACCGCCGCGCGCGACGAAGGCCCGGAAGTGGTCGCCGAGAGCATGGGAGATCTCGACGGCCAGGACCTTGCCCGCCGCGATGTCGTCCCCGTAGCTGAACCCGCCCGGCACGACCACCATGCCGTACTCGTTGAGCGTGTCCGGTCGCTCGAGGAGGCGGTTCACATGCATGATGCGTGCCGGAGCCCCCGCTCGCTCGAATGCGAACTGGGTTTCGAGTTCACAGTTGATGCCGGCGGCGCGGAGGACGAGAACGCGAGGTTCAGCCACGGTGAGGCTCCGGGTCGATGTCTTCGAGCCAACGGGTCAGGGCAGGACGCCACGCGTCCTCCAGGACGGTCGCGGACAGCTCGATGAGGGTAGCCCCGTTGGTGCCCATCATGACGAGCTCCGGAGCCGGGAGAGTCTCGCCGACCGCCGCGGCGGGAAGCCCGTCGAGGGCACGCTCGAACTCCTCGGTCTGCTCCGGGGTGACCTCGACGAGGAACCGGGACAGACTCTCCGAGAAGAGGCTCGCGGTGTCCCACAGGTCGTCACTCGACTTCGGCAGACGGCGCAGACTGACCCGAGCACCGACCTCGCCCGCGATCACCATCTCCGCGGCGGCGGCGGCGAGGCCGCCCTCCGACAGGTCGTGGCAGGAGCGGACGAGACCCCTCCGCATGGCGGCATGGAGTGCGAGGAAGGTCCGCCGGGCGCGATCCGCGTTGAGCTTGGGGACGTCGCCGGCTCGAATGCCCGTAGCGACGGCGTATGCAGATCCACCGAGCTCGTCCGCCGTCTCGCCGACGACGTAGAGCAGGTTGCCCGGCGCCTTGAGGTCCATGGTGACCGCGGCACCGACGTCCGGGACGCGGGCGAGCGCCGACACCAGCAACGACGGCGGGATGACGATGGTCTCGTCACCGACCTTGTACTCGTTGTTGAGGCTGTCCTTGCCGGAGATGAACGGTGTGCGCAGGGCGATCGCGGCGTCCCGACACCCGTAGGACGCGCGCACGAGTCCACCCAGGCGGTCCGGGTAGTTGGTGTTGCCCCACGAGAAGTTGTCGAGGATTGCGCAATGATCCGGATCGCCGCCGACGCTGACCACATTGCGCAGGGCCTCGTCGATCGCCGCCTGCGCCATGTGATAGGGGTCCAGGTCGCCGTAGCGCGGGTTCATTCCGCACCCGACCGCGAACCCCGCCCGGTTGCCGAGCATCGGTGCAATCACGCTGCCGTCCGACGGCCCCTGACCGCGCGTGCCGACGAGCGGCTTCACCACCGACCCCGCTTGCACCTCGTGGTCATACTGGCGGATGATCCACTCCTTCGACGCGACGTTGGGGTCGCTGAGGATCGCCAGCAGATCGTCACCGCTCGCCGTGCTCTCGGTGATCTCGCCGTCGGGGGATGGGGCCGACCACGTCGCGGTGCGCGTGATGCGCGGGAGCCCGTCGTGGAGGAACGCCATGTCCAAGTCGCCGACGACTTCGCCGTGGTAGTGGAGCTCCAAGCGTCCCGTGCCGGTGAACGTGCCGAGCACGACCGCTTCGACGTCCTCGGACGCGCACAGTGCGAGCATCGCGTCGACGTTCTCCTGCGGGACCGAGAAGACCATGCGTTCCTGCGCCTCGGAGATCCAGATCTCACTGGCGGAGAGGCCGGCGTACTTCAGCGGTGCGCGATCGAGATGGACCTCGGCGCCACAGTGTTCGGCCATCTCTCCGACCGCGCTCGAAAAGCCTCCTGCCCCACAGTCCGTGATCCCGACGTACAGCCCCCGGTCGCGCGCCTGTAGGAGGACGTCGAGGACCTTCTTCTCGGTGATCGCGTTGCCGATCTGCACTGCTCCCGAGTCGACACGCTCCGAGTCTTCGTGCAGCTCCACCGACGAGAACGTGGCGCCGTGGATGCCGTCGCGTCCCGTGCGTCCGCCGATGGCGACGATCGCCGTTCCCGGGACCACCGTCTTTTCGACCTTGTCCTTCGGGATGATCCCGATCGTCCCGCAGTAGACAAGTGGGTTGCCGACGTAGCGCTGGTCGAAGAACACGGCGCCGTTCACGGTCGGGATGCCCATCTGGTTGCCGTAGTCGCGGACGCCGGACACGACCCCCTTCAGGATGCGCACCGGGTGCTGCGCGCCCTTGGGAACGGCGCCCGGGGCCATGTCGGGCGGGCCCACGCAGAAGACGTTCGTGTTCGCGACGGGTCGAGCGCCGAGGCCGGTGCCGAGGATGTCGCGGATGACACCGCCGATCCCCGTCCCCGCGCCGCCATAGGGTTCGATGGCGCTGGGGTGGTTATGGGTCTCGACCTTGAAGCACAACGCCTGGTCGCCCTCGAATGCGATGACGCCCGCGTTGTCGTGAAATACGGACAGACAGAAGTCGCGGGCCAGGCGGTGGGTGGCCTCCTTGATCGTCTCCGTAAGGAGGTTGTCGACCGCGAACGACCCGCCGACCCCGGGGATCTCGTCGCCCTCGTAGCGGACGGCCCCCGCGAGTGTCTTGTGCTTGCAGTGCTCGGACCAGGTTTGCGCAAGGCTCTCGAGCTCGATGTCGGTGGGCTCACGACCGAGCTTGCGAAAGTGGGCCTGGATCTCCTGCATCTCGAGCAGCGTCAAGCTGAGACCGCCTTCGGTGCTGACCGCTTCCAGGCCAGCGGGATCCGCGTCCCGGAGCGGGACCTCGATACGGCCCGTCGGTGTCTCGCCGGCGGTCGCCCGCGGCGGGAACCGGTCATCATGGAGCTGACACTCCTCGATGGCGGGGTTCGACAGCAGCGCGGCGGCGCGGGTCAGGACGTCGTCATCGACGCCTGCACCGAACTCATAGCGGAACGCAGTCGCCGCCCGTTCGACCGGGCAACCCAGAGCCTTGGCTCCGCGCAGGACACCGGCCTCCACCGGATCCATGACCCCGGCCCGCCGGAAGACGCTGACGGATCCCGAGGCCGTCGAGGTGTAGTCGTCCCAGGGGTCGACCGTCGCCGTCCCGACGACGGGGTCGGCGAGCAGTCCATCGGCCACCCGGCGCGCGGCCGCGCCGTTGAGGTCGCCCTCGAGGTAGAAGAGGCGGGCCGTGTGGACGTCGACACCGTCCAGCCCGAACGCCCGCAGACGGTTTCGGATCACGTGGCCGAGCGAGTCCGTCGCGGACGAGAGCGGAGAGACGGCGATCTGCCAGCGCATGGCTGCTCCCGCGCCGGGGAATTGAGCCAACCGAAGGCGGCTTGCAACCGGATCCGGGACCAGCGGAGATGCTGAACTCCGCGACACTCCCCGGATCGCAAGCCCTTGTCTCCCACGGGTTTGGGGTGACCGCCCGGCGCGTGCGACGTTAGCACCACGCGTGAGTCCCCACAACGCTGGCTGCTGCGTCGCATGCTCGCCGTTGTTACGATCGCCGCGCCCGATGTCGAGGGCGTCCTGATGGCCGATCGCAAACAAAACCGACGCACCACGCAGCAACGGGCTGCCTACGAGATCCTGCCGTTCGAGAAGCCGATCGTCGAGCTCGAGACGAAGATCCTCGAACTCGAGGAGCTGTCGACCGACACGCACCTCAATCTGAACGGCGAGATCGAGGGGCTCAAAGCGCGGCTCGAGAAGCGCATCCGGGAGGTGTTCCAGGGCCTGTCCGCGTGGGAGAAGGTCCAGGTTGCCCGCGCGCACGGCCGCCCCCTCGCGACCGACTACATCGACGAGATGTGCGACGAGTTCATGGAGTTGCACGGCGACCGGCTGTTCCGCGACGATCCCGCCGTCGTGACTGGACTCGCCCGGATCGGCGACGTGCGCTGCCTCGTCGTGGCTCACCGCAAGGGCCGCGACATGAAGGAGCGCATCCACTGCAACTTCGGCTCGGCGCACCCGGAGGGCTATCGCAAGGCGCTGCGCACCATGCGGATGGCCCAGAAGTTCTGTCTCCCGATCGTCTGCCTCATCAACACACCGGGTGCGTACCCGGGAATCGGGGCTGAAGAACGGGGTCAGGCGTGGGCCATCGCGGAGAGCCTTCGCGAGATGTTCGAGCTCGCCGTTCCGATCGTCTGCATCGTGATCGGCGAAGGCGGCTCCGGCGGTGCGCTCGGGATTGGCATCGGGGATCGGGTCATGATTCTCGAGAACGCGTACTACTCGGTGATCAGCCCGGAGGGCTGCGCCGCCATCCTCTGGCGCGACCGAGAGCGCGCGCCGGATGCGGCTGCGGCACTGAAGCTGTCGGCGACGGACCTCCTCACGCTGGGGGTCGTGGACGAGGTCGTGGAAGAGCCGGTGGGCGCTGCGCATCGAGATCCGACCAAGACGATCAAAGCCGTTCGCGAGCGGATCCTGCATCACATCGCGGAGCTGCAGAAGCTCTCGGTCGACGAACTCCTCACGGAGCGCTACGCCAAGTTCCGCCGTATGGGGACGTTGTTCGAGTCGGTGTCGCCCCTGGAGCCGTTGCCCGAGCCGGAAGAGGCGGAGGAAGCGGCGGCCGACACGGAAGGCGCTCCTCCGGCAGACGACACTGGGGAATCGGCTCCCGCTGATGAGGTCGTCGACGGTGCTCTCGCTGCCTCGCCTGAGGACGAGCCGGCCGCTGACGCCGCTGACGCCGCTGACGCCGCTGACGACGGTGATGCCGCTGACGCCGCTGACGACGGTGATGCCGGCATCGATGCCAAGGAGGCCTGAGATGCTCCGTTGCCTGCTCGCGGCCGTCACTCTCGTCGGCGCGTTGTCCGCGCAATCCCCGCCCTCATCGTCGCCGGCTGATCTCGAGCGTCGCCTGAAGGACGCGGTTGATCAGCGTCTGGCGACGTTCGTCCGCGAGCTCCGGGCGGAGCTGCATCGCGCGATCGAAGAGGCGGTTGCCGGTCCTGGGGCGGAGAAGCTGGATGACGTCCTGAGCCGTCTGGCGGGTGGAAAGACCGTCGTGGCGCCGAAGGCCCTGGCCGACCTCGACGACAACACGCTGCGCCGGGTGCATCGGATCCGGACGCGCCTCGCCTCCCTGCAGCGACAGCTCGGCCCGGGGCACGCGCAGGTTGCGGCGATTCGCGGCATGCTGCGGGAGCAGGTCGGCGCGCTTGCTGACGCGCCCATCCCCGACTGGTCGCGTCTGGGGATCGAGGTCGCGCCGGCGTCGGGTGCCTTCCGGACGCTCTATGGGCTTCCGCCTCGGGTGGGATTCGTCGTGACCGGAGCTTCGAGTCCCGGGCAACCGCCGGTGGGCACCGTCCTGGTCGGGTTTTCGGGGGAGCCCCTGGGCGCCGGGACCCCGGGGGAGGCCCGGCTCGCCGCGCGGCTCTCGGCCGCTGGCGGCGCCCCGATCCGCTTCGAGACCGTTGCTCGCGGCACGCGGGCCCAGGTCCCGCTGACGCTGGTGCTCAAGGGCGCAGCGGTCGCGATACCCGACGACCCGAAGACGCTGATCGACGAGATGCTCCGCAAAGCCATCCGCGACATCGTTCCGCCGGGCGGGATCATCGCTCCCGGAGAGAGTGGCAAGAGCGGTGAGAAAAAGCTGACGCCACAGCGGCAACGGCCGTAAATTGAAGCGAGCCATAGCTGTCCGGCGTCCGTGCTCAAGAGCGACGTTCCCGCGCGACTGGAGCCCCATCCGCGCCCGGACAGGCGAGTTTTCGATTTATGAGCAGCCCGTCCCACCCCACACCGGCCCTCGACTGCGTCCAGTTCCGCCGGCTGATTCCGCTGCACGTCGGCGGCGACCTTTCGGACGCGGGCCAGCACCCGTTCGATCACCACGCCAGCGGCTGCGGCGACTGCACCGAGCATCTGGCGGGCTATCGTGCGCAGTGCGGCCTCCTCTCGACCTACGGCCGTGATCTGGAATCCGGGCGCCGCACCCCGGACCTCTGGTCCTCGATCGAGCGCAAGCTCGACCACCGTTGGCGCCCCTGAACGGTCGGGCGTGGGGTACGGTGGGGTTCGACGGCGCGCCCCCGCAAGGGAGCGCGAGCGTAGTTCTGCCGTAGGGATCCGAGGAGGTCTGAAGATGCGCCACCTGAACCTGCTGCTCGTCGTCGCGCTTCTCGCCGGGGTCTGCGTCGCGCAAGAGGCCCGCACGACGCCACCCCCCGACCCGGCGAAGCTGGTCGAGGAACTGGGTAGCGAGGAGTTCAAGGTCCGCGAGGCCGCCACCGCGGCACTCCGGGTGTTGGGGGAGAAGGCGCGGGCCGCACTGGAGATCGGCGTCCTGGCGTCGAACCTCGAGCGGAAGACCCGTGCGAAAGGCCTGCTCGGTGAACTCGACCAACCGGGCCGCCGCGACCGGCCCGACCTCGAATCGAAGATAGAGAAGCTGCGCCGGCAGCTGCGCGGCGAGCGGCTCCGTCCGGTGACGCCTCCGCCGCCCACGGCGCCGAAACCCGAACAGCGGCCACAGCGCCGCCCGCTGCGTTTCGATGAGCTTCCCGAACTCAACGACTTCGACCGTATCCGGGACTACCAACGGGCGCTCCGCCAATTCATGGAGGAGATGACCCGGGTTCGCGTTCCGGCGGCTGACCCGCTCGAGGAGCTGCTCCGGAGTAACCGGACGACCATCCCGCTGAACGGTCTCGCGAGCACCTCGCGGATGTCCGTGGATGGCAAGACGCTTCAGCTGACGAAGAACCGCGACGGTTCGGTGAAGTTCGAGATCCTCGTCGTGGACCCCAAGACGCGTGAGGTGACTCCCGAGGTCTACGGGGCGAAGAGCCTCGAGGAGTTCAGGGAGAAACACGCGGACGTCTGGGAGAAGTACCGGGACTCCGGGCTCTTCGATCAGTCTCGCCACGGGTTCCGGTTCACCTGGCCGGGGATCGAGTTGCGCGGCGGCAGCGTTCCGCTGG
>NZBC01000052.1 GCA_002687715.1 Planctomycetota bacterium | reverse complement strand
CCGATTCGCTGAACATCCCGCGATCGAGTACCCACCTTGAGATTCTCACTCTGGCCTTGTGAACCGGTGGGAAGTCCAGGTCCGCTCCGGGGCCGGCTTCGCAGTCAGAGCGGACCTGGAGGTCCGCGCTCCCCGGGGGGAAGCTACCGGACGGTCAAGGTCGTCTTGAGCTTCCGTTCGCCGCGGAGGAAGCGCAGCTTGATCTTGTCGCCCTTCTGCTTCACGGCGAGGACCGACTGGACCGCCTCCTTTGATTCAGCCTTGTAGCCGTCAAGGGTGAGGATGATGTCGCCTTCCTTGAGCCTTGCCTTGCCGGCGAGGCCGCCCCGATCGACCGACGTCAGGGCCATGCCCTTGGTCTCATCGTCGTAGGCACCAAGGCGGACGCCGAGGAGTCTGCGGACGTAGTCGACGCCACGCTGGCTCGCGAGCGGCATCGCGTTGCGGTCGTCCTTGTGGAAGCGAGGTCGCTTCTTCGCGTTGCCGAGGTGCTTGGCGGTGCGGTAGGCGAGGCGCGTGATCAGCTCGTGCCCGGACGTGTTGATGAGCGGGGTGTCGTCGTCCGGTGTGTGGTACTCGTTGTGCTCCGCGGTGAAGAAGAACAACACGGGGATGCCCTCGTTGTAGAACGACGCGTTGTCCGACGGCGCGCGTCCTCCGCCGTGGAGCTCCAGGTTGAACTTGAACGGCTCGTTCTCCTTGCGGACGAGCTGCTCGAAGCCGGACCCCGTGTTGACGCCGCCGACGAAGAGGTAGTCCTTGCTGCTGCGGCCGACCATGTCCATGTTCAACATGGCGGCGATCCGGCCCAGCCGGCGCGTGGGGCGCTTGCACCAGGCCTTCGATCCCAACAGGCCCTTTTCCTCGGCCGAGAAGAACAGGAAGAGGATGCTGCGTTTGGTCCTCTTCTTGGCGAACGCCTCCATCAGCTCGAGGAGCGAGCTCGTGCCGGATGCGTTGTCGTCCGCTCCGTTGTGGATCTCGCCCGCGCGGCGCGGCGTGCGGCTGCCGCGCATGCCGAGGCCGACATGGTCGTAGTGGGCGCCGAGGACGAGGTACTCCTTCTTCAGCCGCGAGTCCGTGCCGGGCAGGATGCCGCAGACGTTGCGGCACACGCGGCCAAGGGCGGAGAAGCCGTGAAGGTAGCCTTTGTCCTGCCCGGCTGGCTTGATGCCGAGCTCCTCCATCCGCTTGACGATGTATGCGGCAGCCTTCTTGGCCTCCGGAGAGCCGGCGTTACGACCCTTCATCTCGTCAGAGGCGAGGAACGTGATGTGGCCGAGCAGGTCCTTGGCGGTGATGAGCTTCTCGCCGTCGTCGGAGGGGCGGAGCTCCGGAACCTGGCCGTTCTGCTGGGCCGTGAGGCACGTGCTGAGCGCCAGGAGGAGGAGAAGGCAGCGGGTCATCGAACGGGCTCCTGTGCGGGGATCGGGGAGGGTGTGTTGGGTGACAGGGCCGTCGCGGGAGCGGACGGCTGCGCCGCCCGCTTGGGTTCAGGGCTGGTGGATCAGTCGTTGCTTGCGAGAGAGATGAGGATGATGACGACCTGCCGTAGCAGGACGACGAAGTCGATGAAGAGCATCGTTGCGCCGAAGACGTACGCAGTCAGCGGGAGATGCCGTTGGATCTGGCTGGTGTGGTAGAGCACCCAGCCGCTGAACAAGAGGACGACGGCGCCGGACCAGAACAGTCCCATGTTGAACGGGCCGAAGAAGATGCTCATGATGCCAACGGCCATCAGGATGAAGGTGGCGGTGTATAACATGCCGCCCATGAAGGAGAAGTCCTTCTTGGTCAGGAACGGGATGGCAGTGAGACCACCGAAGCCGGCGGTGGTGATGAAGAACGCATCGCGGAGGATGGTGTCGCTGATGTGCTGGGCGAACCAGAACAGCGGGGCACAGAACGCGCCTTGGAGGGCGATCGTCAGCCCGAACGCGATGTAGTGGACCTTCAGGCTGGCCGACGAGAACAGGCGGCCATACATGAGCTGAAGCCCCACCATGCCGACGAAGCAGGTGATCCACCCGGGCATGGTGCAGAGAAAGCCGGGCTCGTCACCGCTCCAGACGAGAGGCGATTTCATCATCGCCCACGTGACACCCGAAAAGACCATCAGCCCCACCAGCAGGTGGGCATAGACCTTCTGGATGAACTCGCGCCGGGCTTCGGCGCCTTCCTGCTCGACGGTGATGGCTCCCTGGAGCCAGGCCGCCTGGGTCGCAGTGTTCTGCATCGGTTCGATCCTCCCGTTCCCTCGCGTAAGTCCTTTACGGACTCCCACTCTATGGCGTTGCCGGGGGTCGGTCAAACCTTCGTCCGTCATCTGTCGGACGCTTGACCGGGCCGCCCGCACCGGCCACGGTGGCGACCGTCACTCCAGGGAGGGTCGCGCCATGCTGCGCTGCGTCGGTCCGGGTTCCATCGCAACCGTCTCGCTCGTGCTCCTCGCGGCTTGCGGATCCGCGCCGCCGCCGGGCCCCGAAGCGCCGGCGCCCTTGCCGCCGGACGCGCGGGCGTCATGGGTCGTGCGCTCGAGCCTGACCCGGGAGCGAAGCGTGCGGCGGGTCGTGGACGAGGCGGTCGCCGCCGGGCTCAACACGTTGCTGGTCCAGGTGCGCGGGCGCGGCGACGCGTACTTCCAGGGCGGGCTCGAGCCGCCGCCGCCCTCGCTCCAGGGGAAGGACTACGACCCGCTCCGCCTGATCGTCGACCTCGCGCACGCGCGCGGCATCACGGTGCACGCATGGGTGAACGCGAACCTGGTGTGGAGCCCGGAGCAACCGAATCCTCATCCACTTCACCTCGTCCACCGCCACCCCGAGTGGCTGATGGCACCGGAGCCTCTCGCACGCGAGCTGCTGCGACTGCCGCCCGGGCACGACGGCTTCCGGTCGCGGCTCGAGTCGTACGTGAAGCAGCACAAGTCGTCTGTCGAAGGCGTCTATGGCGACCCGGCCAACTCCGAGTACCGCCGCCACCTCGCGGACGTCTGCGCGGACGTGGTCCGGCGCTACGACGTCGACGGCATCCACCTGGACTACATCCGGTATCCCGGTCCGAAGTGGGGCTACTCCCGTGCCGGGTTGGACGCGTTTCGCGTCGAGATCGATCGCGAGATCTCCGCGGGCGACCGTCGCGACATGGCCGGCCGCGTGCTGAAGAACCCGCTGGTGTACACGCGCCGCTATCCCGTTCGGTGGGCGTCGTTCCGCCGCCGGGTGGTCTCGCGCATGGTCGAGGGGATCGCGACTGCGACCCGAGGCATCCGGTCGTCGATCGTGATCAGCGCCGCGGTCTTTCCAGACGTCACCGACGCGCGGGATCGCCGGTTCCAGGAGTGGACCGAGTGGCTGCGCAGCGGGTGGATCGACGTCGCGTGTCCGATGAACTACGCGACGTCGGCGGAGCGCTCGACCTTCGAGCAGCGGACCCGCGCCGCCATCGCCGCGCGCGGACGGGGACGCGTCTGGATGGGCATCGGCTCGTGGCGGCTCCCCATCGACGAGACCGTCTCCCGCGTCCGTTTCGTCAGGCGGGTAGGCGCGAACGGCGTGGTGCTCTTCTCCCACGGCGGATTGCAGGGTCAGGCGGGGGCGTTCGGCAAGCTGCGCCGAACCGTGTTCGGGGACGCCGCGCGCGAGTAGCCGTCAACGCAAGAACGCGCGCCACCCGAAGGGCGTGCGCGCGTTCTACGGCCGGAGCTCCCGGGGGATTACTCGTGGCAGCAGACGGCCTCGAACGTCGTCTGGTTCGCGAAGATCCCGGTGCCGGGCACCAGCACCCGACGGGGCACGACCTGCTCGCAGCCGGTGCCGGGTACGAGCTCCTTGACTTCGCGCCTCACCGTGATCCCCGTACCGGGCACGAGGACCTCCCGCTCGACGAACTTGTGGCACTTGGTGCCGGGGACGAGCACGCGCACAGGCTTCGTCACCCAGCAGTTCGTGCCGGGGATCAGCTTGCGCACGCGGCGGGTCACGTGGCAGTTGGTGCCGGGGACCAACACCCGACGTTTCACCGTCTTGCGGCAATTGGTCCCGGGAACGAGCTGACGCTTGACGATCGTGCGAGAGCATCCGGTGCCAGGAACCTTGACCTTGGTGGTCACCCACTTGAACCGGCCCGCGGTTCCAGGCTTCACCCGGCGCACCCTCCGGAACTTCCGCGGCTGACCCGGTCGGGTCTTCACCGGGATCTTCACCATGATGTACTCGGGCGGAATGGCCACCCGCTTCCGCTTGATCGTGTAGCGCGCCGGAATCCACTTCTTCACCTTGACCATCTTGTAGCGCGCGGGAATCAACACCCGGCGACTCACGGTCTTGTACCGCGCCGGTACCCACACCTTCTGGGGGACGGTCCGGTAGCGAGCGGCGATGAAGTGCCGCTTCTGGATGCACTGGTAGCGCGCGGGAATCCACACGCGCTCTCGAACACACTCGAAGCGTGCGGGGATGAACTCCTCGACTTCACGGCAGGTGTACTGCGCGGGGATGAATACCGTCTCCTGGACCGTCTCGAAGCGAGGCGGGATCCAGGCCGGCCGGGTGACCGGTCTCACCGCGCAACCCTCGTGACAGGGTGGGGGCGGGGTGGCCGGCACCTGGTGGGTCGGCGACGTACACGTCAGGACCAGGCTAAGGATAGTTTCGAGCATGGGACCACCTCCTTGAAGAGCATCAGAATCACCATCGATCTGGATGCCCTTCCTTTCGCAAGACCCATGCCGTGGCGGCCGAGACGCACTCAAGATGCATGATGTCAACAGGTTATGTTGGGTGGCGACCCAGTCGGGACTGACCTCTCACCCGGACACCGGAGCGCGGATCCTGTCTCCGGCCCGGACACTTCTGTTAAAGAGGGCGCCCCGGTCAGGAGAATGGGAAACATGGCGATTCGCGCGTTGAGTCTGTTGCTGCTCGTCGTCCTCGTGCCTGCGCAGGAGCCGACGTTCCCGCTGGCCGCGAAACGTCGCGATGCCGACGTGCCGACCCCGAAATCCATCCTCGGGCATGCGCTCGGAGACCGCGCGGTGTCGACGGAGGCGGCCTTGCGCTACGCGCGGGCCGTCGCGGTTGCGAGTGATCGCGTCGTGTACGCGCCGATGGGCGAGACGTGGACTGGCCTGCCCATGGCGAAGGTCGTCATCACCTCCGCTGCTCGGCACCGGGCCGATCCCGCCCAGGCTCGCGCGCGTCGCGATCGCCGACGCGTCATCGACGGCGAGATCGCTGCACTGCCGAAGGACCACGCGGTCAGCGTGTGGTTCTGCATGAGCATCCACGGCAACGAAGCATCGGGGGTCGATGCCGGGCTTGCGCTCCTCTACCACCTCGCGTCCTCGCAGGACGCCGAGGTCACGCGCATTCTCGACCACGTCGTCTTGTCGATCGACCTCGTCTCCAACCCGGACGGTCGCGAGCGATTCGTGCAGGGCGTGCGCGATCGCCGCAGTTCGCGCCACGTCACCGACGGCGCTGCGTGGGACCATGACGAGCCGTGGCCAGGCGGACGGACGAACCACTATCTCTTCGACATGAACCGCGACTGGTTTCTCCAGACGCAGGTCGAGTCGCGCATCCGCGCCCGCGAGTTCCTCGGGGAGAATCCGCAGGTGTTCTGCGACTTCCACGAGATGGGCCGCGACCGGACGTACTACTTCTCTGCGCCGCCCGGCCAGCCGACCAACTCCCACATCTCGCCGTCCGTTCGCGACAACTGGAAGATCATCGGGAAGAGCATCGGAGACCGCTTCGACGAGAACGCCTGGCCGTACTGGGTCGGAGACATGTTCCCCGCGGACTATCCGGGCTACGGCGGTTCATGGCCGTGTTTGCACGGCGCCGCCGGCTTCACGTTCGAGCAGGCCGGTGCTGGCGCCGGTCACATCGAGCGGCGTGACGGCAGCGTGCTGACCTACCTCGAGTCGACGACGCGTCACACCGGGTCGGGATACGCCGTGCTCACGGCGTGCGCTACGGAGCGCGAGGCGGTTCTCGACAACTGGTCGGACCACTTCAGACAGGTCCGGGAACAGGGTGCGGCCGATGACCGGTCGTGGTTCGTGTTCACCCCGCGCCATGATCCGGACCGCCTCGCGCGCCTGCGGGAGACGTTGGAAGACAACGGGATTCGTACGCGCACGCTGGCGGTCGCGACGCAGATGGAGGTGACGCCGCTCGTCGGCGGGTCGACCACGACCCGAACGCTGGCCGCTGGATCGCTGGTCGTCTCATCGCGGCAAGGACGCCGCCCGCTCGTGCTGGCGTTGCTCGATCCGAAGACCGGTCCCGAGCCCGGGTTCGTCTCGGCGGATGCGGAGCGTATCGCCAGCGGTGCCCGCAGCGAGATCTACGACGTCACCGCGTGGAACCTGCCACTGCTGTTCGGCGTCGAGGGCTTCCGCGGGACGATGCTGCCCGAGGGGACGCGAACGATCGCCGCGCCGGCGGGGGCTGCCGAGCCCGCCCCGATGACTGGTGCATCGGCTTGGCTCGCCTCCGGCCGCCGTCTCGGCACGGGCCGATTGCTCGGCCAACTCCTCGATGCGGACGTGCGCGTGCGCGTCGTCCCATTCGGGTTCACCGCGGAGGGGCGGACGTACGGGTCCGGGACCCTGCTCGTGCTCGCCGACCGCAATCGCGACCCGAAGCAGCGCGCGGCGATCCTCGGCGCCAAGGGACTGACTGGCGTGCGGTCCCTGCGGACGTCCGACGGCCACGATCTCGGGTCCGGCCGCATCGTTCCGGTGCGCAGGCCGTCCGTCGTCGTCGCGACCGGGGAGGGGACATCCGGCTATTCGACGGGCGCCGTGTGGTGGCTGTTCGAGCGGATTACCGATCTCCCACACCTGCGGGTCGGTCTCTCCGACCTTCCCCGCGCGCTCGAGAAGGCCAACGTCCTCGTCCTGCCCGACGGTCGCTACGGCGACCGGCTGAAGAAGGCGACGATCGAGTCGTTCCTCGCGGGCGGCGGGACCGTGGTCGCGCTGCGCGGCGCGACCAACGTGCTCGTCGGCCAGGGCCTCCTCCCGTTGAAACCGAAGAAGGACACGGATGCCATTGGATCCGTCGCGGGCGTGATCATGAAGCCCCGCCTCGATCGTGACCACTGGCTCGCCCACGGACTCGGTGCGGATCCGACGGTGCAGGTCCGAACCGATCGGTACTGGGAGACGCCCGCGAAGAAGGACGCCCGGGTCGTGCTCTCGGTCCAGCCGGACGCGGGAGCGAACCTCTCCGGCATCCTCACGGACGCGCAGGGGCAAGCGATCCGGGGAACTCCCCTGGTGATCGAGCGTACCGTCGGTCGGGGGCGGATCATCGCCTTCACCGAGGACCCGGTATTTCGCGGCACTTCCCCGGGAGTCTGGACCCTTTTCCTCAACGCCGTGCTCCTCGGAGCGTCCCAGGGGTCGTAAGCACCGGAATTTCCAGTTGCCCCTTGATGCGACCCGGGGGGCATCCGTTACATTCTCAGCACCGCAGAAGCGCTCTTACCCGGCGCCTTCGGTCTCAGCCGCCGTTGCCCGCTCAGCAGAACATACACGCGACCCCTGCGGCCGCGTTGATCAGACAGTAGGTCGGCACCTCCCACCGGAGCTGACCGACGCTAGCCTCAGGCTGCGTCGGTGACACCCAGGGAGGTTGCCACGGTGGTACATCTTCCACAGGGGATGGGTGGCACCGACGCCGCCGTTTTTAGGCCGGGCAGACTGTCGCTCGCTTCGCTCGCTCGGTCTGCCCTCTGCCGCGTCCGTGCGTGGGCCCGTCGTCGTCGCTTCGCTCGCTCGGTCTGCCCTCTGCCGCGTCCGTGCGTGGACCCGTCGTCGTCGCTTCGCTCGCTCGGTCTGCCCTCGGCTGCGTCCGTGCGACGAGCCCCCAAAACGCCTGAACCAATCTGCTCTTTCGGGAGCGCGGACCTCCAGGTCCGCTCTGGCGGCGAAGCCGTATTCGGACCCGGAGCGGACCTGGAGGTCCCCGCTCCCGGCAGCCCCTTCAACTACCACCAGCGATGGCGTTCGGCCTGGGGGAACACCGTCGCGAGGAAGTCAGCGACCGCTTCTTCTTCGGGGAACATGAAGTGGGAGAGCAGGAACTGCTGGAGTGCGTCGCCGAGTTCCTGGGCCGACGCGTAGCGGTTGACCGGGTCCGTTTCGGTGGCCTTCATGATGATGTGGGCGAGGCCTTCGGGGATGTCAGGAGAGTGGCGGCGGATGTCGCGGTCGTCGTTGGCTTCGGTCTCGAGCCGGAGGTTCAAGGCCCGGGTCGACTCGACGTCGTGGGCGAGCTTGCCCGTGAACATCTCGTACATCACGAGGCCGACCGAGTAGAGGTCGGAGCGGGCGTCCGTGCCCTTGCGCTGGACGGCCTCGGGGGCCATGTAGGGGTACTTGCCCCAGACGATGTTGCCCTCGTCGTCCACCTTGGAGGTGATCGCCTTGGCGACGCCGAAGTCGGTGAGCTTCGGGATGCCGCGGAAGGAGATCAGGATGTTGGAGGGACAGATGTCGCGGTGGACGATCTGGAGGTGGCGGCCGGTGCGGGAGTGCTTCTTGTGGGCGTAGTAGAGGCCGCGGCACACGCGCGCTGCGATGTACACGCCGATGTCGATGGGGAGCTTGCGATCGAGCTTCGCGAGGCGCTCCAGGAGCTGGAGGAGCGTACGCCCGAAGACGTGCTCCATGACGATGTAGACCTCGCGGCGGGTTCGGGCGAGCTGGTAGACCTGGACGATGTTGGGGTGGACGAGGTTCGCGACCAGGCGGGCCTCGTCCAGGAACATCTCGAGGATACGCAGGTTCTCCAGCCGGTTGCGGGCGATGGTCTTGATGGCCACGAGCTTCGAGAATCCCGCGGTGCCCAGCTTCTCAGCCAGCCAGACCTCGCCCATTCCGCCGCGACCCAGCAGCTTGGCGAAACGGTAGTTCCCCCGGGATCGGATGATGCGCCCGGGACCCCGGAGAAAGCGGCCGAAGATTCCGGCGATGAGGGACGGTGGACGCTTCATGTCTCGAGCATGATAGAAGGTCCGGCCGCGTTATCATGCGGCCGATGGCCGACACCTCTGGGGCACCTCGCACCATCGATCTCACGCGCTCGTCCGGCGGCTCGTGGACCGGAATCACCATCTGGTTCATCGTGCTGCTGGTGGCCGCGGGGACGCTCTACGCGATCTTCTTTCACGACTCGGGCCGGCCAGCTCGGCCCGGGCTCGAGCCGCGGGATGGACAGACCCGTCACGACTTCGATCTCGCCGGGCATCGGCTGTCCCTCCTGCTCGATCCAGAGTGGACCTCCACCGTCGAGGGCTCTGAGCTGCGGCTCGAGCTGCGATCCGACCTCTCAGCCGAGACGCTGAGCCTCTCGATTCTCCCATTACCGACGAAGCTCGACCCGATCCTCCAGTCGCTCGCGCAGGAGTTCATCGACACTGACGGCGGCACGCTCGAGATCGATCGGCAGCGCTGGCTGGACGAGGAGGATGGTCTTCCAGCGCACGAGGTGGTCATTGCTCGGGAGCGGTCCGCGCCAGACCTCGAGCCCGCCCGCGACCACCGGGTGTGGGTCCGCCACGGCGGGCGCGTGCTGGCCATTCGATTCGTCGTTCCGGAAGGCGCGGCGGCGCAGCTCGAAGATCGAGCCGAGTCAGTGCTCGCCTCATTGCGCTGAGTTGCGCGGTCAGGAGACCGTGGGCGAGCCGGAGAGCGCCGCGAGACCCCGGGGGGACCGACGTCCAGGTGCGCACGTAGGCGGAGATCAGCTCTCGGAGGTCCTCGAAGACCAGGTGGATGGGTCGCCCTTCAATCGGTCATCCCGAGTACCAGCAGGAGCTTGATCGCGACGATTGGCCCCCGGGAGTCTGAAGCCTCTCCGGCCGCTCCTTGACCCTGGTCCGAGCGGACACGTAAAGTGCCCCGCCGAAGCTCGATCCGGAACCGCATGAACACGTTCCTCAAGGGTTCTGCCCCCGCCGTCGTCGTGTACCTGCTGCTGCTGCTCGCAGCGTACGCAGGGGAGAGGCCGTCCGCAGCTGGACTGGAGATGACCAGCGGAGGGCCGTTCCTGCTCGGCCAGGCCCTGCACGACGCGCTCGCCGACGCGGACGGCGATCTCCGGCGCGGGTGCGTCCTGATCCTGCTCGCCGTGGCCGGAGCGACGTTGTTCTCGCTGGGGATGGCGTGGACGGGCAACCGCATCGTCAGCTTCCTGGCCGGGGCGCTGTGGATCGCCCATCCGGCCTTGGCCCACTCACTCGTCGCTCGACCCGATGCCGCGTTCCAGGCCTCTGCGGCGGCCGCCGTCCTGCTGTGCCTCGCGGCCCGCGAATGGAGCTGGCGGCTTCGTCGGGACCGGCGTCCCGCCATTGCCGCCGACGTCGCCACGGTCGCGGCGGCGGCCGTAGCGGCCCTGGCGGGGCCGACGGGTTTCGCGCTCTGCGTGTTGTTGCCCGTGGTCGAGGTCGTGTTCCACCGCGAGGAGCCGGTCCGTGACTCGGTGAGTCGCGCGGTGGGCGCAGTCATCCCGGTCGCTCTGATCGTCGTCATGGTGTCGGGGGGGAGTCCGGAGTTCGGAGAGCCGTGGTCACTGGCCCAGCGGGCGTCCCGCGTGGTGCTGCTGCCGTTCTCCGGCATCGCGGCGACGATCGTCGCGGGGTTGCTCGGGCTCGTGGGTGCGGGCGCGGCCCTACTGGGTTGGCGTAGCCTCTCGCAGGCGCCCAAGTGGATCGTCGTCTATCTCGGCTTCGGCGCGATATGGTACTCCGCGTCCGAGGTCTGCGCCCTGCGCTATGACGCGAGCGGCCAGCTGCTCGGCCTTGCCGGCTTCGGGCTCTTCCTGCCCGCTGTCGTCTGGCGCTACCTGCTCACGGTGGTGCGCGAGCCCAGCGCCGCGGAGCCGGCTCCTCTTCTCGATCCGGATACGTTGCGTCGGGGGTTGCCCGAAGCGGCTCCACTGCCGGAGCCGAGTGTGGCGGTGACGACGCTGGAGCGGCTGCCGGAACCGATGCCGATACCGGAGGCACCGTTCCCCAGCGTGCCCGAGGTCCGTCGTACGGTGGAGGTCGCTGTCGAGGCGGCCGTGGGTGCGGCGATTCGCGCGGCGTTGCCGGCCACCGCCGACCAGACGTCGCCGCCGCCCGCCCCGCCGCCGGGCGAGCGCTACGCCGCAGAGTGGGATCGCTACGCGGCGGAATGGGCTGACAAGGAAGGTCAGCAGGCCGGCCGCGTCCTCGGCGAGGAGTGGAGCGACGAGAACCTCGACCGAAATCTCTTCAGGAACTACTGCCAGCCCTGGCTCTCGGCGTCGAGCACCGTGCTCGAGATCGGACAGGGCGGGGGGAAGTTCACCCGCCTCATGGCCCCTCACGCGAAGCGGATCATCTGCTTCGACGTCGCCCGAGGCATGCTCGAACGGACGCGCGGAGACCTGGGTGTCGTCGACAACGTGTCGTTCGTGCTCTCGGACGGTCGTGGGCTCTCCCCGTTGAAGACCGGGACGATTGACTTTGCGTTCTCGTACGACGTGTTCGTCCATCTCGACCAGGAGGACATGTTCCTCTACCTCTCGGATCTCCACCGCGTTCTGCGACCTGGGGGCCGGGGGGTCATCTCGTTCGCGAATCTGCTCGACCCGCTTGGTTTCCGTCAGTTCCAGGCGGAGGCCATCCGGCATCGAACGGGGGCCCGCGCGTCGGGACGGATCAACTTTCTCTCGCCGGACGTGGTTCGGACGCTCATCAGCTCAGCGCACCTGTCCCTGGAGTCGGTCCACCTCGCCGCGAACAATCGCGACATGATCGTGATCCTCGAGAGGCCGGTCCGGTGACCGCGACCCGGACCGTTCCCGACCTCCGCGCGCAGAATCGGCGTCTGCTCACCCAAGACCTGGAGCTCCGACGTCCGGTGCCCCGTTCGCTTCCGTCGCGGATACGGCTCGAGACGACGAGCCGTTGCAATTACGGCTGCCTGCATTGTTTCAAGCGGCGCGAACCCGACGACGAACCCCAGCACACGATGCCGATGAAGCTGTGGGATCAGGTCGCGCGCGAAGTGTTTCCGCACACGGACGTCGTCGAGCTGGGATTCGGGGGCGAGCCACTGCAGGACCCCCTCCTTGCCGAACGATTGGCGACGTTCGATCCCGACGGTCCGAAGCTCGACCTCCTGACCGCCGGCCTGGAACTCGAGTCGTGGATCGACCGTCTGGTGCCGTTCCTCGGTCGCCTCACCATCAGCGTCGAAGCGCTCGATCAGGAGCTGTATCCCATGGTGCGCAAGGGCGCGGACCTGGGGGTGCTCCTTCGCGGTATCGAAGCCTTCCGGAGAGCGATCGAAGGACTGCCGGAGCCCGAGCGCCCCCGACTCGGTTTCCGGGTGACCCTGTTCGGCGGCAACCACGCCTTGCTTGCGTCGATCATCGCCCGGCTCGGACAGCTCGGCGCGGGGGAGGTCCGTCTCGTGCATGGCCTAGGGCTCGAAGAGAACCACAAGGACCTCCAGATCACGAAGCGCCGGATGGATATCGGCGTCGCCCTGCAACGGGCCGTGTTGCAGGGTGAGCTCATGGGCGTTGCCGTGCACTACCCGCCCGTTGCGCCCGTGCCGGTCTGGCCCGAAGACGCGGCGCGCTTCCGCGCGGACGCGGCGTTGCCCGCTGATGCGCCTTGGACCCGGGCGGCGGTGGCCGCGGACGGGGAGGTCACGCTGTGCTGCGGCACGCGCCATCTCGCCGGCGTGCCGCATGTCGCGCTGACGTCTAAGGGTTTTCGGGCGGCGTGGACCGACCCGGCCTTCCAGGTCGTGCGTGCGGCGGAGGAGCCCGTCGTTGCGTGTGGCTTCTGCCCGAACGCGGAGGGGATCCATGGGTAGCAAGAGCGGAAAACGGCGTCGCCGCCGCGAGCGCGAGATCAAGAAGGCCCGAGATGGCGCGGCCGCGTCCACCGCCGCGCCCAAGACCCCAGCGCCCGAGACCCCTGCCCCCGAGAATCCGGTCGCCCCGTCGCCGTCGGAGTCCACGAAAGTGGAGCCCGAGCCGGTGGTCGCCGCGGCGGACGCGGTGCCGGATCCTGCGGTGGCTCCGCCCGAGGCGTCCCCGGTCCGCGATGTCGCCGATCCGGAGCCCGGCCCGGCGTGGTCTCCGCCACCGGGTTGGAGCGATCGTGAGCAGGTCGAGGAGGCGCAACTTCCGCTGACGGCGGGGCCGGAGCCCCTCTCCGACCCGGAGGTCTCCACGGCGCGGCTTCGCGCACCGGGTGACCTCGTGGAGCGGACCGTTTCCATCAGCGGTGGGCGCGAGACGGTCCAGGCGCTGCACCGGGTCGAGGAGCGTCTCGATCGTCTGACCGACTGGCTTGCGAGCTGGTTTCAGTGGTACGAGCAGAACCGTCCGGCCTCGAGCGGCGGTGGCCTCGCGGATCGCCGATCGCTCCTCGTGCTTCTGATGGCTGTCGTCTTCGCGCCGGTGCTCGTCGTGTTCCTCGTGGCGGCACGGGGAGGCTGGCTTTCGTAGCGACCCCCCCCGGGCGTCCTATTCGAGGACGCTCTCGAAGATCTCTTGCTGTCGCGATCGAATGTAGTCGCGGATGAGGTCCTGCTGGCCCGGGAAGTCCCGGGTACGTTCCGGGTCGATGGCGATGCCGTAGCGCACCCCGTCGGACGCGAGCCTGCGATGTCGGATGTCCCCGACCATCGACATCACTTGGAACGTCGGGGGCAGGCGGAACGACAGGTCCAGACGTTGCACGGCGCGTAGCTCCTGCTCGAGTCCCGCCGATACCGAGATTGCGATTCCCGTCACGGAGAGGTCGGCGAGGTACGCGAGAGCGCGGATGCCCGGGGGCGTGGCTTTCACGGTGACCTCGATGGGCGCGCTCGGATCCGGCTGCACACGATAGGCGGCGCGGTGATCGAAGACGGCGAACAGTGCTTCGGGCAGCGCTCGACGGAGGGCGGTCGCGTCGAGGAATCGGAAGTCAAAGAGGCGCCCGTCGGTGCCCTCGTAGCGATGGTGGACGACGGACGGGACGTTGAGCGGCTTCGACAGACCGGAGGCGGTGACGGCAACATCCACGCGCTGGCCGACGGCGAGATCGGGCGCTTGCCCGGGCTCGAAGGTCAGGCTGCATCCTTCAGTAGAGATTCGGGCCGTCCGACCGGGGGCCAGCGACGTGTCCGGACGCCGGACCGCGAGGGTGCACGCCTGCTCCGGAACCGGGACCATTTGGATTTGCCGAGTCGTACCGAACCTCCACTGCTCTCGATGTTGAAATCGGCAGGCAGAGCTTCGAGACCAAAGCGCGAATGAACCTCTTTCGGGAGGCCGGTTTCCCGGCCGCCGGTCAGGGCTCGGCCCGGTCGAGCCGGTACCAGAGATCGAGCTCGATCGCGTCGGGTACGGCTGGCTGCGCGTCCAAGTCGTCAAACAGGCGAATGCGGTCGCCAGACCACCCCGGGGCGACCCAGATCCACCCGCAGACCTCGCACGTCGTCTGTCCGGCGGGGCCGGTGCGATACCGGTCCGGAGCCTGATCGAGATGGCAGCGGCAGTCAGTTCGAGAGGTGGTCACGAACGCCTGGGAGCTTCTGTGAAAAAGGTGTCGGGGGTCGCGCGGGTCGCGCGGCGTCAAAGCCGCCCTGGTCTTTGCGTATCGGGGTGATGATGGGGGGTCGCGACCGGGCGGGCTTCCAGGCTCGACACTCGGATCCTATCGGCGCAACCTGCGTGATGCAAGGCCACGGATCTCACCCGCGCAACGGGATCAAGGCCGGGGCGGCGTGGGGTCGAAAGGAATCCACGCGGCGACGCTTTTTGAGGTTTTGAGCGTCGAGGGAGATCATGGAAGGCGGAAGGGGGAGCCACATCCTGTTGGTCGAGGACGAGCCCGTGGTCCAGGACCTCGTGGCGACCGTCCTGGAGGAGCAGGGTCACACGGTGCGGCGGTGCGCGACGGCCCGGCAGGTCGAGGCGGCGATCGGCGACGGCTTCTACGACGCACTCGTCTGCGATCGCACCATCCCCGGGCTCGATGGTATCTCGCTCCATCGCCGTCTCGCGCAAGAAGGCAATCCACTGGCGGGACGGATGGTGCTCGTGACCGGCGACCCCTTTGAGGAGACGCTCGAGCGGTTCCTCAAAGCCACGCGACTACCCGTACTCAAGAAGCCGTTCGATCTCGATGCGCTCAGAGAGACGGTAGCGGCGGTGCTTCAGCATCCTGTGCCGTCTGTCGGCCGCGGTTGACGTCGACCCGCATGACCCCGATCGCGCCCAGGACGAACAGGGCGAGGGTCGCGAGGATGGCCAGGCGTCGATCTCCGGTCGTGGCCATGAGCACACCGTAGAACGCGAGTCCCAGTACCGCGGCGCCCTTCGTCGCGAGTCCCCACAGTCCGAACCACTCACCCTCGCGCCCGGCCGGGCAGAAGAGCCCGATGAGCGCGCGGCTGGCGGACTGGCTGGCGCCCATGGCGGCGCCGGCGATCAAGCCGGCGGCGATGAACGCGCCCGGTGTTCGCGCCAGGTACGCGATGGTCACGGCGACGATCCACAATCCAAGGGAGTTGAGCAGCGCGGCGCGGGAGCCCACGCGGTCCTGGATCCAGCCGAACGCGAACGCTCCGCCCGCCGCCGCGATCTGGAGTCCCATGAACATCCCGATGATCTCGGTCTCGTTCATCCCGATCTCGAACTCGGCGTAGATCGCGGAGAACGAGATCACGACGGCGACCCCGCCCTGGAAGAGCAGGATCGCCCCGAGGAATGTGAACAGATCGCGAAAACGGGTGCGCTCCCGCCAGGTCGTGCTCAGCTCGCCGAACGCGGCGGCAAGCATGCGAACCCGGCCGGGCTTGGGTTGGGCTCGCTCCTTCAGCCACAGGAACGTGGGGAGTGCGGCGATTCCGAAGAAGGCGGCCGTGGCGATGGGGACCCAGCGGGTACCGCCGAGGTTCACGAGCAGGAGCGAGAGCACCAGCGCCAGCAGACCGCCGAAGTAGCCGACGGTCCATCCGTAGGCGGAGAGTCTCCCCATCTGATCCGGCGGCGCGAGCTCGGGAAGGAACCCGGCAACGAGGTTCTCGCCGGAGCTGAACGCGATGTTGGCGATGATGAAGCACAACAGCGCTGCGATGACCGCCCCCGCGCCCCAGACGGAGAGGAGGGCCGTCGCACCGACGCAGACGAGCGTCGTCACCAGCAGGTAGCGATGCTTCGCGGCGCGCCGGTCCGCCATCGCGCCGATGACGGGCGCGGAGAGGATGACCAGGACGTTGGACACGACGCCCGCGCCCGCCCACCACGAATCGGCGGGTACCCCGGCCCAGCTGCCGTCCGGGACCACGACTTTCACGAAGTAGCGCGCGTAGACGACGGTGACGATCACCGTGGTAAACGAAGAGTTGGCGAAGTCGAAGATGCACCACGACGCTTTCTCGCGGGTCGCGGGCGGTCCGGGGTCGCCAGATCGGGTCATTCGGACCTCCCGCGCAGCGAGGAGCCGATGAAGAAGATCGCGAAGCCGCCGAGACCCCACGTGAACATGGCGGCCTCCGAGAAATCGACCCAGAACGCCGAAACTGCGGCGTAACCCGTCATGAGCAGGCCCAGGACCTGCAACCCTCGACCCAGCGTCGGCATCGGCCGCATGGTACGGACGCTGCGGCGGGGATTCCATCGCCGCGCGGATTCCGGTATCAAGGGTGCCTCGCCGGTCCGAGGACATACCGCCCCGTGTCGAAGCGCTTTCACCTCCTGAATCTCTGGGGCATCCCCCTTCGCTGCAACGGCACGCTGTTCTTCGCGCTCTTTCTCCTCGGGCTGTTCCTCTTCATCTCGAGCCACGATGTGATGGCCGCGGTGCGGACGATGAGCGCGGCGCTGCTCACCATCGTCTGTGTCGTCGCCCACGAGTATGGACATGCGCTGGCCGCACGGCGAATGGGCGTGCCGGTCTACGACGTCTATCTCCACGCGTTCTTCGGGATGACGCGGATGGAGCCGCCGCGCACTTCTCGCGAGGAGTTCATGATCGGCCTCGCGGGTCCTGGGACGAACCTCGTTCTCGCTGCGATCCTCGCGCCTCTGGCCTGGGAATGGGGGCGCTGGGACGGGTGGTTGCCGACGGGTCCACTCTCAATCGCGCTCGTGGCGAACCTGGCCCTGGGGACCCTGAATCTCGTGCCGGCGTTTCCGATGGACGGCGGACGGCTCCTGCGCGCGCTCCTCAACCTCCGGATGTCCGACCTCTCCGCGACCCGCATCGCGGTCGGGATCGGGAGGTTCTTGGCGGCGCTCATGGTGCTCTCGCCGCTTGCGCTCGGGTTCATCCGGATCAGTCTCATCCTGCCGGTGATCGGGATCCTCGTGTTCCTCCTCGGCGAGGCCGAGTGGCGGCGCGTGTGCCTTCGCGCGGAGGAGCGGCGGGTCGCGGCGTGGTTGCAGAACATGCAGCGCGGCGAGGTCGGGCCGGGGTCGTCACCATTGCGGGAACGGGACGACACTGCGGAGCCCGAGCCGGACCCCGAGTTGGAACCCGGGTCCGAGCCGCCGGCTCAGGCGCCCTCGAACTGAAGTCGGTACAGCCGCGCGTAGATCCCGTTCTGGCGCAGGAGCTCGTCGTGCGTGCCCGATTCCCGCACCTCCCCGTGGTGAAGCACGAGGATGCGGTCGCATTCCTGGATCGTGGACAACCGGTGCGCGATGACGATCGCGGTGCGGCCCTCCATGACCTTGTCGAGCGCCCGCTGGAACAGGATCTCCGACTCGGTGTCGATGTGCGCCGTGGCCTCGTCGAGGACGAGCAGGGCGGGATCGTGGGCGAGCGTCCGGGCGAATGCGAGCAGCTGCTTCTCGCCGGTCGACAAGGTCGCCCCTCGCTCCCGGATGCGACCGTCGAGCCCGCCGAGGCGCGCGACGACGGCGTCTGCCTGCACTGCTTCGAGTGCCCGGGCCAGGACCTCGTCACTCAGGTGATCGGCGCCGAGGGTGAGGTTCTCGCGGACGGTGCCTTCGAAGAGGAAGACGTCTTGCAGGACGACGCCGATCCGCCGGCGCAGCTCGTGGGGATCCACGTCGCGGAGGTCTTTGCCATCGAGCAGGACGCGACCTGCGCCGGGGTCGTAGAACCGGCACAGCAGATTGATGATCGTCGACTTGCCCGAACCGGTCGGGCCGACGAACGCGATGCGAGACCCCGGTTCGACGTCGAACGAGACCCCGCGTAGCACCGGCTTCTCCTCGTCGTACGCGAAGTGCACATTGTCGAAGTGCACCCGGCCGCGCGAGTCCGACAGTGAGGTCGGCGTCTCTGCGATCTTCAGCGCTGAATCGTCATCGAGGACGCGGAACACGCGCTCGCCGGCTGCGACAGCGGCCTGCAGGATGTTGTACTTGTCCGCGAGCTGGCGCAGCGGCTCGATGAAGAGTGTGAGATAGAGCCAGAACTTCACGACGTCGCCGGGCGCGATGCGTCCGCCGATGACGAGGTGGTACCCGGTCACGAGCACCGCGGACATGCCCATCGCGGTGATCAGCTCCATGCCCGGGAAGAACCAGGAGAAGTTGCGCACGGTCTTGAGGTGTGCGTTCCGCAGGTCTGAGCTCATGCCCTGGAACTTGGCCTGAATGGTCGCTTCGCGCCCGAACGAACGCACGACCTGCACTCCGCTCAGGGCCTCGTTCATGTAGCCGTTGAGGCGCGAGACCTCGCCGCGCACCTCACGGAAGAGCTTCCGGGCGCGGCGCTGGAACACGAACGCCCAGAGCAGAATCAGCGGGACGACCGCAAGCGTCGCAAGCGCCATCTGCCAGTCGATGAAGAGGAGGAGGCCGATGATCGCGAGGATGCGGATGAAGTCGGAGAACAAGACATCGACGCCGCTCACGAAGAACTCGTTCAACGTCTCGATGTCGCCCGTGACGCGGGTCACGAGCATGCCAACGGGGTTCCGGTCGAAGAACCGCAAGCTCCGGCGGGTGACGTGCGAGTACACCGCGAGGCGGAGGTCGTGGATGACTCGCTGTCCGGTCCGGTTGGTGAGTGTGATCTGCGCGAGTCGTGCTCCGAACGTCAGCAGCCCGATCCCGGCGAGAATGAGGGCGGTCGAGCGGACGCCGCTGCCCCGCGCGTCGTCGGTCAGAGACTCCGCCTCGTCGCCAACGATGTACTCATCGACCGCTGACCCCAGGATCTCCGGGACGGACAGGGTGAGGACCGCGAGGCAGAGGAGGAGGAACGTCGACCCCAAGAAGCCGCGGGCGTGCGGGCGGGCGAACGCGAGCAGCCGTCGCAACAACCGCGCGTCGACCACCTTCCCGCTGAGATCGTCTCCGTCCTTGTGCGACATCAGAGGTGGTCGAGCTCCTCTTGCTCTCGCTGCAGCCGCCACAGCCGGGCGTAGATGCCGTCGGCATCCAAGAGCGACGAGTGGTCGCCACGTTCCACGATGCGGCCGTTTTCGAGCACGATGATCTGGTCGGCGTCCTGTACGGCGGAGAGGCGGTGGGAGACGACGATCGAAGTGCGGGTACCCAGATGCGGGCGCAGGCGGGAGAGGATGCGCTGCTCGGTTTCGGTGTCCACCGCCGACAGCGCGTCGTCGAGGACGAGCACGGGGGCGTCCTTCAAGACCGCGCGCGCGATGGCGGTGCGTTGGCGCTGCCCGCCGGACAGCGTGACCCCGCGCTCACCCACGACCGTCTCGAGACCCCGCGGAAATGCGTCGAGATCAGCGTCGAGGCACGAGGTCTGGGTCGCGGATTCGATGGCGTCGCGGTCGGCGTCGTCACGTCCGAAGGCGATGTTGTCCGCGATCGAATCGCTGAAGAGGAACGACTCCTGGGGCACGACGGCGAGCGCGCCTCGCAGGCGGTGGACAGCCAGGGACGCGATGTCCGTGCCGTCGAGTCGGATGGTGCCGGGTGGCGGATCGTAGAGCCGCTGGATCAGGTTCACCAGGGTCGTCTTGCCCGATGCGGTCGCGCCGACGATCCCGAGCATCGAACCCGCCGGGACCGTGATCGAGATGTCCTCGAGAGCGACGCGGTCCGTGTTCGGGTACCGGAACGTGAGGTGATCGATCTCGATTCCCCCGCGTACGTCCGTTGTTGCGGGGTCGTGGTCACCGCCCGTCTCCGCCGGTTCGTCGCGCAGCGCGGAGATCCTCTCCTGGGCCGCTTCCGCACGCTTGAACAGCGCCAGTGTCCAACCCAGCGCGATCATCGGCCAGATCAACAGGTTCAGGTACCCCATGAACGCGACGTAGGCGCCGATGGTGAGCGTCCCGGCGATGACCATGTGGCCCGCGAACACGAACAGGACGAGGGACCCGAGTCCGCCGAAGAACTCGATGAGGCACTGGAAGAGTCCACGCCGGCGAGCGTGGGCGAGGTTGTCCTTGAGGAACGCGCGCGACAGATCGCTGAACCGCTCCTCCTCGTGGTCTTCCCGGGCGAACGCCTTCACGACCCGAGCGCCACTGAACGACTCCTGGGCACGCGTCGAAAGATCGGCCTGACGTTCCTGGACGCGCAGCGCGCGCTGGTGGATCGTCGGGAGGATCGCCTTCATGGTGAAGAAGAGGAACACCAGCGGGGTCATCGCGATCAGCGACAGCTGCGGCGACGTACTCAGCATCAACACGAGCGCACCCGAGGTCATCACGATGGGGTGGACACAGTGCATGACGCCCGGTCCGTACCCCATGCGTATCGCCTCCACGTCGCTGGTGAGCCGGCTCATCAGGTCACCAGTCCGGCTGCGGTGGAAGAACGGCAAGGGGAGGTGCAGCAGGTGATTGAACGTCTCGTCGCGCATCCGGAGCTCGGCGTGGCGGCTCCATCCGATCCACAGCCAGCGCATCCACCATTGGCAGACCGCCGTGGACGCTGCGAACACGACGAGCAGGATCACGTAGCGGGTCAGCGGTGCGGTGCCTTCGCGTGACACGATCACGTCGATCGCGCGCCCCATGAAGAAAGGCGCGGCGAGGCCGAGCAGACCCCGGCCGATCATCGCCGATCCGGCCGCCAGCAGACGCGGGCGGTGCGCGGCGAGCGATGCGCGGACGTCTTGCTGATCGAGGAACCGGAACACGAGCGCGACCCCGGGAGAATGACGGGACGAAAGGCGGCTGCGCCCTGACATTCTCGGGCACGCGGGTTTACATGATGGGCGGGTCGGGACCGGCGTTCAAGGCGGCGGACGCCGTGTCTCGAAAGGAGTTCACGGAGGACGTTCGATGTCTCGCTACACTTCTTGGTCGACGATGATCCTGGTACTGGCGGCCACGCTGTCCGCACAGCCCGCGGCTCCGAAATCGGACGAGCGCGTCCAGGTGGAGCTGAAGAACGGCTCGGCCATCATCGGCGTCGCGCCGGCGGGGCGCTTTCAGGAGCGAATGGGCCGCTACGGCTACGAGGAAGTGGCCGACAAGTCTCACCGCAGGACCGGAATCCGGGTGTGGTACTACCGCGAGACTGACGGCTTCATCTTCCTGCCCTACCGCTCGGTCTCGAAGGTCACGCGTCTCGGCGAGCTTACGAGCGACGAGAGCCGAGCCCTGCGCAAGGCCATCGCGACCGCCGAGGCCAGCCGCAGCAACCGCCCCGCCAAGGTGGTTCCCACCGATCCCGGCGTCAAGGACCCGGCCGGGTTTGGCGCGGGGGCACAGGGCGGCCTCACCACGATGGACCGGAAGCTGCTCCGCGAATTCCCGCCCGCCGAGGGTTGGGGTGCCGAGCGCTTTGGGGAGATCCAGCGCAAGAAGATCGTCCTCGACATTCAGCCCCGCGGCGCGGAGAAGCGTTTCGTAAAGGTCTACTCGCAGTGGGAAAAGGCCCTTCGTCGGCTGACCGAGAGCAAGCGCGCCGGAAAACCCGGCGGCGCCGGAAAGCGCCTCGACCCGTCCAAGCGTCCTCCCCAGCGGCAGAAGCCCAAGCCCGGCGAGGGCAAGCGCAAGCTCGGCGGTCTGCGCGGGTAGGGGGCCGATGCCCAGGCTCCCCCCCTTCGGGCAGCGCGGAGGGTGAAGCAGTCATCTCTGGAGGTCCGCCCCGGCGGCGAAGCCGAGTCCGGACGCGGAGCGGATCTGGAGGTCCGCGCTCCCGGCAGAAGAACCGCGCCGATCGCAGGCGTGCTAACGTCGCCGCGACATGGCGCGCGCCTTCGAACGGTTCCTGCGCGGAGAGACCTCAGGTCCGGGGTGGGCGGTGCTGCGTGGCACGCTCGTGCCGGCTGCGTTCGTCTACGGGGCGGTCGCGGCGATGCGATCCGCGGCGCAGCGTCGGGCACCAGATCGGCTTGCGATTCCCGTGATCAGCGTCGGGAACCCGACCGTGGGAGGGACGGGCAAGACGCCGTTCGTGCGGATGCTCGCGCGCCGGCTCGTAGCGCGAGGGGAGCGACCGCTGATCCTCTCGCGCGGCTACGGTGCCAGCGCGGCGAGTGGGCTCGATGAGGAGGGGGAGAGCCTGCGCCGCGATGTCCCCGAGGCGTCGGTTGCACAGGACAAGGACCGGTTCCGTGCCGCGGCCCCGTTTCTGCGGAGCGATCCGAAACCGACCGTAGCCGTGCTGGACGATGCGGCGCAGGCGTTGCGATTCCATCGCGACCTCGACATTCAACTGGTGGACGCGACCCGGCCATTCGGCGCGGGGTGGACCTTGCCGGCGGGCGCGCTACGCGAACCCCCGCGCGCGGTCGGCCGGGCGGACCTGGTCGTCGCGACGCGTGCCGACGGGGTCCCGGAGGCGCTCCGCGCGCGCACCCGGGAGCTGCTCCTTCGCCACGGTGCGCCGGAGCCGGTTCTCTGGTCCCGTCACGCACCCGATCGCTTGCTGCCGGAGGGCGATCCGCCCGGGACGCTGGCCGGGCAGAAGGTCTTTCTCGTCTCCGGCATCGCGCGACCCGAGTCGTTCCAGGCTACGGTCGCGGAGCTCGGGGCGACCGTGGTGGGGCTGCGGACCCACCCCGATCATCACCCGTACACGGCAGAAGACCTCGCGGCGGTGGACCGGGCGGCCCGCGGGGCCGGAGCGGACCTGATCCTGGCTACGGGCAAGGACGGCCCCAAGCTCGCCGCGCTTCCGGCCCCCGGCCTGCCGCTGCATTATCTGGAGGTGGTCGTTGCGCTCGAAGCCGACGGCGACGAGGTCCTGGACGCTGCCCTGGAACGCGTGCTCCGAACCGCGGATGATGGGGGCTGAGCTCGGCTCCTGATCGCACCATGCCACATCCCAATCCAAACGGACTCGCCTCCCTGGTGCCGCGCCTCGCGGGGCGCCGGGTGCTCGTCGTCGGTGATCTCGTCGCGGACCGGTACGTGCTGACCGAACCGGCGCGGCTCTCCCGCGAGGCGCCGGTCATGGTGGCCCGGTACCAGACCGAGGAGTTGATCCCGGGTGGTGCAGCCAACACGGCCGCGAACCTGCTCGCGCTCGGGGCGGAGGTCACTCCCGTCGGCATCGTGGGCGCCGATCGCAACGGGGACGATCTCATGGCGCGATTCTCGGCGCGCGGGGTCGACGTGACCGGCATCGTGCGCGACGAGGACTTCGTGACCATCACCAAGACGCGGGTCATGGTGGGCGACCCGAACCGCATGAAACAGCAGGTGCTCCGGATCGACCGCGACCCGGACGGTCCGCCGCCCGAGAGTGCGTGCGAGGCGCTACTCGACCGCGTCCGCGAGCGGTTGCCCGATGCGGACGCGGTGCTGCTCTCTGACTACGGGTACGACGCGGTCTCCACCCAGGTCTTCGAGGTCGTGCAGGGCGCGGTCGGTGATCGCGTTCTCACCGTCGATTCGCGCTACCGCATCTCGAGCTTCCGCGGGGTGACGCTGGCTACGCCCAACGAATCTGAGGTCGAGGAGGCGCTGGGGTTCAGACTCCGCACGATGGAGGACCTCGACCGCGCGGGCGCCATGCTGCGCGATCGCATCGACGCGCCCGCGCTCCTCATCACTCGCGGGAAGCGCGGCATGGCGTTGTTCACCGGCGACGCCCCGCGCTTCGACATTCCGGCGACGGGCTCCGACGAGGTGACCGACGTTTCGGGCGCGGGCGACACCGTCATCTCCGTCGCGACGCTCGCGCTGGCTTCGGGGGCCGATGTGCGGGACGCCGCTCGGCTCGCCAACGCGGCCGCGGGCCTCGTCGTGATGAAGCTCGGTGCGGCCACGTGCTCCTCCGACGAGCTGATCACTGCCGTGGCGGAGGGTTCCGCGTGACGGGGGCTTCGGCGGGGAAGATTGTGTCTGATCGAGCCAGGCTCACCCGGCAGCTCGACCAATGGCGGTCGGCCGGACGGCGGATCGTCCTGTCCAACGGGACGTTCGATCTGCTCCACGTGGGACACGTCCGGAGTCTCGAGGACGCGCGCACGCGTGGCGACGTCCTCGTCGTCGGGCTGAACACCGACGCCAGCGTCCGGACGTACAAGGGACCGGGACGCCCGGTCGTACCGGAGGGGGAGCGTGCGGAGATCGTCGCGGCGCTCGCGTGTGTCGACCTGGTCACGTTGTTCGACGAGCCCACGGCGGAGCAGCTGATTCGGCTCGTCCGCCCCGACGTGTGGGCCAAAGGACGCGACTACACCGAGGAGACGTTGCCGGAGGCGGCGGTCGTGCGGGAGCTCGGCGGCGACATCGCGATCGTGGGCGACCCCAAGGACCACGCGGCGTCTGATCTCATCGCCCGTATCCAGGAGCGTTTCGCCCCGTGACCTCGGACACCCCTCGCGGGCTCCATGGGGTCCGACGCCTGCTCGTCCGAATGCCGAACTGGGTCGGCGACGTCGTGATGGCGACCCCGACACTGAGGGCCTTGCGGACGGCGCTCCCCGACGCGGAGATCGTGCTCGCGTGCAAGCGCTATGTCGCGCCGCTGATCGGGGGGCATCCGGATGCGGACCGGTTGTTGGTGCTCGAGGAGCACGAGGAGCGCGGACTACGGGGCTGGTGGAGAGTGGCTCGTCGGGTGCGTGCGCAGACTTTCGATGCGGTGTTGCTCCTCACCAACAGCTTGTCGTCGGTCATCCCCGTCTTCCTGGCCCGCGTCCCGCGACGGATCGGATACACGGGCGACGGTCGCGGCCCGTTACTCACGGACCGATTGGGCCCCGAGCTCTCGAAGGGCAAGCGCGTGCCGACGCCCATGCCCGTCTACTACCAACGGCTCCTGGACCTGGTCGGTGTCGCGTCCGTGGGGGTCGAGTACGTGCTGCCTTCGCGGGACGGCGCGCGAGAAGGCGTGCGAGCCCTGTTCGGCCGTCTCGGCCGCGACCCGGGCCGGCCGCTCGTCGGACTGAACCCGGGCGCGCGGTTCGGGTCGAGCAAGCTTTGGCCGCCGGCACGTTTCGGAGAGCTCGCGCGTGAGCTCATTGCGCGCGGTCTTCAACCGGTCCTCCTGTGCGGACCGGGGGAGACCGAGATCGCTGCGGAGATTCGTGCTGAGGCGGGGGACGACCTGCTCGACACATCGGCGACCCCGATCGGACTCGATGTCCTCCCGGCCGCGATGCGAGAGCTGGACCTCCTCGTGAGCACGGACAGCGGCCCGAGACACGTGGCGGTCGCCGGCGGTTGCCCGGTCGTCGTGGTGATGGGCTCGACGTGGCCGGAGTGGACCGCCTGGAACCTGGAGCGGACACGCGTCGTCCGCCACGCCGTCGATTGCGGGCCGTGTCATCTGAAGACGTGTCCCACCGACCACCGCTGCATGAACCTCGTCACCGTCTCCGAGGTGATGGCGGCCGTGGCGGCGTTGCTTCCGGGGACCGAGGCGCCCTCCGAGGGTTGAGAGAACTTGTGGTTTCCGTGTTACTTGGGCGCTTCCGCTCCGACGGCGCGAAAACGCTCGGATTTCTTTGACTCCGCCCCTACTGCTTCCGTACAACGGAACGAGCCCAGCACCTTTTCCCCGGGTCGCGAACCCCGCAACGCGGCCTGATCGCGTGCTTCGTCGTCATTTAGCCCTTGGAGCGCGTCATCATCCGACACTGGGGGAGATCAGATCGTGGAAACCGAACTCGGCACCGAGACGGCCCGCATCATCATTCAGGCCAAGGGAGAGGAGCAGGTCGTTCCTCTCAGTGGCTCCGCCATTACGTTGGGGCGGGCTCCGGAGAACCAGGTCATCCTCTCCGACGCCCGAGCCTCGCGTCAGCACATCAGGATCGAGCCCCGCCCCGGGGGGTGGCGCGTCGTCGACGTCGGGAGCCAGAACGGTACGTTCCGGAACGGACGTCGCATCCGGTCAGCACCGCTTCGCCCCGGCGACGTGCTGACGATCGGGAGCACTCGCATCACCTTTGATGTGGGGCCGTCGGGCGCGGCCGGACCCCGTTCGACGACCTCCGAGATGACGGTCACGGAGTCGCCACCGGAACCCGACACCGTCGGCGGGCCGGTGACGGACGCGCTCGGCAAACGCCTGCAGTGCGTGGCCGAGGTGACGAACGCGCTGAACGCCAACCCTGATGCCTCGGACCTGCTGGATCGCATCATCGACGCTGCGGTCGAGCTGACGGGTAGCGAACGGGGCTTCCTGATTCTCTCCGGCAAGGAGGGAATGGAGTTCGCCGCCGCGCGCAACATCGAGCAACAAGACCTCTCGAAGCCCGAGTTCGAGGTGTCGTGGTCGATCGCGATCCAGGTGGGCACGCGCGGCGAGAGCGTCCTGGCGGTGAACGCCGCGGAGGACCCACGTTTCTCCAAGCTGGAGAGCGTCGAGAGTCTCGGGTTGCTTTCCGTGCTTTGCGTTCCCGTGAAAGGCAGCGGCCGCATAACTGGTGTCATCTACGTCGACAACCGGCTGCACCTCGGTGCGTTCTCGCCGGACGACCAGGCCGTCCTCGGCATCCTCGCGGATCAGGCCGGGATTGCGCTCGCGAACCGCACCCTCATGAACGACCTCGTGTCCAAACGGAACGAGGTCGAGGAACTCAACAAGAAGCTGCAGTCCGAGGTCGAGCGGCAAGGCTCCGAGTTGAGCCGCATCAAGTCGGCGATGACGCCCGGTGGGGACGACCCGTACGTCGGGTATCGCGCCCTGCTCGGCGGCTCCGCTCGCATGGACGAGCTCCGCCACTTGCTGCAGAAGGTCTCGGCGACGGATTTCCCGGTCCTCGTTCAGGGTGAATCGGGCACCGGCAAGGAGCTCGTCGCGCGGTGCATTCACGCCAACTCCGGCCGCCAGAAGGAACCGTTCATCTCGATCAACTGCGCCGCTATTCCGGAGACGCTGCTCGAGAGCGAGCTGTTCGGGCACACCCGTGGCGCATTCACGGGTGCCGACCGGGCCAAACAGGGGCTCTTCGAAGCCGCTGACGGCGGCACTCTGTTCCTCGACGAGGTATCCGAGATGAGCCCGGCGATGCAGAGCCGGCTGCTCCGCGTCCTGCAGGAGGGCGAGGTCCGACCGGTCGGCGGCAAGGAGCCGATCCAGGTCGATGTCCGGGTCGTGGCTGCCAGCAACCGGGACCTGGCCGGCATGGTGTCGACGGGGGAGTTCCGCGAGGACCTCTACTACCGGCTCCGGGTGTTGCCAGTGACGGTGCCGCCACTTCGGGAGCGACGCGAGGACATCCCGGATCTCATGACCCACTTCTTCAGGAAGCACGTGACGCCGGAGGCGCCGCCGAAGGTGGACCCGGAGGCGCTCGACGTCCTGTGCTCCTACGCGTGGCCGGGCAACGTCCGCGAGCTCGAGAACGAGGTGAAGCGCCTCAGCGTGCTCGCCGGTCCCGTCGTCGTGCGGACGTCGATCTCCCGGAACATCCTGGAGGCGGGGGAGATGCTCGTGGGCAAGGACTCCGATTTCGAGGACCTCAACGGTCTGATCGAAGCCATCGAGACCCGGGAGATCCGCAAAGCGCTCGGCAAGGCCAAGGGCAACAAGACCAAGGCCGCGAGCCTTCTGGGGATCACACGGTTCACGCTGCAGCGTAAGCTGGACAAGTACGGCGTTTCGTTCGACTGAGGCGAAACGGGGGGAAGGCCTGCCGTCTTCCCCGGCCGAGAATTCCAGGAGACGACCTTCGATGTCCCGCATCGCTCTCATCGCAATGATTGCCTCGTTGAACGCCGTTGCTCCGGCCCAGGACTACGAGACGGAGGTGGCGGAACTCGCGAGGGCGAGCCGACTCCGGGTGAAGCCCCTCGAGAGCGATGCGTTCATCTTCGCGTCGACCCTGAGCGTGTCCCTGACCCGTCCGATCGCCAAGGCGGCCGACGATGCGTTCAAACAATGGCAGAAGATCTCCGG
Source organism: Planctomycetota bacterium (assembly GCA_002687715.1). GTDB lineage: Bacteria > Planctomycetota. The sequence goes on along the minus strand of NZBC01000052.1, from coordinate 4,842 downwards.
GGTCGAGTCGTGGAAGGACATGTGGGGCCGCAAGAAGTGCCTCGTCATCGTCTGTAACAACAAGATCCAGCACCGCCGCGCGATCGCCTGGTACGACAAGAAGTACACGACGTACGGTGGGTTCGGGAGCTACGCGCCGAAGCAGAGCTACTGGCCGCAGCCGTCGCCCCGAGTGACGATCTTCATGCACGCGAGGCCGATCTCGGTCAAGCATCTGCGGAACGTCGCGGCGCACGTGGTCGGTCACATGTGCGTGATCCGCTACGGCTACAACAACCGCCCGAGCCCCCCGTGGCTCGAGGAGGGGTTCGGTTGCTACCTCGAAGCGCGCGTCATGCGCCGCACCAACTGCTACTGCTTCGGGGGCGGCTATGGGGACCAGGCCGGCAACATGGAGAAGCTGGCCGACATCGAGTGGAAGAAGTGGAAGGAGACCGTCCGCAAGATGGTGCGGAAGAAGAGCGACAAGCCGCTCAAGGCGATCCTCCCGTTACGCATGAACCAGATCGCGGCGCCGGAGATGGGGAAGTCATGGTCGATCATCGACTACCTCATCACCCAGGACCGGAAGAAGTTCTGCCTCTTCCTCCGAAAGCTGAAGACCTACTGGCCGAAGACGTACGACCCGGCGTTCACGCCGGCAATGGAGAAGGCCCAGGAGCGGGCTCTGCGAGATTCCTTCGACCTCACGCTGACCGAGCTGGACGAGGCGTGGCGCAAGTGGGCGAAGGGCGGCATGAAGTAGCTACGCGAGTCCGGACCGGACGCGGGCGCAGTCCCCCCCAATCCGATCGAGGGCTCTCGTTGAAATGAGTCGACGCCCATGACGGGACCTCAAGGCGATCATCTGCTTCCTCAGGTCCCCGGTTTCCGTATTCTCGAGGAGATCGGGAGGGGAGCGACGAGCCGGGTCTTCCGCGCCTGCCAGAAAGCGCTCGACCGTGAGGTCGCGCTCAAGGTCATCACGACGCTCGGCGAGCGCGGAGAGCAGCGGGCGCTCCGCCTGTTCCGTGAAGCCCGGCTTGCCGGGGCGCTCGATCATCCCGGAATCGTCCGGGGGATCGGTGCTGGCCAGGGCGACGGCTTCTGTTGGTTCGCCATGGACTACGTCGAGGGTTTCTCCGTCCAGGAGTTGCTCGATGAACGCGGGAAGCTGCCCACCCCGGAAGTGCTGGATCTCGCCGAGTCCGTCCTCGACGCACTGGGACACGCGCACGCGCGCGGGGTCGTTCATCGTGACGTGAAGCCGGCCAACATTCTCATCGACGTCGATGGCATCCCACGCCTGCTTGACCTCGGGCTTGCCAAGCGGAGCGTCGATCCATCGCTCACACAGCAGGGGGGCGCCGTCGGTACGCCGCAGTACATGTCGCCGGAGCAGGCGACGGCCCCTGACCAGGTGGACACCCGATCGGATCTCTTCAGCGTCGCGTCGACCGTTTATCGTTCGCTGTGCGGCGTGGCCCCGTTCGACGGACAGACGGTGGCCGAGGTGCTGACCCGTCTGCTCAATGAGGCGCCCGCTCCACCGAGCCACCACGTCAAAGGACTCCCGCAGGCGTTCGATTTCGTGCTGTTGCGGGGGCTCGAGAAACGACCGCACCGCCGGTATCAGAGCGCGGGTGAATTCCTCGCGGACATCCGGGCGTTGCGCGAGGGCCGGACGCCGGCCGCCTTCCCGCGGCGGGGGCTTCCGCTCCTGGCCAAGGCAGGGCTGGCGGCCGTGCTCGTGGTCGGTGCGATCGCAGTGACGCTGATGGCGCTCGACGACGATCCGAAGAAGGACCGGGACCCGAACGTCCATGTGCCCACCGACCCGACGCTCCCCGTGCGGCTCAGTCTGAGGGAGATCCGGGCCGGGCTCGCGGCGACGTCGGTTGACTACGGTCTGCTGGCCCGGGTGCGTCGGCTGGTGAAGAACCTGCCACCGCAGGACCCGGAGGCCCGGGCTGCGTTGAAATCGGTGGAGGACTCGTACGTCAAGGCAATCGTGAGCTGCATCGATCGGGCGCGGGTTGATGCCGAGGAGGAGCTCCGGAAGTACAAAACACCCGAACCGCCCGCGGAGGCTCCCAAGACACCCGACCGAATCGTCTACCTCGTGAGCATGCTGCGGCCGGAGCTCGTGAATGCCATCAATCTCATCGGCGCTCCGAGACCGCAGGATATCGTGCTGCGCCAACGAATCGACGAGCACGTGAAGTCGGTGAAGAAACTCGTGGAGACGGAGCTAGAGGAAACGCGGGGCGTGGTGAAGGAGGACCTCGTCCGCGAGCTCCGCCACTGGTACACGAGCCTTCGGGAGTTCCTCGACGGACCCACCGCACGCAATCAGATCACCAAGCTCATCCCTCCGTACAAGCGCGATTTCCTCACGTCGGCGCAGCGCAAGGAGGTCGAGGACCTCCGCCGCGAGTATCTCGAGGCCGTGGCCGAACGACCGCGCAAGTACTGGCAGGGAGAGATGGCGCAGGTCGCTGTCCACCTGAAGGCAAAGAAGCTGCGTTCAGCCCGGAGTCGGGTCGACTCCGCGCTCGACCGGGCGCGCGATCACGTCCCGGAGGCGAAGACCGAGGCCGCATCGTCGGTGAAACGGATCGAGGCCGCGATCGACGCGGAGATCCGTCGGGCGCAGGAGGTCCGGGAGATGTTCGTTCGCGGCGGCATCGAGGGGCTGCTCGAGGAGGAGCGCAAACGCCGTATCGGCAACATGGAGCGGGCCCTCGACGCGCTCGCCGACCCGCGGGAGGTCCCGGGCCTGCAGGATGAGCGGGAGCTCAGCCGGCGCATCCTCGTGGTCGTGAAGGCCGGCGTGATGCTGCGCGAGACCGTGGCGGGTGCCGTCCCGGAAACCGACCTCGAGCCGCCGGTGACGTTCCGACCGCGGCTGCGGGGGCACGGTTTCATCGCGCCGCGCACCTTGCTCCGCCGTGAGGGATCGAGCCTGGTCGCCCGAGACAAGTCGGGATTCGAGCGGAGGTACGCCGTGACCGATCTGCTCCCCGCGAGCCTGCTCGAGATCCTCACCGTGCGGACGATGGAGGCGCCGGCTGGCGCGGGGGCCGCGCTGGCTTATCTCGACGGCGATGACGATCTCGCCCTGGAGATGCTGGCGTCACTGCCCATGTCGGATGAAGTTCGGCTGTACTTGGAGAAGCTCGCCCGCGCCGGTGCCGAACGTCGGTTGGCGTCGTTCGACCGCGATTCGGACCGCGACGCGTACCGGTCGCTGTTGCATGCGCGGCGCTTGGCGGGTGCCGGCGACATGACGGGTGCGAAGGAGGCCCTGGATCAGCTTCGACGGGCTCTCCGCCGGACGCGTGGGTGGTCCGGGCATCCGTTCTGGAAGACGTACCGGGCCGAGATCGAGGGTCTCGAGAAGGAGCTCGAGACCCACTCGAGGCTCGCGACCGACTGGCGGGCGTTCGGCAAGCACGTGGCTGCCGATTCGGAGCGCGGCATCGTTCGCCTGCGCCTCGCGCTCGGTGAGGGGGCAGGGGAGATCCCGGGCGTCGTGCTGCCGCCGCGGGCGAAGGAGACGCGTTCTGGAGTGCGGTTGACCGTCCCTCATGCCAGCCTCGCCAGTGTCCGTCCGGACCGGCTACCGCCCTTGCAAGTGAAGCTGCCGCCCCTGGGGGACGCCCAGATCGACCTGCGCTTCCAGCTGGTGTTCGACGAAGACGACTTTCCCCCGACGTTCTTGAGCATTGCGCTGCACGATTTCGTGTTCGTCGCGTTCGACCGCACGCTGGACGGTCGCCCCTTTCGGGCACAGGAGCTGCACGGGCTCGAGCGGAGCCTGTTCCAGGAACGGTCCGTGGGACGGCTCGGCATCTGGAAGGGCGACCTCTCGGCCTACGAACGCCACGCGAGACGCGTCGCCAGGCCGCTCAAGTTCAAGCAACGCGAGCCGATCTCGATCCGGTTGACCATCGATGCCGGCGGTCAGAACGCCCGGATCTGGATCGGCGACCGGTTGTTCTCCGCTTCGGACAAGGCGACGTTCGACCTCCGGAAGGGCGGACTGCGCGTCAGCGGGTTCCCCACGGTGCGCATCTCCGACCTCAGCGTCGACGCGCGGCTCCGTGGCCGGGAGCACAAGCGCTGATGACCATGCAACTTCTCCTGGAGGGCACCGCCGGTCTCTTTCTCGAGGAGCGCCATCTGATCGCACCCGGTCAACGGCTCATCGTCGGCCGCAGTCGATCGTGCGATCTCAGCGCGGCGAGCACCCGGATCGCGTGCGAGCGCGGACGCGCCGCGCTGGAGACGGACCGCGCGTTCCGCCGCATCTCGCGTCGTCATTTCGCGATCTGCCATGAGCCCGCCGGTCGCATCATCGTGGAGGACCTGTCCACGAACGGGGTGAAAGTCGCGGGCCGGCTGGTGTCACGAGCGGTGTTCACTCTCGACGACCTACGGGATGATCCGGTCGCCATCGTGTTCGGTGAGCGCGAGGGAGTGCGGCTTCGTGTGATTGCGTTCGCGGCCGACGTGGAGCCTGCTTCCGAGAGTACGGGCGCCAGCCGCCGTTGACGGGAGCGCGGACCTCCAGGCCTGCTCTGGCGCGAAGCCGGATCCGGAACCGAGCGGATCTGAAGAGGGTGTGAGTGAATCGCAATCCGGGCTGCGTTCGACCCGGAGCGCCGCTGGACTACGTCAGGTTCGGTCACGGGGACTGCCCCGCTCGCTTCGCCGTCCTTGCCACCACCGCTCTGGGCGCTTCGCTCGCCTCGGAGCCGATTCCCTCACACCCTCGGGAGGTCGGCGCTCCCGGGACGAGATCCACGCTCCCACTGTTCAGGAGTCCAGGATCTGCAAGGCGCGGTTCGCGACCTCCGT
>NZBC01000051.1 GCA_002687715.1 Planctomycetota bacterium | reverse complement strand
TGCGAAGAAGAAGGCCGCGGCCGCGAAGAAGAAGGCCGCGGCCGCGAAGAAGAAGGCCGCGGCCGCGAAGAAGAAGAAGGCCGCCAAGAGTACGACGAAGAAGAAAGCGGCCAAGAAGCCGGCGCGTAAGAAGCCAGTCCGGAAGCCGGCCAGGAAGGCGGCCAAGAAGCCGGTCAGGAAGGCGGCCAAGAAGTCCGGCAAGAAGCCGGTCAGGAAGGCGACCAGAAAACCGGCGCCTCGTGGGTCCAAGAAGTCGGCGAAGAAGAAGGCGACCAAGAAGCCGGCGTCCCGCGCCGGCAAGCGTTCCACCCGTCGCCGATGATCCGGCTGCACCTCGCCTCGCGATCGCCGCGTCGGCGGCAGCTGCTGCAGGAGGCTGGTATTCCGTTCCAGCTCCTCGACGTCGATGTCGAGGAGACCGTCGTTGGGGACCCCGCGCCGCGGGCGATCGCGGCGGCGCTGGCGGAGAAGAAGGCTCGCGCCGGTGCGGCCCTCGTCGCCAAAGGCGTCGTACTGGGTTCCGACACCGTCGTGGCGCTGGATGGTAGGGCCCTGGGCAAGCCGGCCGACCGCGGACACGCGTGCGAGATGTTGCGTGACCTTGCCGGGTCGATCCACTCCGTGATCACGGGAGTGAGCCTGGTCGATGCTGCGACCGGCCGCGCGCTGACTGAAACCGACGAGACGCGGGTCGTCATGCGCGGCATGACGGAAGCCGAGATCACCGCGTACGTTGCCAGCGGCGAGAGCGACGACAAGGCCGGAGGATACGCGATCCAGGAGACCGGTGATCGCTTCGTCGAGCGGATCGAAGGGTCCTACACGAACGTCGTCGGGCTGCCGATGGAGCTCCTCGAGCGCATGTTGTGCGCGTGGGGAGAGTCGGCATGAGGGACGGCGAGCTCGGATTCGCGGTGGTCTCCGGAGTCCTCGTCGTAGCGTGCGCGCTCGTGGGGGGGGTCCGCCGCGACGACCCCTTGCCGGCGATGACCGACGGGCGCTCGATGGTTGGCCGGACCGCCGAGGAGGTCGCCACGGGATTGCCGCCTGCCAGATTCCGCCACATCCGCAAGACGACGCCAGCGGAGCTGCTTGCGCAACGGCGCGCGGCCATGTTCGACCGATTCGACGACACCCTGGGCCGGCCGGTGCGCACGACGGGATTCAAACGGGTCGTGGTTCACGTGCTCGCCGCAGAGCTGCCGAAGGCGGTGACCGAGGAGGGGCCCGCCTGGCACGTCGTCGTCCGTCGGGACGGCGCGGTCGCGAGCACGGAACGATGGCGAAAGGGACGGGCGGGCGCGCCGGTCGGGCTCCCGATCCGGGAGGCCACGGATGCGGTTCACGTCATGATCCCCTTCGTCCGTAAGGAAGATCCGGATCGGAAGCGCGCCCTGAGCGACCTTCTGGGCTGGCTGGAACGTACACTGGAGAGGCGGTTGCCGGTCCTGCTTGCGAGCCAGGTCACGGGAGCCACCGCGACCCTGCCTCCGGGGATCGAAGCAACCGACGTGCTTCAGAAGGGGAATGACCGATGAGAGTGCTCCTCGTGATCAGCCTGCTGGTCTTCTGCAGCTGCCAGCACTGTGACGAGCCGAAGAACGGCGGCGCTCACACCCCGCCCGAGAACGGAAACGTGAGACCGCCGGCTGCGCGGCTGCCCGGGCACCATGCGATCACGGTGGGCGGCGTGCCCGCGCAGGTCCGCGTGGCGAACACGCGGACGCTGCACTATCACGGCCTGTCGGGCGTGAAGTCGCTGCGCCCTGACCAGGGCATGCTCTTCAAGTACAAGGACAAGGCGGAGCGTCGCTTCTGGATGAAGGGGTGCCAGATCGGGCTCGACATCGCGTTCCTGGGTGATGAGCTCGAAGTCATGGAGGTGTACACGCTTTCGGCGCCCACCGCGACGACTACTGACCGCGACATGCCCCGCGCAGCGTCCTCCGTGCCCGTCCGATGGGTGCTGGAGTTGCCGGCGGGGTTCTTCCTGCGGAACGGCCTGATGAAGGGAGCCCGAGTCGTCGTACCGACCAAGGTGCGCGCGCTCGCGGCGGAGTGATCCATGACATTCCGGCGTGAGTACTTTCTCGTGTTCCTGTCGCCGCTGATGCTGGTTTGTCTCGGCGTCGGCTACATCCAGGCCAGTCGCCGCGCGGGCACCCGCGCAGCGGAAGACGTGCCCGGCGGGGCGCTGTATCGCGAAGTGATGGAGATCGTCCAGACCCGCTACGTGAACGAGCCCGATGAGGAGAGACTCATCTACGGCGCGGCGAAGGGAATCATGGACGAGCTCGATCGCCACAGCGTGGTCTACACGCCTGAGCAGTGGGCGGACAACGAGCTGCGTGCGCGGGGGCACTATGTCGGCATCGGCATCCTCGTCGACAAGCTGGAGGAGATGGTCAGCGTGCTCGAGGTCCTGCCGAACGGGCCGGCGGAACGCGCTGGCTTGCGCCACGGCGACCGCATCGTGATGATCGACGGTTTCACCGTCGATCATCGCAAGCCGATCTCCGAAGCGATGACCCATCTTCGAGGCAAGCCGCGGACGACGGCGATCCTGAAGGTCAAGGCGCTCGGCGGCGATACCGTGCGAATCGTGAAGGTCCGGAGGGGGATCGCGCCCAATCGTCTGGTCTACGGGTACTTCCTCGACCGCGAGGCTGGCATCGGGTTCGTGCACATCGAGGCGTTCCGTGCGACGACCGTGGATCTGTTCGACCAGGAGGTGCGCCAGCTCATCCAGCAGGGGATGACCTCGCTGGTCCTCGATCTGCGCGGGAACCCCGGGGGTGGCCTCGATTCCGCGTGTCGCATCGCGGACCGTTTCGTATCGGACGGCCCCATCGTGACCACGGTCGGTCGGGTGCCCCAGCGGCCGCGCCGGGCGACGTCGGAAGCGCCGTTCGCGGGCCTGTCGGTGGTCGTGCTCACGGACCCGAGGTGTGCGAGCGCCTCCGAGGTCCTCGCCGGTGCATTGCAAGACCACAGCCGCGGCGTGCTGCTCGGCGAGCGCACGTACGGGAAGGGCGTCGTGCAGGAGGTGGCCGAGTTCGTGCGCTCCGGATATCCGGGTGGCTACAAGATCACCACGGCCCACTACTTCACTCCCGCAGGGCGGTGCATCGAGCGCGAGGTCGGACTGGGTGAGAGCCGTCGGCGCCGCGGCGGACTCCGGCCGGACATTCCGCTGCAGATGACACCGCAGTTCACGACCAAGCAGGAGGCCGCGAACTGGTACGCCAGTCGCGACCGCCACCGCCAACGCGGTCGCTACGACGCCCGGGTCCGCAAGATCCTCGAGCGAGACGAAGAGCCGTTCTCGGACACTCAGGTCGCGGCCGCGCGCGATCTCCTGGCAGAAGGGTGGTCGACGGACCGGCCGCTCAACGACGGACGGTGATCACTCTCGGGGTCGAGACGTCGTGTGACGAGACCGCCGTCGCACTCGTGCGTGACGGCCGCGAGGTGCTTGCGTCGGTCGTCGCGAGCCAGATCGAGCGGCACCAGCCGTTCGGCGGGGTCGTCCCCGAGATCGCGGCGCGCGAGCACGTGACGGCGATCGTGCCCGCGCTCGAAGAGGCGCTTGCCGCGTCGGGCGTGGACGCGAGCGAAGTCGGGCTGGTTGCGGTGACGGACCGTCCAGGGTTGCAGGCCGCGTTGCTGGCCGGCGTTGCCGCAGCGCACGCGGTGGGGCTGGCGCTCGATGTCCCGGTCATGGGCGTGAACCACGTCGAGGCGCACCTCGTCGCGCCTTTCCTCGCGGAGGCGCGCGATCCGGAGTGGCCGCTCGTGTCACTGGTGGTGAGCGGCGGCCACACCCACCTGTTCCACTCGGAGTCGGACACGTCGCACCTGCTCCTCGGCGCTACCCTCGACGACGCGGCGGGGGAGGCGTTCGACAAGGTCGCGAAGGTGCTCGGACTCGGATATCCCGGGGGACCCGCGATCGAACGCGCAGCCGCGACGGGGGATGACGCCGCCATCCCGTTCAAGCGGCCGTACCTCAATCCGCAGTCTCTCGACTTCTCGTTCTCCGGCCTGAAGACGGCCGTCCTGTACCGCTGCTTGGGCCAGGACGCGAATGGCCGCCCGGGCACCGAGCTTCTGCCCGGGCTCGAGGTGGAGGACGTGGCGGCCTCGTTCCAGCGCACGGTGGTCGACGTCCTCGATCGCAAGCTGCAACGCGCGGTCGACCGCACCGGCGTGAGCCGGGTGGCGGTGGGCGGGGGTGTCGCGTGCAACGGGCCGCTCCGCGAGCGCCTGGCCGGGACCGCGGCGGCGCGGGGCTGGGAGCTGAAGCTCGCTCCGCGGGAATTCTGCACCGACAACGCAGCGATGATCGCCGCTCGCGGTGCCCAGCTCTGGCGGGTCCAAGGGGGCGAAGTCTCCCCGCCCGCGGTCCAGGCCCGGGCGAGCTGGAAGCGGGTCTGACCGGACGTTGCTCGGTTTTGCGCCGCAGGTTAGAACAGGCCGCCGTCCGGCACTTGCGGACGTTGCGCGACCCCTGGGGAATCATCGATGAGACACGGCAAAGAGGCCAGATTGGTGCTGGCCGACGGGACGGTGTTCCGCGGCCGGTCCTTCGGCGCCGAAGGGGAGGCCGGGGGCGAGGTCGTGTTCAACACTTGCCTGTCGGGATACCAGGAGGTCATCACCGACCCCTCGTACTGCGGGCAAATCGTCACCATGACGAGCCCGCTCATCGGCAACTACGGCACGAACCTCGAAGACGAGGAGCGCGCGAAGCCGTTCTTGTCCGGGTTCGTCGTCCGGGAGCTGTCGCCGATTGCGAGCAACTTCCGCAGCACGAGCGACCTGCACGAGTACCTCGGCGGTCACGGCGTCGTCGCGATGGACGGCGTCGACACGCGCGCCCTGACCCGTCGTCTGCGCCTGCAGGGCGCGATGAAGGGGCTGATCTCGACGGACACCACGGACGTAGACGAGCTCCTGAGCCGGTTGAGGAGCGTGCCCGAACTCGAAGGCCGTGACCTCGTGAAAGAGGTCACTCGCGGTCGCCGCATCGCCTGGGAAGACGGGTTCGCGGAGCGCTTCACTCCCGACCTCGGAGTCGATGGCGGGCCAGCGCCGCACGTCGTCATTCTGGACTTCGGCGCGAAGCGGAACATCTTTCGCTCGCTCGTCGAGGCCGGCTTCCGGGTCACAGTCCTGCCCGCGTCGGCGACGGCGGATGACATCCTCGCGGAGCAGCCTGACGGTTTGATGCTGAGCAACGGACCCGGTGATCCCCGCGTCCTCGACTACGCGATCGCGACCGTGAAGGGGCTCGTGGGTCAGCTCCCCATTTTTGGCATCTGCCTCGGTCACCAGATCCTGTGCGCTGCCATTGGTGCCGACATCTACAAGCTCAAGTTTGGCCACCACGGGGGCAACCAGCCGGTGAAGGACCTCCGCACGGGCCAGGTCGAGATCACGTCGCAGAACCACGGGTTCGCGGTCGATGCGGACTCGCTGAAGCGCTGCGGAGGCGAGATCACCCACCTTCACTTGAACGACGAGACGATCTCCGGCTTCGAGCTGCCCGACCGTCGGGCGATGTCCGTGCAGTACCATCCCGAGGCTTGTCCAGGTCCGCACGATTCGATGCATCTCTTCCGCCGCTTCCGCGACATGGTGCTCGCGTCGATGGAGCCAGCGTAGCCATGACCGTCACAGCTCTGATCGGTCTCCAGTGGGGCGACGAGGGGAAGGGCAAGATCGTCGACGCCACGTCCGACGCGGTGGACGTCGTCGTACGGGCGCAGGGTGGCGCCAACGCGGGACACACCGTCAAGGTCGGCGAGACGTCGCGGGTGCTGCACCTCGTTCCGAGCGGGATGCTCTACCCGGACACGACTGGCGTCATCGGCAACGGGGTCGTGCTCGACCCCGCCCAGCTTCTCACCGAGCTGGACGCGTTGGCTGCGTCGGGACACGACCTCGAGGGCCGCCTCTGGATCTCCGATCGCGCTCACCTCGTGTTGCCGTATCACAAGAGAATGGACGAGGCGCTCGAGCTGTTGCGGGGTCAGTCCGCGCTCGGTACGACCAAGCGCGGCATCGGTCCGGCCTACATGGACAAGGCAGGACGGACCGGCATCCGCGCTGGCGAGCTCCGTGATCCCGGGTTGCTGCGTGCCCGCGTGTGCGAGGAGGCTGCGTCGAAGAACCGCCTGTTGGCGTCACTCGGGACCTCGCTCGTAGATGGAGAGGCGATCGCGGACGAGGCGGTCGCCTGTGCGGCGCGGCTCGCGCCGATGGTGCGCGATACGGTCACCCTCGTGAACGACGCGATCGACGCGGACCAGCGCGTCCTCATCGAGGGGGCGCAGGGAGCGTTGCTCGATCTCGATCTCGGGACGTACCCGTTCGTGACGTCGAGCAACTGTCACCTCGGTGGTCTGCTCGCCGGCTGTGGTATCCCGCCGCGCGCCGTGGACCGGGTGGTCGGTGTGGCGAAAGCCTATTGCACGCGAGTCGGCAGCGGCCCGTTCCCCACCGAGGACCATGGCGAGGCCGGGCAGGAGCTGCGAGACAAGGGCCACGAGTACGGCTCCACCACCGGACGTCCCCGGCGTTGTGGCTGGCTCGATCTGGTCGCGTTGCGATGGGCGGTCAGGACGAACGGAGTCGACGAGATCTCCCTGACGAAGGCGGACGTCCTGTCCGGACAGTCGGTGATCCGCGTGTGCACGGGGTATCGTCTGAACGGTGAGGAGACTCATACGTTCCCTGGCGGCGGGGATGTCGAGCGGGCGGAGCCGGTCTATCGTGACTTCCCAGGGTTCGACGGTGAGTTATCGGAAGCCCGGTCGTATGACGACCTGCCGGAGACGTTGCGCGACGTCATCGCGTTCACCGAAGACACCTGCAAGGCGAGCGTGACCCTGGTCTCGACGGGACCGGAGCGCGCACAGACGATCCGGCGTTGAGGAACCTCGTGGACGTCACCGGTCTCCGCCACATCGCGATCATCATGGACGGTAACGGCCGCTGGGCCCGCGCCCGTGGTCTCGCCCGCGCCCGTGGACACCGGGCCGGGGTCGATTCCGTCCGTGACATCGTGACGGACTGCGCCAGCGCGAAGCTCGAGTGGCTGACGCTCTTCGCCCTGTCGACGGAGAACTACCGCCGACGCCCGCGCACCGAGATCCGCACGCTGATGGCGCTTCTTCGCCGGTTCATGATCGCGGAGCGGGCGACGTTCATGAAGAACGGAGTGCGGCTTCGGACCGTGGGCCGGGTCGACGAGCTGCCGCCGAAGGTTGTGAAGGAGATCCGGGCGACGGAGGAGCTGACGGCGGGAAACGACGGCACCGTGTTGTCACTCGCGCTCAACTACGGCGGTCGCCGCGAGATCCTCGACGCAGCCCGTCGCCTTGCTGCGGCCGCACAGTCCGGCGAGGTCGACCTCGACGACCTGAGCGAGGACGACCTCTCGCGGCGGCTCGACGACCCGCTCATGCCCGACGTCGACCTGCTCGTTCGCACGGCGGGGGAGATGCGGATCAGCAACTTTCTCCTGTGGCAGGTGTCGTACGGCGAGATTCACGTCACGCCGACGTGCTGGCCGGACTTTCGACGCGCGAACCTCGAGGCGGCGGTGGATGACTACCGGCGCCGGAGTCGCCGGTTCGGGGGCTTGCTTGCCGGGGAGGAGCGTTGACCCACCGGCAGGCGCGGTTCCTCTTCGGAAGCCTGCTGCTGGCGTTCCTCGTCGCGATCGGGTGGCTGGACCATGCGCGCGGGACTGCCATCGCCACGCCGTGGTTCGCGGCGCTGCTCGGGTGCGTGGGGTTGATCGAGTTCCGTCGGATGGCGGGCGACCGCCTGCCCCGGCACGTCGGATCCGCGTTGGTCCTCGGAGGCGGCGCCGTGTTGCTGCTTACTGTCCTCGCATCGGACCGTGGATCGCAGTCCCACCGTGGATCACAGACCCTGTTTCTCATGCTCGCGGTCGGACCCGTGCTCGCCGTGCTGGCGCCATGCCTCAGCCTGATGCGGCTGCGCTGGCGCAGCGGAGTCCAACGGGGTGACCTCGATGTCGCTGGCATCGTGGCGATCGGAGTCTTCGTGACGGTCGTGCCGGTGGCGGCCCTGATCGCGACCGTCCACCTGCCGTCCGGCGTCTTGTTCGGCGTCGTCGTCGTGCTCGGGTGCAAGCTCAACGACATCGGTGGCTACCTGATCGGGTCGGCGATGGGCAAGCGCAAGCTCTGCCCCGGCATCTCGCCCAACAAGACGTGGGAGGGCTCGGTCGGCGGGTTCGCGCTCGGCGTGGCCGGCACCTTCCTCATGTGCCTCTTGCTGCCCGGGGTGTCCGACCGTGTCGAGTGGTGGCAGTCGGTGCTGCTCGGAATCGCCCTTGCCATCACGACCCAGGCGGGCGACCTCTTCGAATCACTCCTGAAACGGGCGGCTGGTGTCAAGGACTCGGGCGCATTGATCCCTGCTTTTGGCGGGGTTCTGGACCTCGTTGACAGCCTCATTTTCGCTGCCCCTGTGGGGTATGCTATGGGCCTCGCGTGGCTCGTGTGATCTCCATTCACGAGACCACGAGGGCGGTTCTGGGCGAGTCATGAGTGAACGCACCATTCCCTTCCGCGATCTCGAGGAGGAGAGATCGCTCTTCGGTAGCCTCGATCGGAACCTCCACCTGCTGCGCCGCCTGTACAAGGTGGATGCCGTGTCGCGGGGAGGGGTGCTCAAGTTGACGGGCGATCCGGAATCCCTCTCCGACGCGGGACGCGTCGTGGAGGAGGCGCTCGGCGTGCTCCGATCTGGCCGGCCGGTCGCGTCGGGTGAGGTCGAGCGTATCTTCCGCAAGGGCGGCGTCGAGGACCTCGCTGCTTCCGATCCGACCGTGGTGCGGCCCGAGGTCGAGCCGCGGTCCGAGAACCAGGCGCGCTACGTCGAGGCGATTCAGCGGTCGACAGTGACGTTTGGCATCGGGCCGGCCGGCACCGGCAAGACGTTCCTCGCGGTCGCGATGGCCGTCGCCTACCTCAAACGGGGGACCTACCGGCGGATCATCCTCTGCCGTCCGGCCGTCGAGGCGGGAGAGAGTCTCGGGTTCCTGCCTGGCGACATGGCCTCGAAAATCAGCCCCTATCTGCGCCCGCTCTACGACGCGTTGCACGCGCTGCTCCCGCGGACCCAGCTCGAGCGCTACATGGAAGAGAACGTGGTCGAGATCCTGCCGTTGGCCTATATGCGCGGCCGGACGCTGGATCATGCCGTGATCATCCTCGACGAGGCTCAGAACTGCACCGATGGCCAGATGAAGATGGCTCTGACCCGCCTCGGCCGGAACTCGAAGATGATCGTCACCGGCGACATCACGCAGGTGGACCTGCCGCAGAACCGCGCTTCCGGTCTCGTGACGGCACGGCGGATCCTCTCCGGTATCGACGCAGTCGGGTTTATTCACCTGTCGAAGGCCGATATCGTGCGTCACCGGGTCGTGGCGGACATCATTCGCGCCTACGCGCGTTCGGAAGAGGGCGAACGCGGCGGTGCCCGCGAACGCCTCGGCGCTCGGAAGGACGGCCCGGACAAGGGGCCGCCACGCCGCCACGGGAAGACCTGATGGCAGAGGCATCAGGAGGCCGGACGAAGACCGCGGCCCGCCCGTCAGCGATGCGCGGCGAGCGCGCGGTCGAAGTCATCTCCGACCCGCGTCGCCACCCGTTGCCATCGCGCATCGAGGGGGTTCCTTTTCCCGCGCCGGTCGAGAAGCTCCTCCTCGCCGGACTCTACACCGGTGTCGTCGCCCTGCTCGTGCATGGGGGCGCTCCGTTGGCAGGCGTGCGTTCGCTGGCCGGTTTGCTCGGCCTCGTGCTCGTGCTGAACTACCTGTTCGGCCGCCATCTCTCGAAGGTCGAACCCGGTTTCGTCCGTTCCACCCGCAGCCAGGTCGGCATGTACGGGGCGGTGCTCATCGTGCTCGGGGCGGCGCGGTTTCTCGTCGACGCGGCGTTGGTTCCCGGTGCGCCCGCGTGGCTGCCGCACCTCGTACCCCTCGCGCTGGCGACGCTGGTCGCGCGCATCGTTCACGGCCAGCGCTTCGCACTGGAGGTCACGACCTACGCCGGCATCCTGCTCGCAGTGCTGCTCGTAGTCCGCGGACATCCGCAGGCCGCCGTGATCGAGGTCCTGGCCGTGCAGCTCTCGGGCGCGCTGGTCGCCGCGATCCTCACCGGGAGCATCCGCAAGCGGTCCAAGCTCGTGAAGGTCGGCGTTGCGATCGGTTGCGCGCAGGTCATCACCCTGGCGTGTTTTCAGGCGCTCGTCGGCGATTTCGACCGCACCGCGCTCGTCTTCGCATGGCTGCAGGGGCTGGCCATTGGCTACTTCGTCACCGGCAGCCTGCCGATGATCGAGGCGCTGTTCCAGGTGCTGACGGACATCTCGTTGCTCGAGCTGTGCAACGAGAACGACCAGCCGCTGCTCAAGAAGCTCCTCCTCACCGCGCCGGGAACCCATCACCACTCGTTCATCGTGGGCGTGCTCGGAGAGGCGGCGGCGGAATCCGTCGGTGCGAACCCGCTGCTGTGCCGGGCCGGGGCGTACTATCACGACATCGGGAAGATGGTGAAACCCGAGTACTTCGCCGAGAACCAGGCGAAGGCGGGAGGGTGTAGTCCGCACGACGAACTCGAGCCGGCGATGAGCTTCCTCGTCATCTGCTCGCACGTGAAGGACGGAGTCGAGATCGGCCGGCGCTACGGATTGCACCCGAGGCTGCTGGAGTTCATCCCGACGCACCACGGGACCTCCCTCGTGCAGTACTTCTACCACCGGGCCATGACGCGGTCGCCTGACGACGATGTGGACGAGTCCGCGTTCCGCTACTCGGGGCCACGCCCGCGGACCAAGGAGACGGGCATCGTCAACCTCGCTGACGCGGTTGAAGCGTCGACGCGGAGTCTCGACCACCCGTCCCCGGCGCGCATTCGCAACCAGGTGCACGACATCATCATGAATCGGATGATGGATCGGCAGCTCGATGAGACGCCGCTCACGTTTGCGGATCTCTCACGGATCGAGGACGCGTTCGTGCACGTCCTGGTCGGCATCTTCCACGTCCGCCCGAAATACCCGCAGATCACGGTCAAGGGCTGATGGAGATGGTCGTGATCTGCGGAGCGATCGCGCTGGACGAGGATGCGCTCAGACGTCTGGAGATTGCCATCTGCGCCGGTGAGGGGGCGTCGCCTTTGTCCGTGAGCCTCGTCGTGGTCGGCGACGCGGAGAGCCGCGTCGTGAACCGGAAGGCCCTCGACCACGACTACGCGACCGACGTCGTCGCGTTCGACCTCCGGGATGCCGCAGTGGACGAGTCCGGTGTCGACGGCGAGATCTACGTCAACGCGGAAATGGCGGTTCGGGAAGCGCCGGAACGCGGGTGCTCGCCGGAGTCCGAATTGCTGTTCTACGTGGCCCATGGCCTGCTGCATCTACTCGGGTACGATGACGCGACGCCCGAGCAACGGACCTCCATGCACGGGCTCCAGCGGCGGTATCTCGAAGCCGCTGGGATCGATCCGCCCCGCTCTTGACGCTCGCCACGCCATGGACGCAAACCGGCTCCCCGACGACGACACCCTCTTCATCCGCGCTGCGCAACGCGAGGGGCTCCTGACCGAGGAGCAGATCGCGGACGGGCGGACGCTTCAGGAGAAGATGCGTGAGATGGGTCTCAAGCCCAAACCCATGGGCGAGATCATGCAAGAGCGTACGTACCTGCTGCCGGAAGAGGCACAGCGGGTCCTGGAGCGCGTCGACAAGGTCAAGGAGGCCTTCCGCATTCCCGGCTACAAGCTGCTGAAACGGCTCGGCCGCGGCTCGATGGGGCAGGTGTTCCTTGCCCGACAGCTCAACCTCGACCGCATGGTCGCGATCAAGATCCTGGCCCGCTTCCTGTCCGAGAACCAGGCGTTCGTCCGCCGGTTCATGAAGGAGGCGCGGGTCATCGGCAAGCTCAACCACCCGAACATCGTGCAGGGGTTCGACGCGGGCGAGGCGAAGGGGACGTACTACTTCGCGATGGAGTACTGCTCGGGGCCGACGCTGCTCTCTCTGCTTCAGCGCGGCGGAGCGCTCGACCAGGATCGGGCGATCAACATCACGCACCAGGTCGGGCGGGCACTCAATCATGCGAATACCCAGGGGCTGGTCCATCGCGACGTGAAGCCCGACAACATCATGATCGTCCAGGGTGGAGTCGCGAAGCTCTGCGACCTCGGTCTCGCGAAGGACGTCTCCAGGGGCAGCGGCAGCACCGAGAAGGGAGCGACGCTCGGCACGCCGAACTACATCTCTCCGGAGCAGGCGCGCGGCGAGGCCGCGGTCGACATCCGCAGCGACCTCTACTCGCTCGGGGCGACGCTCTACCACATGCTCACGGGCGTTCCCCCGTTCGCCGGTCCCAACCCGACCGTCATCATGGTGAAGCACCTCAACGAGCCCCCGGTTCCACTCAAAGCGCGCAACCCCGACGTGGACCCCGAGCTCTCCCGAATCTGCCTCAAGATGCTCGCGAAGAACCCGGACGACCGATACCAGGAGCCCGCCGAGCTCATCGTGGATCTGGAGAACATCGAGGCTACGCGGCGGGGCGAGCCGCCTCCGCACCCGACCACCCGGGGGGCGCCTCCCGTCTCGCCCATACGACGGCGGCGCTGAGTCGGGGTCCGAACCGGGGCTGTCAGACCCTGTGGTAGCCTGTCGGCGGAACAGGGGTTTCTCAGGCCCCGTTCTCGCCCCCGAAAGGGCCCTCTTCCATGCCCAATGTCCACGTCGTTCTCGCCCTCCTCGCTGTCGTCGCTGGGGCTCCGTCCCAGTCGAAGGTCTCCGAGCCTCGTTCGGAGCCGGTTTCCATCCCCAGCAAGGCTCTGGGAGCGGACATCCGCGCGGTCGTCCATCTCCCCGCGGGGTATGACGCCAACCCGGCGGAGCGCTACCCGGTCCTCTACTTCCTCCACGGCGCCGGCCGCGGCAGCGAACGCACGTGGGCGTCCCGTGGCACGAACGAGACCGTGGCCAAGCTCGTCAAGGCCGGCAAGCTGCCTGCGTGCATCGTCGTCTGCCCGCGCACGAGCCGCATGAGCTTCTGGATCAATTGGAAGGGCAAGGAGCAGGAGCGCCACGGTGACTTCGTAACGAACGAGCTGCCCGCCCGAATCGACGAGAAGTTCCGCACGCTCAAGGGGCGCAAGTTCCGCGGCCTCATGGGCGACTCCATGGGCGGGTTCGGCGCGCTGGTCAACGCGCTCCGCAACCCCGGCGCCTTCGGAGCCGTGTCCGCCCACGAGCCGTCGATCTACCCCGAGGACATGGAGGCGCTCCCGTCCTGGATCAAGCGCGGGGGGAGACGGGGCAGCATGCTCACTCGCATGTTCGGCGACCCCGTCGACGAGAAGTACTGGCTCGCCCACAACGTCTTCGACATCATCAAGAAGCAGAAGCCGGAGACCTTCAAGGACCTCCCGATCTACTTCGATGTCGGCACCCGGGACCGCTACGGTCTCGACAAGCCGTGTCAGGCCTGGGACCAGCTCCTCGCGAAGAAGAAGATCAAGCACACCTTCAACCTCCGGAACGGTGGCCACGGCTCGGGGTTCTTCGTCAGCTCCGTCCCTGACTCCCTCGCCTTTCACGGCAAGGTCTTCAAGGCAGCGATGAAGGCCCGCAAGAGCGCGCCCAAGAAGGGGAAGTGATCGCCGGCGGGCCGCCCGGAGCCACCTGACTCCGCCTCCGAATGGGAGCGCGGACCTGGAGAGGCTGTGCATCAATCGCAATCCGGGCTGCGCTCGGCCCAGAGCGCCGCTGGGCTGCGTCAGGCTCAGCTCACGGGGAAGGTCCGCGCTCCCGTCCGAGCGGATTGCTTCGTCCGCTCTGGAGGTTCCGCGCCCCCGCGGGTTTGGACTCTCTCGTTATAAAACGCAAACCAGAAACCATAAGAGCCAAAAGACTGTTTGCGAATCAGGGTTTGGTGTTTGCATCCTACAAACCGCGTCTTATGATCGCACCCGTCAACCAAGCGGTTAGGGAGAGAAACAAGCACGTGGCACGAGTCCCCGCAAAGCTCTTCAAGATCGGGGAGGTGATGGAACACAGCGGGTTCTCCCGCCAGATGCTCCACAACTACACGGTGCTCGGGCTGATCTCCGCCGCGAAGCGGACGCCGTCAGGACACCGCCTCTACGACGAGGCGGTGTTCGGAGTCCTCGAGCGCATCAAGGAGTTGAAGAAGGACCACACGCTCGAGGAGATCAGGAGGACCCTCGGGGAAGAACGCTCGGGCAAGGGCGCGACTCCTCGACCCAAGTAGCCCGTCGATCGAGCAATGCCGTCCGTCCCTCGGGACGGAGATCAAACAACGTACTACTCCGTTCCTCGGGACGGAGTCGGGCGGCAGTTTCGGGACCTTTTCCGCCGCCCGATCCTTTCTTTGCCTCAGGGGGAATTTCCGTCCGGTCTCCGGTGGAGGAGGCCGGTGGGTCTCTGTCAAAGCCCGTTACCTTCTACCTCCCTGTGGCAGGAGGCGGCGTCGTTATCGCGGCGCCGCCTCCTTTTCGTCGAAGAAGGCCGAGCAGCCTAAGCCAGGCCGGGGAGCGCCGTCAAATCCGGCGGGCTTCGAATGGCTAGCCTTCGACGGCTTCGCGAATACGCAGCAGCTGCTCGAGCAACGGACGAAGGTCCGTGAGCAGAAGTGCGTTGTCGGCATCCGACCGGGCTCGCGCCGGCTCTTCGTGGACCTCGAAGAAGAACCCGTCGACGCCGACCGCTGCCGCGGCGCGGGCCAGGTGGGGGACCATGGTGCGGTCGCCGCCGGAGCGTTCGCCGTGGCCGCCCGGCTGCTGAACGGAGTGAGTGGCGTCGAAGATCACCGGGACGCCGAAGCCGCGCATGATGGGGAGAGCCCGGAAGTCGTTCACGAGCGTGTTGTAGCCGAAGCTGGCGCCGCGCTCGGTCAGCGTGATCTTCGTTGCGCCGGCATCCCGGAGCTTCTGGATCAGCGGGAACGTGTCCTGTGGCGCGAGGAACTGTCCCTTCTTCACGTTGACGATGCGGCCCGTTTTCGCCGCCGCGACCAACAGGTCGGTCTGACGGCACAGGAAGGCCGGGATCTGGAGGATGTCGGCGACGTCGGCGGCGGCCGCGCATTGCGTCGTCTCGTGGACGTCGGTGAGTAGCGGAAGGTCGAGCTCGGTCTTCACCTTCTCGAGGATGCGGAGACCCTCGTCCATGCCCGGGCCGCGGTAGCTGTTGATGCTGGTGCGGTTTGCCTTGTCGAACGAGCTCTTGAACGCGAAGCCGATGGGGAGTCCGGCCAGCGCCTGCTTCAGCGCCGCGGCCTGACGCAGAGTCGCATCCTCCTCCTCGACGATGCACAGGCCCGCGGTGACGAAGAGCGGTTGACCGGGACCGATGGCGATCGGACCATCGATGACAGGTTGAACGGCATCGGTCATGAGGGGGCTCCGTTGGTGGCCGGGGCGATGATAGCTACGGCGCTCTTCACGATCGAGATGCGGACGGGGGTGGTGCCGCAGGGGTCGCCGTCGGCCTGGACGGGAACCTGGTGGGCTCCCGTGGATTCGATGAGGAACGTCTCCCCGCGCGAGTAGGCCGCTACGCGGGCGGAGGTGGGCCTCCAGCGGACTGCGGCGCTGACGAGGCGCAGGATCGCCCGCCGGTCACGGCGGCGCGTGCGGATGAGGTCGAACCGGCCGTCGTCCGGGGCCGCAGCCGGACACAGCGAGAACCACCCGGCGTAGTTGCGGGTGTTCGTGACGACGGCGCTGAAGCTCGGCTCGGTGATCTCCTCGCCGTTGACGAGAATGCGAAGAGGCTGGAACCGGGGTCGGGCCAGCGTCTGCATCGAGGACCACCCCATGCGCGCCAGCTTGAGCCGCCCGGGTCGGACACCCTGCACGATGGTGGCGTCGAGGCCGATCCCGACCATGGCGAGGAACGTCTCGTCGTTCACCTTGCCGACGTCGATCCGCCGCGGTGTTCCATCGACGACCACGTCGGCAGCCCGGACCGGGTGGATCGGGACGCCGAGCTCCCGTGCCACGACGTTGGCGGTCCCACGCGGGATGATCCCGACGTCCACTTCGATGCCGCTGGCGAGCAGGGCATCGACGACCCCGCGAACCGTGCCGTCGCCACCGACCGATACCACGGCGTCCACGTTGGGCGCGGTGGTCGCGATGAGGGCCGCCGCTTCTTCCGCGCTGCCGGTCCGCTCGAGCCGGACGTCGACCCCTCGGTCCCGCATCCGGACCGCGGCCCGCTCAGCGGCGCGGCGCGTCCCTTTTCGACCGGCGTGCCGGGTCACGATCATCAGCGCGGATTGCACGGCGGAAAGATAGCAAACCGAACCGGGTCCAGGGGCCGGGTTGAGGCGTCGCAATCTGAGTGGGAGCATGCGGGACTGGAGGTCCCATGTCCGAACCGCTTTCGACCCGCTACGTCGCGAAGGACACCGAAGCCCGCTGGGGTCGGGTCTGGGAGGAGGAGGGGTGTTTTCGCCCGGAAGCCGTCCCCGAGGGTCGGGGACGGTTCGTCGTCGTCATTCCGCCGCCGAACGTGACCGGGGTGCTCCACATGGGGCACGCGCTCAACAACACGCTGCAGGACGTCCTCGTGCGCCACGCGCGGATGCAGGGCAAGCGGACGCTGTGGGTGCCGGGAACCGACCATGCAGGTATCGCCACCCAGAACGTGGTCGAAAAGGCGCTGGCCAGCGAAGGCAAGTCGCGGGACGACGTCGGGCGGGAAGCGTTCCTCGAGCGAACGTGGGCCTGGAAGGAGCAGTACGGCGGCCGCATCATCGAACAGCTGAAGCGGCTCGGCGCGAGCTGCGATTGGACCAGGACCCGGTTCACCATGGACGAGGGCCTGTCGAGGGCGGTCGGCGAGGCGTTCGTCCGCCTGTTCGACAAGGACCTCGTCTATCGCGGTGAACGGCTGATCAACTGGTGCCCCCGTTGCCTCACCGCGCTGTCGGACGAGGAGGCGGAGCCCCGGGACGAAGCGGGCCACTTCTACCACCTCAAGTACCCGGTGAAGGACCAACCCGGCCGGTTCGTGGTCGTGGCGACGACGCGTCCCGAGACGATGCTCGGCGACACGGCGGTCGCAGTGCACGCGGACGACGAGCGGTACACCGACCTCATCGGCCAGACCATTCAGCTGCCGCTCGTGGATCGCGAGATCCCCATCATCACCGACGAGCACGCGGACCCGACCAAGGGCTCCGGTGCGGTGAAGATCACCCCCGCCCACGATTTCAACGACTTCGAGGTCGGCAACCGCCACGCGCTCGAGCGCATCAACGTGTTCACCGAGGACGCGAAGGTGAACGAGCACGGCGGACCGTATGCCGGGCTCGACCGCTTCGAGGCCCGAAAGAAGGTGCTCGCCGATCTCGAAGCGCAGGAGCTGCTGGCGGAGGTCGAGGACAAGGAGATCCCGCTACCACGGTGCTACCGCTGCTCCACGGTGGTCGAACCCTACCTCTCCAAGCAGTGGTTCGTACGCATGCGACCGCTACTGGAGCCTGCAGCGGCCGCGGTGAAGGACGGGCGCGTGAACATCCTGCCGGACCGCTACGTTCGCACCTATCTCGACTGGGTGGAGCAATACCGCGACTGGTGCATCAGCCGCCAGATCTGGTGGGGTCACCGCATCCCCGTCTGGTACGACGAGGACGAGGTGCCGGCGGCTTCGACGACGCCGCTCGACATCGGCGCTCCGCACCCGACCACGGGCAAGCCCATTGTCCGCCAGGACGACGATGTTCTCGACACCTGGTTCTCGTCCCAGCTGTGGCCGTTCTCCGTTCTGGGATGGCCCGACCAGACGGAAGACCTCGCGAACTACTACGCCACTGACGTCCTCGTAACCGCGCGCGACATCATCTACTTCTGGGTCGCCCGGATGGTGATGTGCGGTATCGAGTTCATGGACGAGGTGCCGTACCACACGGTTTACATCAACGGCACGGTGCTCGACAGCATAGGTCGGCGCATGTCCAAGAGCCTCGGCAACGGGATCGACCCGCTCGAGATGGGCGACAAGTACGGCATGGACGCCGTGCGCTGGACGCTGGTGTCGCTCACGACCGAGGGCCAGGACATCAAGCTCTCCGAGGGTCGCTTCGAGGGCGGGCGCAACTTCGTGAACAAGCTGTGGAACGCGTCGCGGTTCGTGCTCATGAACCTCGAGGGATTCGATCCGTCCAGCGACGTGACGATCGACGCTCCCGAGGATCGCTGGGTGCTGACCCGGTTTGCGAACCTGGTGACCGACGTCTCCGCCGCGCTCGAGAACTACCGATTCCACGAGGTCGGGCAGAAGCTGTACGCGTTCACCTGGAACGTGTTCTGCGATTGGTACCTCGAGCTGACCAAGGTCCGCATGCAGGACGTGACTGCCGCCGGCACCGATTCGCGACGCGCGGCGCAGCAGGTGCTCGCGACGGTGCTCGACGGCCTTCTGCGTCTGCTCCACCCGATCATCCCGTTCGTGACCGAAGAGCTGCGGTCGCATCTGCGGCCCTACGCGCCGGATGCCGGAGAGCGGCTCATCCTCGACACGTGGCCGACCTTCGATCCGTCCCTCGTCGACGCCACCGCGGAGTCCGAGGTGGATCGCCTGATCGCGCTCGTGAAAGCTGCGCGCGTGGTTCGGGACCGCATGGGGCTCAGCCCGCGGAAGGAGATCTCCCTGATCGTGCGGTGCGCGGAGCCTGCCGTCGCGGCGATCGTCGAGCGGATCCGCGACCGGGCCGTGGCGCTCGGCGTCCTGAGTGGTCTCACCGCCGGCACCGATATCGAGAAGCCACCCAAGAGCTCAGCGGTCGTGGAGGAGGGTATGGAGATCTTCGTCCCCCTCGAAGGCCTGATCGACCTCGACGCTGAGCTCGCGCGGCTGGACAAGGAGATCAAGCAGCACGAGGGCTGGCTCACGGGGGTCCAGAAGAAGCTCGGCAACGAGGGGTTCGTTGCCAAGGCGCCTCCCGAGGTGGTGGAACGCGAGAAGGAGCGCATGGGCGAGCTCGAAGAGAAGCTCGTGCGGTTGCGGTCGAATCGCGCAGACTTTGGGTGAGCGGTCGGCCGCAGCCCCAAGCAAAAAATGAGAAAGAGCCACGGGGCGTTTCCGCCGCGTGGCTCTTTCGATGTACGGGAGTGGCGGCAAGCCGCGCACCCCGTCGGATGCGGGTCAGGTTTGCATCCCTCCCGTACCGTCACGATTCATCATGTGTTCGTCACCTCCTTTCAACAGGGACCCGAGCCCAGCCGTCACGGGTTCGTGTTCCCGCCGCCGGGATTCCCTTCCCACCTCGGCGACCCGAGGAGGGACGATGTGTGACAGTCTTGAAGGCTACACCGGGAGGTGTCCCTGCCCCTCCGACGGGGCCTCCAACCGCCACGGTTTCGATGATGCCCTGGACGCGGGCTGTTTTGCAAGAGGGAACTGGCGCGACCACACTCCCTGGGGTCATCTGCCGGAGGATTCACCCTGACCCAGGAAGCGCCAGGTGCGGGCGAGCTCTTCGAAGTTCGGGACGTGGACGTCCCGCGGAATCTTGACCAGGCGCGCATCGTCGCGGGGGAACGGCGGAGATGGAGTCGCAGCGTTCAACTCGGGCCAGGTGCGGACGGGCACGCTGAAGAAGATGCGATCGGGTTCGCCTTCCTCGCTCCACCACTCGCGCAGTTTCAGGTTTGTTTCCTCGAGTTGACGTTTCGCGTTCTGCAAACGTAGGCGGGACCCGTAGCGGGATTTGCCGCGGGTCTTGGCGTGCAGGGGCTGGGCTCGACCCTGGCCGCGGACGACGTATCTCTTGAGGCACTTGTGCCGGATGAGCGCGTCGTCGCGCCAGTATCCCATCGCCGACGCACCCGCCTGCAGCAACAACACGACGACGGCGCCGAGGTCCGGGTCGAGCCGCTCGAGGTAGGCCTCCGCGGAAGCGACGTCGTCGGTGATGGGGTACACCGGCGGCGGGCGAAGGAACACGCCGGGATCGTCGCACGCGATGAAGCAACGTCGGGACTCGTCGATCTCGACGGCGTGTCCGGCCAGCAACTCCTCGAGCCGGTCGGCTGTCTCCATCCAGTGGAAGCGGGCCATGGGGCGGGCAGATTAGCACCACTCTCATTCCGCTCCCGAGAAGAGCAGATTGTCTCGCCACGCCAGGCTTGCGTCGAATCAGGGAAGGACGACGGAGACGGTTCGGCTCTTGGTCAGCTTGCGCCGGTAGTTCCGCAGGTCCCGGCCGAGCAGGAACACGAGGTTGGGTTCGTCGGCAGTCCAGGCCTTGATCAATGCTGCGTGCTGCCGAGCGGGGGTGTCCCACGGAATGCGGTTCGCGATCCCGTTCAGGAGGTGCTTCTTGGGGAGGGGATGTCCGCTCTCGTGGTAGATCGCCCGCACGGTGGCCCGGAACGGCCGCACCAGGCTGCGTAGCGCGAGCTGCGCCATCCCCGCCTCCGGCCCCTCGATGATCTCGTACCAGAACGGGAGATGCGGGTGGGGGAAGGTGTCCTCGAGCTTGCGGACGTCAGTGCCGCGCGGTGGGCGGGGGGCGAGGGCGAAGGTCCTGCCGCCTGTCGTCACCTCGAACATGATCCGCGGTCGCAACGGGTGGCGGGGGTGATTGTGGGTGGTCAGGGTCCAGCCGCGCCCCATCTGCTTGTCGACGATGGCCTGGACGATGGCCCAGCCCGGCGCGGCTGCGCCCGTGTGCTGGACCCGCAGCGCGCAGGTGAGGATACGGTCGCTCCCGAGGGCTTGGGTGGCCTCGGGTCGGGCCATCTCCAGGGCTTCCACGCTGAACGGTACCCGCAGCGACCCCTCCGACGTAGCGAGGGCGTGACGCCCCTTGCCGAGCGAGAACAGCAGCCGGTACCCGATGCCCTGCCGGGCCAGAAAGAGCCACCGGGGTCCATGGAACGCGGTATCGCAACGGCGGAGGATGTCGACGACCTCGCGGCGGGAAGCGAACCCCTTCAAACATGCGAGGCCGCGCGAGCGTTCACCTTGGTCACAGGCCGGGCGGCCACGGGGGATCCACGCGACGACGTCGGCACGACCTACTCCGGCCCGGAGGATCTGATCACGGGTCGGAAAGGCTGCCGTGCGAAGCCGTCGTGTACACACGACGCCGTGGTGCGTCGCAGTCACGATGAGGTAGGTGCGAGGGAGCCGCCGCGGGACTTCGAACGCGACCTCGAACACCCGTAGCCGCCGGGTGGGGAGGTAGTCGTCCCAGGACGCACCGTTCCAAACGCGGACGCGGAGGCTGCCGACCCCTGGATCGCCTTCCCACCGGATGATCTGGCGCCCGGGGTTTGCGTAGGCGACGAGGATCGAACCCGGGTGGGCGCGGCGGGACGTCGTCCCCGTGGTCAGGCCGCCAAAAGCGTAGGGACGCAGCGGCGTCCGGTCCGCAGCGAGCCGCTCCTTCGGGGGTGCCGGCGACTCAGCCTGCTCAGGGGTGAGGGCGTACGCTTGCTCCAGAGTCCGCGGCGCGAAGATCCAGGCGCCGTTCGACCATCCGTTGTCCTGCGCGGGTGCGGTGAGGGCGGCCACGCAGATCATGACCGTCCGGACGACCCGCGCCCCCGTGGATCCCGACATCGCGGTCAACTCCCAAACGCAAGAGGGGCGCCTAGCCAGCCCGGGCGACTCGCACCCTGGACCATTTGGTAATCCCGGCCGAGGCCGGATACCCCCTCTGACGGTGCAGGAGCACCTGGGTTACTTGAAGCCCTTGACTCCGCCCGGCTTGGTCTTCAGGCGAAGGGCGATCACGAACGATTGACGCGCCTTGAACCGCACGGGGAACGACAGCATGAGATCGATGACGTCCTGGCCCTCGTTCGGGATCACGCGAGTCGGCTGCGACGCCGCAGTGACTGGCGGGATGAACGACGTGACGCGCACGGGCTCGACGCGACGACCGCCGATCTTCTGGAACAGGAAGGCTTCAGCCACGGGCTCCGGCTCTTCCTGCTCCTCGTCCTTGCCCTTCTTGCCAGCGGGCTTCTTGCCGGGCTTCTTGCCGGGCTTCTTGCCCTTCTCGTCTTTGCCGCCGTCCGGTGGGGTTTCCACCGCCGGCACCACTTCCGGCTCCGGGACGTAGGTGTTCTGCCACAGGATGAAGTACGAGCCCGCCTCGAGCTTGGGTTTCTGGATCGCCACGTCGAGGTGGAGGTAGCCGACCATGACCGGCGCGTCCTTCGCCAACGCCTTCAGGGTGTTGAAGTCGCGGAAGTCGTTCGCCTTGCGCGTGATGAGGGTGACGTGGTCTGCCTTGGTCGGCAGGTTCTTCGCCGCGTCCCAGCCACCCTTCATGAGCGAGGAGTAGCCGGTCGGGTCCTGGTCCGCCAGCAGGGCGTACTGGCGACGCTCGAGCTGGTCGCTGGGCAGGGGCCCGAAGTCGACCAGGTAGCGCTTGAGGGCGTCTTCTTCGGTGAGCGCCTCGACGTGGTCCTTGCCGCGCGTGGCCGATGCCGCGGTGCGGAATCCGACCCACGGAGCGCGCCCGGTGTGGCTGATGCCGAGGCGCCAGGTCGTGGTCACGACGACGTCGCGTTTGTTGCAGTCACCGCCGCGAATGACGACCTGACCGCTGTCGAAGTCGGCGGTCGAGATGGTGCGGCCCTCCATCTTCACCTTCTTGAAGCCCGCGTACGGTTTGAAGGGGCTGGACGTGAACTCGTAGGCGTTCCCTGCGAAGTCGTTGCCGCCGAGGAGGCTCTTGCCTTCGGGGAACGTGCCGACCGGGAGCATGGGCGGGAACTTGTGGTGGATCCCGCGGCGCAGCTGATGCTCGGTCGCAAGGTCGTTGTTGCACCGGATGTCGGTGACGCT
Source organism: Planctomycetota bacterium (assembly GCA_002687715.1). Lineage (GTDB taxonomy): Bacteria > Planctomycetota. Next base: position 16,468 of record NZBC01000051.1, on the reverse strand, counting down.
CCAGGTGTCTCCCCACGGGAAGATGCGGAGCTCGCCCTTCGTCTTGGTGAACCGGACGGCGGACTCCCACTCGAATTCGGTGGGGAGGCGACGACCCATCCAGCGCGCGAACGCGACGGCGTCGTTGTACGAGATCGCGGTGACCGGGCGGTTGCTGAATCCGTCCGGGATCTTCCCGTCCTCCCACCAGTCCGGAACGCGGGCGTCAGGATGCGTCTTGAGGTACTCGGCGTACCACGCGCAGGTGACCTCGTTGACGTCCAGGTAGCAGTCCTCGATCTCGACCTGATGACCCGGCGAGCACGTCCACCAGTGGATCAGGCCTTCGTGCTTGCCCTTGTAGCCGAGCAGGTCGGCGACCTTCTTGAGTTCCTTGTCGTTCAAGCCGACGCGGTGCTTGCCGCCTGGGACCTTGAACATCTGCGGCGGGATGCCGGCCTTCAGTGCGTTCGTGCGGCGCTCGATCTCCGCCAGCTGGCGCTTGATCAACTCGCGTTTGTTGATGAGCCGGTCGTAGCGGCGAAACAGCTCGGGCTTGATGACGCCATCGAAGTCGTCGTCGAACTTGCCCTCCGGGAAGAGATCCTCGATGGTGATCTTGACGATCTCCGCGCCGTCGCAGCCGCCGCCGTCGCCGACGCGGTCGACGAGGTTGGACGTCATGTCCGAGGCGATCAGCTTCACCAGGTTGGGCCCGACCTCCTTCTTCAGGACCGGGCGGAGGTCTTTCTCGATCGCGCGGATGGCCTCCTTGCGACCCGGACCCTTGAGACCGCTCCCGTAGCGCGAGGCGATGTCCTTCAGCGTGGTCGCCAGACGGCTCTTCACGGACGCGTTCATGAGGCGTCCGTACTCCTTCTCGACCCTCAGCTTCGTCTTGGCGAGACGCGCCTCCTCGCGCTTGATGTCCCGCTCGAGTTTGGCGAGCTCCTTCTGGAGCTTCTCCTTGTCTCCTCCTGGCCCCTGGCGGGCGGAGAAGCAGGCCGGAACGAAAGCCAAGCACAGAGCGACGAACAGGGCCCTTTTGATCACCAATCCCATGCCACGAGGTCTCCGTACACCGGGCGCAGCAATACGCTCCGGCAGTGTCGAGTCAGTCCTTGTTCAGGGGCGGAGCCGACTCCGTCTCCCAGGTGGTCGGACCATGCGGATTCAGGAAGGGGTCCCGTTTCTGCGCGCGGACAAGCCGTCGGTGGGGGCCAGGTCAGGGCTCGTGGATGAGAGGGTCTGGCCGCCCGCGAACTTGATCCGCAGCCTCTCCGACCGGAGGAGGCCTCGGGTTCAAAGGTGTTCCAAGGATTGTACGGACCGGATTCCGTCACGCCAACTCCAAATCCAAGGCCCCGTCCTGCCGCCGTGTCCCAGAATTCCTTGACCCGTAACGGGTTGCGGCAGCGTGAACGGGAGTCTCGGCGTCGTTAGTTGATGGCGGTGGATGCGCTGTTGGACAGCCGGAGCGCTCCGGAGCCGTCCAGCGTGGCGGCCTGGAAGAAGAACGTCGTCCCGACCAGCGCCGGCGAGGCTGGCGTCAGGGTGGTCACGGCGTTCCCGGCGAGGTTCCCGGTGAGCGTGAACAACGGGAAGAACGGCGCGTCCAGCAGGATGGTGTAGGCGCCGGCGGACGTCGGTCCGGGGCCGAGGGAAACGAACACCGTGACGTCTTGGCCCGCCTCCACGTCATCGATCGCGAACATCCCCGGTGTCCCGAGCGCCACCACCGGATCGGTGGCGAGGGTGAGGTCGAACCCCGGGAGGGCTTCGAAGACCAGGACGCGTGCGCCGCCGCCCGAGAGCAGACCCTGCAGGGTGATCGCGAGGCGACTCTCGTCGGCCGTGAACACCACCTCATTGGGCTTCGGGATGGTCCCAACACCGCCCGTCATCACGATGGACCGCACCGTGAAGGAGACGAGATCCAGGAGGGCGACCTCCGTTCCGTTGAACGCGGTGACCGCCGCCGTCTCGCCGTCCGCCGTGACCGCGACGCCATGGAGGCCGACGCCGGTCTGCGTGCCGAGGTCGAGCTGCCGGGTGACCACGCCCGTCCACGGGTCGACCTCCATGACCTCCGGGGTGTTGCCGTAGCCAACCGCTGCGAGCACGAGGCCGTTGGGCATCACCTCGAGGTCGGTGATCGACGGGTAGGCGAACTGCACGAACGGGGTGATCATCCACGTCGTCTGCGACGCGGGGTTGGTCACGTCGACGACGGTGAACCCGGTCGTGGACCCGTCTGCGAAGCCCAGGGCCGGGTTGTACACGTAGTTCGTGACGGGCACCACGAGGTCGGTGGATGAGAGCCAGGCCAGGCGGCCGAACGCGTTGGGGACGCTGAAGCTCGTGACGACCTGCGCGAACGTCGGGCTCGCCGGATCGGAGTCGATCACGTCGATCGTTCCGCAGCCGGTGCCGAGGACGTAGACGCGGCTGCCGTCCGAAGACGCTGAGATACCGAACGGGAAGATCGCACCATAGGTCTGACCGAAGCAGGCCGGGAGGTTGACGGTGGCGACGGCGGTGAGGTCTGGCGTCAGGACGCTGACCGTTCCGCCGCTGCTGTTCGCGACCCAGACATGACGGGTCTGGCCGCCCGCGTCGAGAGTGACGGCGAGGTCCTCGGGGAAGTGCCCGACCGTCGCCTGTGCGACCGGAAGCCCGGAGACGAGGTCGAGCTTCACGACCTGGTCGTTGTTCCAGGTGGGCGCCCAGGGTGCGGGCGGCAGCGGGAATGGGGAGAGGTCGCCGCACAACGCGACGTAGGCGTGGACTCCGTCGGGGTCGAGGACGATGCCGAACGCCGAGTCCGACGTTGCGGGGTTGCCGTCGTCGAGCACGATCTCGTGCTCCAGGGTCTGTGCGGATAGCGACGCGCAGAGGAGGAGGGACGAGAGGAGCGTCTCGCAACGCATGAACCGGTAAAGCAAAGACCTGTAACGCATGGACGCAGCTCCAGAACGGAGTGCGAGGCCGGGACTCCAGGGCTTCACGAGGGGGACCGGACGCGGTGACCAGCGACGCGGTCTCCCACGGGACCTAGCCTCGAAGTCCCGGAAGCCGTCCCTCCCCGTCGGATGTCCTGGCTCGTGGATCGACCTACTGACCGCCCCTTCCAGATGCGCCCGGAGCTCCGGGTGCGCCCGTGGTCTGGCGGCGTTCGTCCCCACTTACAGTGGCGGGTCCGCGATGGATTCTCACCATCTTCCCACGGCGTCACGCGACGCCGCCCGCACGCAACTCTACGGTGCGGCTCGGGGGAGGGGCCCCGCGATCCTCGCGAGGCGCCCGGATCTTAGTCCCGACCGCCGCGAGCCAAAAGGGTCGAAGAGAGAAACCAATTGCAGGGAGGCCACCGCGCACGCCGAAATGACCATAGGAGTCCCCGAATGGTGCGCGCTTGCTCGCGGGGTGCGCAGCCTTAGAATTCAGGGGGACTTACGAACGGGGTCGCCGCCTCCGTTTCCGGAGCGGCGAGAAGGAAGAGACGACAGAAGGGAAGGGACGACGTGGCGCCGGATCCGGCCCCCGAGACGGAGACGCACACTTTCGAGGTGCTGCCGACGGACGAAGGCACCCGGCTCGACGTCTACCTCCACTCCCGCCTCTCCGTTCACTCCCGGACCTACCTGAAGGACATGGTCAAGCTCGGGAAGGTTACGGTTGGCGGCGGCAAGGTGAAGCCCAGCTACCGCGTCGAGCCTGGCGATCACGTCGTCGCGACGGTGATGCCCCGGCCCGCGGACGGCTCGCTCGTTCCACAGGAGATGCCGCTCGACGTGATCCATGAAGACGCGTCGTTGCTCGTCCTCCACAAGCCGGCGGGCGTCGTCGTACATCCTGGAAGCGGGCGCCGCGACCGGACGCTCGCGAACGCACTGGCGTTCCGGTTCCAGGAGCTGTCGGACATCGGCGGAGATCTGCGCCCGGGCATCGTCCACCGTCTCGACCGGGACACGACGGGCGTGATGGTCGTCGCGAAGACGAATCGAGCGCACTTCTCCCTCGCGACCCAGTTCCAGGAACGTACTACAGAGAAGGAGTACCTGGCTGTCGTCGAAGGGGAGCCGGAGTTCGATGGCGACGTCATCAACCACCCCTTGGGCCGCTCGCTGGCCGACCCGACCAAGATCGTCGTCGACGCCAAGGCGGGCAAGCCTGCGGAGACGCGGTACGAGGTCATCGAGCGCTTCGAGGGCTTCGCGCTCGTTCGCTGCCGACCGAAGACCGGGCGTACGCACCAGATCCGCGTCCATCTGAGGTCGATCGGTCATCCGATCGTCTGCGACGCGACGTACGGAAGGAGGTCGAGCCTGTCGCTTCGGGACCTCGGTGCGCGGCCGGAAGAAGACGACTCGCCCCTTCTCGATCGTCAGGCGCTCCACGCGCACAAGTTGAGCTTTGCCCATCCCCTCGAGGGGAAGCGGGCCACGTTCGAGGCCACGATGCCCTCCGACATGGCCGGACTGGTCGAAGCACTGAGAACTCACCGTCCGCACGCGGGCGGGACGAAATCCGCACCGCGGAATCGGACGGCAAGGAGAACAGGACGCCATGGGTAACGCCGACAAGCTCCTCGGTCTCGTGACGGACCGGGTGGACACCCGGGGCTGGAAATCCCTCCACTGGGAGGGGACGTTCAAGGAATACCTCGATCTCGCATACGAGACTCCGATGGTGATCCGGAACGCGTTTCAGCGCACGTTTGACATGGTCATGTCACACGGCTTCGACGAGTACACCGAGCACAAGGAGCGTCGCATCCGCTATCGCTTCTTCAGCGATCCGGGAGGCGATGGTGGGGACGCGATCTTCGGGCTCGACGCCGCGCTCATGCGTCTCGTCGACACCCTGAAGGCCGGCGCTCATGGCTACGGTCCCGAGCGGCGCATCCTGCTCCTGCACGGTCCCGTGGGGTCGTCGAAGAGCACGATCGTCCGTCTCCTGAAGCGCGGTCTCGAGGAGTATTCGCGTTCGGATGACGGCCGACTCCACACCTACTCGTGGGTGCTCGAGGACGGTGAGGAAATCCCGTGCCCGATGAACGAGGAGCCGCTGAAGCTCATCCCCGAGGGCATCCGCGACCCCATCATCGAGGAGCTCAACGGACGCTGCGACCGCGAGTACCGCCTGAAGGTGACGGGCGAGCTCAACCCGATGAGCCGCTGGTACTGGAAGGACTTCATGAAGAAGTACGACGGCGACTGGACCCGCGTGCTCGAGCACATCAAGGTTCGCCGTCTGCTGCTGTCCGAGAAGGACCGTGTCGGCATCGGGACGTTCCAGCCCAAGGACGAGAAGAACCAGGACTCGACTGAGCTCACCGGGGACATCAACTACCGCAAGATCGCCGAATTCGGGTCCGACTCCGACCCGCGTGCGTTCAACTTCGACGGCGAGCTGAACATCGCCAACCGAGGGATCTGCGAGTTCATCGAGATCCTCAAGCTCGACGTGGCGTTCCTCTACGACCTGCTCGGCGCGACCCAGGAGCACTCGATCAAGTCGAAGAAGTTCGCCCAGACGGACATCGACGAAGTCATCATCGGGCACACCAACGAGCCCGAGTACAAGAAGCTCCAGAACAACGAGCTCATGGAAGCGTTCCGTGACCGGACGGTGAAGATCGACGTCCCGTACAACCGGACCCTGCGCAACGAGATCAAGATCTACCGTCGGGACTTCAACAACGAGCGCATTCGGGGCAAGCACATCGCCCCGCACACCATCGAGATGGCTGCGCTCTGGGCGCTTCTCACCCGGCTCGAGGAGCCGAAGAAGGCCAACCTGACGCTGCTCCAGAAGGCCAAGCTCTACAACGGCAAGACGCTGCCCGGATTCACCGAGGACAACATCAACGAGCTCAAGAAGGAGACCGAGCGCGAGGGAATGGACGGCATCTCGCCGCGCTTCATCCAGGACAAGCTCTCCAACGCGCTCGTCAGGGAGACCGGGACCCGCTGCATCAATCCGTTCATCGTGCTCAACGAGATCGAGAACGGGATCGATAGCCACAGTCTCATCACCGACGAGGGGCGGAAGCAGCGCATGCGCGAGCTCCTCGCCATCGTCAAGGAGGAGTACGAGGACGTCGTGAAGAACGAGGTCCAGCGCGCGATCTCCGCCGACGAGGAGGCGATCAAGCGCCTCTGCGCGAACTACCTCGACAACGTCAAGGCGTACACCCAGAAGGAGAAGGTCCGGAACCCGTTCACCGGCGAGCAAGAGCCGCCTGACGAGCGTCTCATGCGGTCGATCGAGGAGAAGATCGACATCACGGAGAACAAGAAGGACGACTTCCGTCGGGAGATCATGAACTACATCGGGGCGCTGGCAGTCGAGAACAAGGTCTTCGACTACCGGACGAACGAGCGGCTGCATCGAGCGCTCGATCTCAAGCTCTTCGAGGACCAGAAGGACTCGATCAAGCTCACGAGCTTGCTCTCCAACGTCGTCGACAAGGGGACCCAGGAGAAGATCGAGGTCGTGAAGAAGCGCTTGATCGACAACTTCGGGTACACGGAGGAAAGCGCCACCGACGTCCTCAATTACGTCGCCAGCATCTTCGCGCGAGGTGACGCCAAGGAGGCCTGATGGTCCGTCGTATCGAGAAGGATCATCAGCGCTTCCGCCAGATCGTGCGGGGGCGGATCAAGCGGGACCTGAGGAAGTACATCTCCAAGGGTGAGCTGCTCGGCCGTCAGGGGAAGGACACGATTTCCATCCCCATCCCGCAGATCGAGCTGCCGCACTTCACCTTCGACACCGGTCAACAGGACGGGGTCGGGCAAGGCAACGGCGAACCCGGCGACCCCGTCGACGGCGAGGGCCAAGGCGGGCCGGGCGAGGCGGGCGAGGGCGAAGGGCAACATACGCTCGAGGTCGACGTCCAGCTCGACGAGCTGGCGCGGATCCTCGGTGAGGAGCTCGAGCTTCCCAATATCCTGCCGCGCGGCAACGCTGACGTCGTCGCGGAGCGCGATCGGTATACCGGCATCCGCCGCGTGGGACCGGAAGGCCTCCGCCACTTCAAGCGCACCTACAGGGAGGCGCTGAAGCGGCAGATCGCCGCGGGGACGTACGACCCCGAGAACCCCGTGATCATCCCCATCCGGGAGGATCGCCGCTACCGTTCGTGGAACGTCAAACGCAACCCCGAGTACCGTGCCGTCATCGTGTACATGATGGACGTCTCCGGGTCGATGGGCACCGAGCAGAAGGAGATGGTGCGGATCGAGGCGTTCTGGATCGATACCTGGCTCCGGTACCAATACAAGAACCTGCAGACCGTCTACATCGTCCACGACGCCGTCGCGAAGGAGGTGAACCAGCACGAGTTCTTCCACCTCCGCGAGAGCGGCGGGACGAAGATCTCATCCGCGTACCAGCTCTGCATGAAGATCATCGAGGACCGGTTCGGTAGCGCGGAGTGGAACATCTATCCGTTCCACTTCTCGGACGGTGACAACTGGAGCGGGAAGGACACGTCGACGTGCATCCACCTGCTGCGCGAGAAGCTGTTGCCGATCTCGAACGTGTTCTGTTACGGGCAGGTGAAGTCGGCATACGGGTCGGGTCAGTTCAAACGCGACCTGGACCAGGCGTTCGGCGACGACGACCGTCTCCTCACGAGCGGCATTCCGGACCGAGACGGCATTCTCGCTTCCATCAAGGACTTCCTGGGGAAGGGGAGATGACGGAGCAACGGAGATTCATGGGGGAGGGAGCATGAATCTGACTCCGGAACTCCGGGAGTACCAGCGCAAGATCCGCGACATCGCGAGCGGCTACGGGCTCGACTTCTTCCAGACGATCTTCGAGATGCTCGACTACGAGCAGATCAACGAGGTCGCGGCGTATGGCGGGTTCCCGACGCGGTATCCCCACTGGCGTCACGGGATGGATTTGGAGCAGCTCGACAAGGGATACCGGTACGGGCTGCAGAAGATCTACGAGCTCGTCATCAACAACGACCCCTGTTACGCGTACCTGCTGTCGTCCAACTCCGTAGTCGACAACAAGCTCGTGATCGCGCATGTGTACGGGCACTGCGACTTCTTCAAGAACAACCTGTGGTTCTCGAACACGAACCGCAAGATGATGGACCGCACGGCGAACCACGGCACGCGCGTACGGCAGCTCATCGATCAGCAGGGCCAGGACCGCGTCGAGGACTTCATCGATCGCGCGCAGTCTCTCGAGAACATGATCGACCTGTACGGCGAGTTCGTCGAGAACAAGGAGCCGTGGGCGTCGTCAGTGATGGACGACGAGGCCACGGAAGAGCAGCCGGCGAATGTCAGGCTCCGCTCGCGGACCTACATGGAGTCTTTCATGAACCCGCCGAAGGTGCTGGAGGGCCGACGCCTCCGCATCGAGGAGGAGAAGGAGGAGGGACGTCGACTCCCGGGCGGCCCGCAACGCGACCTCCTCGGGTTCCTGCTGCGCCACGCGCCCCTCGAGAAGTGGGAGTGGGAGCTGCTGAACATCGTTCGTGACGAGGCGATGTACTTCGCCCCGCAACGAGTGACCAAGATCATGAACGAGGGCTGGGCCACCTACTGGCACCGCAAGCTCATGGTCGAGCACATTCTCGACGACTCCGAGGTCGTCGACTACGCGGACACGATGGCCGGCACGCTCGCCGAGGGGCCGCAGCTGAATCCGTACAAGCTCGGGCTCGAGCTCTTCCTCGACATCGAGGACCGCTGGAACAAGGGACGCTTCGGCCTCGAGTACGAGCGGTGTGACGAGCTCCACGCGCGCGAGAACTGGGACACCGAGGCGATGCAGGGGCGCGATCAGATCTTCCTCTGCCGCAAGATCCACAACGACGTCACGTTCATCGACGAGTACCTGACTGAGGACTTCTGCCATCGGCACAAGCTCTTTGTCTATCGCTTCAACCCGCGGTCGCGACGGCGTGAGATCGTCACCCGTGATTTCGACGTCGTGAAGGAGCAACTGCTCCGCCAGCTGGCGAATGGCGGCTCCCCCGTCGTCGAGGCCGTCGACATCAACTGGAAGAACCGCGGCGAGCTGTATCTTCGCCACCGACACGACTTCCAGGACCTCCGCGCGGACTGGGCGCTCTCGACCCTGCGCAACGTCGCCGGGATCTGGAAGCGTCCCGTCCACATCGAGACCGAGATCGAGGGCAAGCTCGTTCGCCACTCCTGCGACGGCAACGAGGAGACGAGCCAGGTCATCGGCGACGCGGACGACGACTGATCTCACGCGGCTGGGCGCGATGCCGCGGGCTAGTCGGTTGGTTCGGTGATGGCGGTTGGCCCGGCCGCGAGCAGCGCCTGCAAGCGTGAGTCGTCGCGGATCCGATCGAACTTGGGGTCTTCGTCCACGCGGTCGCGCGTCTCCCAGACCTCTACCGCTCGCCAGCAGGCGAGGTGGACCAAGGCGGTCTCGACGTCCTCGCGCATGGCGGCAACACACCCGAGGTTGTAGTGGGTCTGACCATGATCGGGATCCAGCTCGAGCGCGTTGACGAAGAACTCTACCGCGGAAACGAGCATGTCCTCCTGGACTTCCGGGCAGAGATGCGCGCGGCTGAGGTAGGCCTGGCCCCACCGGTTGAGCGTGTCCGGGTCGCCGGGTCGCAGGTCATTGGACCGGTCATAGAGAGTCATGGCGCGTTCCAGGAGACTGAGGGCCGCGTCGCTCCGGATATGCGCAAGCTCCGCGGTGGCCTCACCCTCCCAGAACGGGGCGTCGGCATCGTCTGGTTCGAGGCGACCCACGGTGGCGTAATGGTCAATCGCTCTCTCGAGGCTTGCCCGCGCGTGCTCGGGGTTCGAGGCGTGGACGCCGTGGTCGAACAGGGTCTCTCCCCACGCGCGATGGACGTCCGGCTCGTGCGGGCGCGCGGCGAGAGCGGATGCGTAGTAGCCCTCTGCGAGGCGGACGTGGTTGTGGGAGAGCTCGTCGTTCTCCGTCAGCCCGGCGCGCCGGCCGTGGATGAGGGCTAGGTTCTTGTTGGTCCCGTAGGCGTCACCGCCGCTGCGTAGCGCGCGGGCGCAGTGCTCTCCGGCGTCTCGTAGCAACCGGTCAGCGCGCGCGGGATCGGGCTCTTCCTCGGCGCGCTCGAACAACGCGCGACCCCACCACGTCCAGGTGGGCTCGAAGTCGGGTTCGATCCGGACGGCCTCGGCGAACTTCTCCGTGGCCTCGATGCGGAGCCCGTCGATGCGATCCTGGTCCTCCTCCCTGGCCGCGCGGTCGAGCAACACACACCCCCACAGGTGAAGCAGGTGCGGGTCCCGCGGACGACGACGGATGGCGGCCGCGAACCGCTCCTCGGCCATCATCACGTACTCGGCGGATTCCTTCGCATCCTCCGCCCGCTCGGACAGCATTTCGAAAGCCCTGGCCTGGTTGCGCAGGACGGCAACGTCGTCAGTGAAGTGATCGGCGCGGGTGAGCCAGCGGGTGGCTTCGTGGACCAGCCCGACCGACCGGCCCTCATCGGGCTCGATCGATGCCGTGTGGAGCAGCACCTCGGCGATCGAGAGGATGGAGGTCGTTTCGAAGGAGTGCTTCTCTGCGGCCTGGGTCAGGGTCTGGATCGCTTCCTCGATCAAAGCGAGTCGGGCCTCGGGATCCTCAACGGAATCGCTGCGATCCCAGAGCACGTGACCAAGTCCGGAGAGGGCGTCCGGGAGCCCTGGCATCTCCTCGAGGACGACCCGGTACAGCCGCTCCGCGTCCTGGAGGTGCTGGCGAACCGCTTCCGCATCCGCGTCCTCGCGGGCGCGGTCGAGCAGCTCGTCGGCTTTGTGGATGAGCGGATGCATGATCGAAGCGCCCATCATGTGAACTCCGGCCGCGACTTCCAACTGGTTGCCACCCTGCGTTCGCTGGGGGAGAGCAGATACGAGAAGGAGAACCCAGGAATCAGAGCGAATCTGTCCCTGGTCCGGGGTTCCTGGGTTCTCCTTGGCACTTCTGCTCTCCTCGCCCTGGCCCCCGTCGGGCGACCTCCTCGCAGTTGCGACCGATCCGCGAGTCGCGGCAGTGCGTCCAATCCACCGGGGTTCGGAGCCGGTTCGGCGGGATCGGGCGGCTTCGTTCCGTTCATGCTGGCCGTCTCGCCGCCCAACCTGCTGAATCCGGACTTCGAGATCGGTCTCGGCAACGCACTCGGCGCGACGTCGGCGTACCTCGGCCTCTCCCTGGTCACGCCGCCGGCCGGGACGATGGTTGCGGGGTTGCCGCCCCACATCGATCTGGACCCGGCGAACCTGCTCTTCTTCGACCCCGTTGCCGTTTCAGGATCGGGACCCGACGCCGGATACGCGACCTATCCGCTCCCCATCCCGTCCGCACCGTGGTTGGCCGGGCTGCCAGTATTCGGGCAGTGGGCCGTCGTCGACGCCGGGGCCGGTGGCATCGGTGTCGCCGTATCGGACGGTGCTCAGTGGACGCTGTCTTGACCGCGAAGGCGACGGGAAGGTCAGATCTCGAACACGTCACCCGGTGACGGGACCGCCACGCCGCGGTACTGCTTCTTCTTGAGCGTGCGGGCGAACGCCAGGGCCTGGTCCTCGTCTCCGTGGACCACGAACGTCCGTCCGGCCGACTTCCGGAGCGGAGACAGGGCCGTCAGCAACTCGTCGCGATCGGCGTGCGCGGAAAACCCGTTGAGCTTGAAGACTCTCGCGCGGACCCGGATCTCCTTGCCGTAGACCCGGACCCGGTCCGCGCCATCGGCGAGTCGTCGTCCCAACGTGTGATGTGCCTGGTATCCGACGAACGCGATCACCGCCTTGGGGTCGTCGAGGTTCTGCTTCAGGTGGTGCAGGATGCGGCCGAATTCGCACATGCCCGACGCCGAGATGATGACGCACGTGCCGCGAATCCTGTTGATCAGCTTCGAGTCGCGCACCGTCTTCGCCAGATACACGTGGTTTGGCAGGAGGGGCTTCAGGTCGTCGCTGAGCTTGTTGAGCGTCTCCTCGTCGAAGCACTCGGGGTGCCGGCGAACGAGGTCAGTAGCGTCCGTCGCGAGCGGACTGTCGATGAAGATGCGCGTCGTCGGGATGCGGCGCTCGACGATGAGCTCGTTGATGAAGTAGAGGATGTTCTGCGTGCGACCCACGGAGAAGGCCGGGATGATGAGCTTGCCGCCCGCGTGGGCCGCGGCGAGTAACGCCTCCTCGAGGGTGTCCTTCATGTGCTCGGCGACGCCGCCCTTGGTCCGGTGAGTGCGGTCTCCGTACGTGCTTTCCGTGATCACCACCTCGGCTTCGGGCAGCGGAGCGGGGTCGCGAAGTATCGGAAGACCGGGGCGCCCGAGGTCGCCGGTGAAGGTGACCCGGACGGCCTCCTTGCCCGGCTCCTTGACCTCGACGTGGACGCTCGCCGACCCGATGATGTGTCCGGCGTCTTCGAAGCGGGCGCGGATGCCCGGCGCGACCTGAAACCACTCTCCGTATCGGGAGGGTCGGAAGCGCTTCAGCACCGCGCGCGCGTGCTCGCTCGTGTAGAGGGGATCTTCGGCCGCGCGCCCCTTTCGCTTCAAGAGCTTGATGTCACGCGTCTGGATGCGTGCGGAGTCGCGGAGCATGAGATTCGCGAGGTCGGTCGTGGCACCCGTGGCGTGGACGCGGCCCCGGAACCCCGACCGCAGGAGGGTCGGCAGATTGCCGGAGTGATCGATGTGGGCGTGGGAGAGGAGGACTGCGTCGACGTCCTCGCCTTGGACTCGGAGGTTGCGGTTCTTGGCCGCTGCTTCCCGCCGGCGCCCCTGGAAGAGGCCGCAATCGAGCAGCACGTGGCGGTCGCAGGCTTCGATCAGGTGCATCGAGCCGGTGACGGTCCGGGCGGCGCCGAGGAAGTGGATACGCATGGCCGAAGAGTAGTCGACGGTCGTCCAACGTCCACCTTCTGGATACCATGCCCCCGTGTTCAGATTCGGGTTCGCCAGAACGGCCGAGCGGGCGCTATCGCAGACGGCCCGGCTCCGCTCGTTCCGTCTCACGGTCGCTGCGTTGCTTCTCGTGTCGGTCCCCGCGGTTTGGGTCGCGGTCATCGGCCTCGTGAAGCGGCTCGAGAAAGCGCCCGGGTGGGCCGACGCAGCGCGCCCCGACGACCCCTTGATGGTGGCGATCGTCGTCGCGGGCGCCGCGTTGATGCTCGTGTCCTCGTGGCTGGTCATGACCCGCCGCCGCGCCGCCGCCTGGGTGTGCCTGCCGGCCGCGTTCCTGAGCCACGTTCCCGCGGCCTTCCACGCCCGTCTGGCGCCCGGGCTCGCGTTGGCGGGGTGGGGGTGGGCGGCTGCGCTCGTCTACATGACGTTCCGGCAATCGCGGTTCCTCGGCCGCAGTGAGGAGCTGGCGGAAGACGACGATCCCCGCGCGGTCGTCTCGCTGGCGGTGCTCGTTTCCAGCGCCTATGCCCTCCTCATCGCGGGCTGGAGCGCGGGTGTCGGGCTCATGCAGGACACCGGCGGTCGGGTGGCCATCACGGCGCTGATGGCTGCCGCCGCGGGAATCGCGTGCTCTGCCGAGTGGTCGTTGGTCAGGCGGGAGCTCCTGCCGCGGCGGGTGGCGATCATCCTCACCGCGGTCTCGGCCGCTGGCGCGCTGGGCGTCCTGCCGATTGACGAGCGCGTCTTCGACTGGGCGCCGCTGGTGCTGGGGCTTCGCCTCGCCGCCTCAGTTGGTGGGAGCGCGCGCGCACACGAGCTGCGCTCGGCGGTGCTCGGGTTTCTCTGGGCTCGGCCCGCCCTCCTGGTCGTGCTGACGTTCGCTGCGCTGTCGCTCGTCGGAGGATTGGTACTGACGTTCCCCGCGTGCAGCGCCCACGACCGTCCGCTCGACCCGATCGACGCGCTGTTCACTGCGGTCAGTGCGTGCTGCGTCACGGGGCTCACCGTGCAGGATACCGCGCAGGATTTCTCCGGTCTGGGTCAGCTCGTGATCCTCGCGCTCATCCAGGTCGGAGCCCTCGGGATCATGACTCTGTCGGCCCTGGCGACCGTCCTGCTCGGCGGACGCCTCGCCGGTCGGACGGAAGGCGCCCTGTCGATGGTGGTCGGGACCGATTCCCGCGGCAATGCGGCGCGCCTGCTGCGCCCCATCGCGATGGCGACCCTCGCGATCGAGTTGGTCGGCGCACTCCTGCTCCTGCCTGCGTTCGTCGGCAAGGAGGACAGCTTCGGGGCGGCGTTGTGGAACGCCGTGTTCCACTCGGTGAGCGCGTTCTGCAACGCGGGATTCGCGCTCCAGTCCGACAGTCTCGTCGGGTGGAACGGCAACCCGCTGGTGCTGCACGTGATCGCGATCCTGATCCTCCTCGGTGGTGCGGGATTCGGCGTGCTCTTCGGGCTCCGGGAGCTCTGGTTGCGGCGCGCCGGTCTTCAGGTGAAGCTGGTCGTCGCGAGCAACCTCGCGCTCCTCGGCGTCGCGTTCGTAGTCTGGCTGCTGCTGGAGTGGAACGGGGTGCTTGACGGACTCGGGTTCGCCGGGCGGGTGAACAACGCGTGGTTCCAGGCCGTGACGCTCCGCACTGCCGGGTTCAGTAGCGTCGACTACGACGGGCTTTCCCACGCCACGATCATCATGATGATCGTCTGGATGTTCGTGGGCGCGAGCCCGGGGTCGACTGGCGGCGGCGTCAAGACGACTACCGTCGCGGGGCTGATCGCCGCGGTCGTGTCCGTGGTGAGAGGGCGTCCGGACGCGGAGGCGTTCGGGCGTCGCATTCCGCAGGCCGTCGTGTACCGCGCGGCGGCGCTGGTGACGATCTCCGCGACGATCGTGTTCGCGGGCAGCTTCGCGTTGATGATGACGCAGGGGTTCGCATTCGACAGCGTGCTGTTCGAGGCGGTGTCGGCGTTCGGGACGGTCGGTCTTTCGCTTGGCATCACGGCCGAGTTCGACCGGGTGGGCAAGCTGCTGATCATGGTGCTGATGTTCGTGGGCCGCACGGGACCGCTCACCATGGTGCTGCTGTTCCGCAGGCGCGATCCCGCTCCAACGCGGTATCCGGAAGAGGAGGTGATGGTCGGATGAGCGAGAAGATCCTCATCGTGGGCGCGGGCCAGTTCGGACGAAGTCTCGCCCTGGAGCTGGCCCGTCGAGGCGCGGATGTCACGGTGCTCGACTCCGACGAGGATCGACTCGCTGACCTGCAGGACGGCGTCTCGCGGACGATCATCGGCGACGGGACCGATCCGCGGGTTCTCGAGAGTCTCGATCTGACCACGTTCACGCTCTCGATTGACGCGATCGGGGAAGAGTCGCTGCAGGCGTCCATCCTGTGCGCCGCGTTGCTCGGTCAGCTCGGTGCACGCCACGTGGTCGCGCGCGTCGTCTCCGATCTGCACGCGCGCATCCTGTCGTCTCTGGGCGTCGGTCAGCTCGTGCACCCTGAGCGGGACATGGCCAAGAACCTCGCGGAGCGCATCATGGCGCCGGGGGTACGCAGCCTGCTGGAGCTCGAAGAGGGTGTCCGTCTCGCCGAGGTCGAGGTCCCGGAGATCTGGGTCGGCAAGACACTTCAGGAGCTCGGTCTGCGCCAGCGGATCGGAGTGACCATCGTCGCGCTGCGCCGCCCCGGGTCCGGAAGCGGATCATTGCAACCGAGCCCGCCGCCCGACGTCCCGATCGGGCGTGGCGAGGTCGTGGTCGCGATCGGCTCCAGCGAAAACATGGACCGGTTCCTGAAGGAGGTGCGGTGATGCGTCTGCAGTCGCTGGTCGTCATCGCCCAGGTCGTGGTTTGCCTGTTGCTCCTCACAGTGGGACTCGTGACGATCGTGACCCTGGAGGACGCCGACTCGACTGACGGGGCCGACCCTCGGATCGGCGGCGCGATCGGGTTCGTTGCCGTCGTCACGGGCATCGCGATCTTCGCCGTCCTCCTCGCCGGCGCGTGGACCCAGCGTACGGTCGTCGCCCCGCTCAGCAGCCTCGAGGCCGCCGTCTCCGCCATCGCCCGCGGTCACGTCCAGCGTCGCGTCAACGAGACCAACGCGCTCGGAGAAGTCGTCGGACTTGCTCACGACGTCAACGAGATCACCGACCGTCTCCGCCAGCTCGAACGGGCGCACGCCAACGACGAGCTTCTCGCCCGGGCCGCCCTGGAGTCCCTCTTCGACGCCCAGGAAGTCGCCGGCGCGGTTCTGGATCCCACCGGCCGCCTCATCGCCAGCAACGCCCGCGTCCGCACCGCTCTGGAAGCCGGCGGCCACGACCCCGCAGCACTCCTCGGCCGTGACCCCGTCAACGAGATCCAAGCCCAGCTCGACGAGGTCCGCGACGGGGGCGTCCTGCGCGGCTACGTCGCGCGCCTGCCCTGACGCACGGACTGCGAGCCCGGGGAGCGCGGACCGCTCCGACGGCGGAGCCGGATCCGGGCTCAGAGCGGACCTGGACTTCCCACCGGTTCACAAGGCCAGAGTGAGAATCTCAAGGTGGGTACTCGATCGCGGGATGTTCAGCGAATCGGGGGCTACC
>NZBC01000050.1 GCA_002687715.1 Planctomycetota bacterium | reverse complement strand
CGGATGTCCTCGACCGTCCCGGTCGAGGTACACGATGAGACCCCGGCTACGGTGGCCGGACTCAACTAAACGAGTCTCCGGCGAACCCGGGGCGGTTCACATTGCGCGAACTCCATGGTCTTGGCTACCATAGAGACGGCGCCGACCACGCCCGGTGCGCCGCGGGTGAGCCCACAGCGGCTACGCCATGCCCCTACGGAGGATCAACCATGAAACGGCATCGTCCCCGGTCCATCTTGGCACTTGCGACAACAGCATTCGCCATCCTCGGCTTCACGGCTACCTCGGCCCGAGCGCAAATCACGATCGACAGCACCCTGAACGTTTTGATCGGAGTCGGCAATCAAGGCGCGACGGGTCTCGCGATCGTTGCCAACTTCAACGCCAGCGCGTCTCAGAAGCTCGTGGTGGTTGTTTCGACCGAGCACGCCTTTGGCACAGGCGCCGGCATGTCGGTCAATTCCATTGAGTACAACGGCCAGCCCATGATCGAAGCGGTGCAGGAGAACACCCTCCCGGGCACATCGGCGATCTTCTATCTCGACAGCCCTGGGGCCGCCGGGGAGATCAGGATCTTCCAGGGGAACCAGAACGGGGGGCGGGCCACCATCTACGCCCTGTCGAACGTTGCACCCGGTGTTGGCGGTATCGGCCAGTCCACCACCAATTCCGTGGATGTCACCACGTCCACGGCCAACTCTCTGGTGATCGCGGGCATCTTGGATGGAGGGCAGGCCGCCAACGGGAATGGTGCCGGTGCGCCGACGGCCGTTTTGCCCCTGATTCAGACCCACAGCGGAACATGGGGGAACTCCTGGGCTGGCCATTGCGCCGGCCATCAGTTCGTTGCGTCAACCGGCATCGCCACCTCGACGTTCAACACCCTCGGTCCGAATCTGCTGCGGGCCGTTGCCGTGGCCTTCGATGATCTTGGGGCGGTCGATTACCAGGTCAACCAGCCCGGGGCGGACCTCCGGGTCAACGGCGTCGTCGGGACGACGACGGCCCCTACGATCGTCACCGTCGCGATCGGCAGCACGGCCACCGCCGTGCTCTCGAGCATCCTGACCGGTAACGCCTGGGACGTCGGGGCGACCCTCGTTCCCCTCGTCCCGGCGAGCGGTGGCGGCATCACGCTGCCGCCGGGCGGCCAGTTCGTGAACCTCGACATAAGTGACCCGTCGTTCACCACGCTCTTCCCGACGCTTCTGGGTGGCCCGGGGTTCCCCGGCACGTTTTCCGCGGCGCTCCCCACGGGCGCTGCCGCCACGATCTCGATTCAGATGGTGGTCGCCGACCCGGCCGCCGCATGGACGGTGCGGATGTCTCAGGCAACTCACCTCGTCGTGCTCTGATGACCGCTCGCGCGCCGTCGGCACCCGTCTGTCAGCGCGCGGTCGTCGCTCGCGTCGAGAGCACGCCCATCGGGTGATCTCGCATCGACGCGAGCGGCGCGCCCGCAAAGGCGCGCCACCGACAACTCGCCCCTGATCCCGCGCGCACGGCAAACGCCGCACGGTGCCGCGGTGCTATCTCCCACGACATTCTGGACTTTTGCAACGAGTACTCGTCACCCCCGGGAGGCCGGCGACCACCACCCGCGGCGAGCGGCGCAATCCCTGTCTGGCGAGGGACTCCCGTTGCCAAGTACACGTTTCACCTGCCTCCTCGAGCTACGCGACCGCTGACTCACAAACGCGACATGCGAGTGCTCGATTGACGTCGAGTCGCCTCTGCCGAGCCGCAGCCCTCTCGTCGTCGAGTTGGGCGGGTACTCGTCGCGCAAGTGCAGAATGTCGTGAGAGATAGCTGGGACCTCGGCGGCGGTGGCCTTCCGCGCTACGCCCCTTCGTGCGGGGCGCGAGGTTCACTGGACAGGAAGGTTCGAAAAGCACGAGTCGCCGAAGACTGGCGGCTCGGGAGAGTTCCACGGCGTCCGGCCTGGCGCGGGTCGCGTTAGCTCCTGGTCAGCTCTCCGTCGTGACAGAGTGCTGTCCCACGCCTCATAGCCAGTCGCCAGCGGCCGAAGCGGGATTGCCCGCGGCGGTGGCGAGATCGACGTCCCCGT
Organism: Planctomycetota bacterium; assembly: GCA_002687715.1. Lineage (GTDB taxonomy): Bacteria > Planctomycetota. The sequence continues at coordinate 10,551 of NZBC01000050.1, read as the reverse complement.
GGTTCCAACTGGCAGTGTCTTGAACGACCTCTCGTCACAGGATGACTTTGGCGGGACGCAAACCCAGGTTGATCTGCTCGAGGCTCGGCGCGCTGCTGAACCGGCCCGCCGAGCGCGCACGGTGCGCACCGTTGAAGAAGCTACCGCCCCGGAAGATCCGGTAGTGGGCGCTGCGTGCCCCGCGCAGTCCGTCCCCAATGCGTGGTTCACGACCGTACGCGACGGACCAGTCTTGGCACCATTCCCACACGTTGCCGTGGACGTCGTGCAGCCCGAATGCATTGGGGCGATAGGTGCCTACGTGTGCGTGCACCCCGTTTCCATCGTCAAGGTCCGGCCAGAGCTGGATGTCGTTCCACTTCGCGCCGACACGAGTCGCCGGCTAGATAGCAGCCGCAGGACTGTAGATGCAGGCCTCGCGGTGACGCGGTTGAGTTGGCTGCCGAGCGTGGCACCGCCGTGGACAATCTGGCAGCGCAGGAAGTAGACGGCGATCAGGAGACGGTGCAGGGCAGAGGCAGGGCGCCTGCCCATGACGTCGTCGCGAAAGGCTGCGGCGCGGCCGCGCTGGGGGCGAACGTGATCCCATTCGGCGTCGCGCCAGAAGCGCTCGATCAGGAAGGCGCTTTCGAGCAGAGACTTGGCCTCTTGTGTGAGTTCGCGCAGTGCGGTGAGGATTCGGTCCTCGCGGTCGACGCGGCAGGCCTCGCTGGTGAACCGGTCAAGGGCGATGCGGTCCTTGATTGGCATACCAGCGTGCTCGTCCCAGGCGCCATAGAGCGCGTTTAGCGCAACCCAGCGCAAGACCAGGCCCGCGCCAGCTTGTTCGACTACATCGAGGCCTTCTACAACCGTCAGCGCCTGCACTCGACGATCGACTACATGTCGCCTGTCGAGTTCGAGCGCGCCTGTACAGAGGCCGCCTGACGGCGGCAGCTCCTTACAGAACGGGGGGCTACCGCCCCCCGACCAGCGCGCTGCGCTTGAGCCGAGCTTCACGCTCCGCTCCGCGCGCTGCCCCCAGCATCCGTGTGCGCGGACGCCGCCCTGTACCACTACCCCCTTGCTTGGGACCAGCAGAGCTGGTCATGTGCAGTCTCACTTAAACCCGTGTCCACCGGACTGGGGGAAGGTCACTCCCGTGGGGTTGGAGATGTATCGTGCAGGCTACAATCTTGGGCAGATCACCTTTAAGGAAGACAACCATGAACAAGTTATCCCATCTGATCGTGACCGTCCTGATCGGTCTGTCACTAGCCGTCTGCCAAACGACATCTGCTGAGGCTGGCCCCGGCGATCCGTTGGACGCCTACAACGTCGTGTGGAACACGCCGAGCACCGACCACAACGGCTCGATGCCCATCGGCAACGGGGACATCGGCATGAATGTCTGGGTCGATCCCAGCGGCGATCTCTGGCTGCTGCTGAGCAAGACCAACGCCTGGAGCGAGAATGGCCGACTGCTCAAGCTCGGACGCGTGCGCATCAGGCTCGCGCCCAACCCCTTCGTCGAGGGCGTCCCGTTCCAACAGACCCTGCGCCTGCGAAAAGGCGAGATCGTCATCAAGGCCGGCGCCCGCGAGAAGGCTGTGACGGTGGCGATTTGGGTCGATGCCAACAACCCGGTGATTCACGTCGAGGTCGATAGCGCTGCGCCTGTGAAGATGCATGCGACGCTGGACCTCTGGCGCACCGCGCGACGCGAGTTGACCGGTAAAGAGGCCGGCAGTGCCTACGGCCTACAGGGCGCTCCGTTCAACGTCTACGTCCACCCCGATACGGTGCTCGACGGCAGCCAGGGCAGCATTATCTGGCGCCACCGCAACGAGGAATCGATCTGGGAGAACAACCTCAAGCATCAGGGTCTGGAGGGATTTATTGCCAAGTCGGCCGATCCGCTGCTGAGCCGCACGTTCGGCGGGCGCATCGAGGGACCCGGTCTGAGAAACGAAGACGCGACGACCCTGAAATCGCCAACAGCGCGCAAGCAGCTCGCTCTGTCGATCTACCCGCACTGCGCCCAGACGGAATCGGCCGAGCAGTGGATCGAACAGTTGGATCGCAGTGTCGCTCGTTGTCGCGCGCAGGACCTTGACACGGCTCGCCGGAACCATCGCGCGTGGTGGAACGCGTTCTGGAACCGCAGTTGGATTCGCGTCACCGGGTCACCCGATCTCGAAGCCGTCACGCGGGGCTACACACTGCAACGCTGGATCACCGCGTGCGCCGGGCGCGGCGCCCATGCGATCAAATTCAACGGCACGATCTTCACCGTCGACGGTGCCGGCTACGACGCCGACTACCGCTCCTGGGGCGGACCCTACTGGTGGCAAAACACGCGGCTGCCCTACTGGCCCATGCTCGCCTGTGGCGACTTCGACATGATGGCCCCCTTGTTCGGCATGTATCAGGACATGATGCCCTTGGCGGAATATCGCACGAAAACCTGGTTCGACCACGACGGCGCCTTCATCGGCGAGACGGTCTACTTCTGGGGCATGTACAACAACACCAACTACGGCTGGGAGCGGCCGGCGGACCTGCACGTCAGTGAGTTGACCAATCGCTACATCCGCCGCGAATACACCGCCTCGCCCGAGTTGATGGCCATGATGCTGGACTATTGCACCTACACGGGCGATGCGGAATTCCTGCGTGAGACGCTCTTGCCCATGAGCGACTCGCTGCTGACGTTCTGGGACCAGCACTACCAGACCGACGCGGCCGGACACATGCGAATGTACCCGGGCCAGGCGCTGGAGACGCTGCAGGACGCCGAGAATCCGACACCCGATGTCGCGGGCCTGCGCTGGGTGCTCAAAGGACTGCTGGCGCTGCCGCCGGATGAAACGGGCTCGACCCGCCGGCGGTTCTGGAAGCAATTGGTCCGTAAGGTCCCGCCCCTACCGATGGAGGAGAAGGAAGGCAAGAGGTACATCCTCGGCGCCGGCAAGGTCCACGGCGGGCGCGGCAATTCGGAAAACCCCGAACTGTACGCGATCTTCCCGTTCCGGCTCTACGGCGTCGGCAAGGGCGACCTCGAAACGGGCCGCCGCACGTTCGAGCGCCGAGCCGTCAAGGGCAACAACGGCTGGCGACAAGACGACACGCAGGCCGCCTTTCTGGGCCTGACCGAAACCGCCGCCGACTACGTCGTGAGTCGCGCCAAGAACAAGCACGCCGCCAGTCGCTTCGGCGCCTTCTGGGGTCCGAACTTCGACTGGATTCCCGACCAAACCCATGGCGGCAACCTGATGATGACGCTGCAAACCATGCTACTCCAGGCCGACGACGGCAAGATCCGACTACTCCCGGCTTGGCCCAAGCAGTGGGACGTCGACTTCAAGCTCCACGCCCCACACCAAACCATCATCGAAGGCCGCCTCAAGGACGGACAACTCGTCAACCTAAACGTCACTCCCAAGTCACGAAGGAAGGACATCGTCGTCATAGGATCCAACCACAGAACGGATAAATAGCGTGACACCTGCGTTCTGTGCTGTCGTACTATGGCGTGCTGGCACCGGCAGCTTCGCGGCGGGATGAGATCGTGCCGGGTCCCCAGGCTGACGAAGAAGCGGCCGATCCAGGAGGTGAGGCCGGGCGGGGGGCTGAGCCGACGGCAGGCCGAGGGAATCGCAAGCGACCGCGGCCCGAGCGGATGTTCTGGGCCGAGTTGATCAAGCGTGTGATTTTGGAGGACGTGTTGGACTGTCCCTGCGGAGGGCGCCGGAAGGTGCTGGCCATGGTGTTTGACCCCGCATCGATCGAGCGTGTGCTTCGGCATCTGGGTTTACCGCACGCGGCGAGGGAGCGGGCGCCGCCGCGTGGAGTGGAGGTGGGATTGCCGTATTAAGTTCGGGGGAGTCCCTGTGAGGTGGGGGAGCGGATGGGGTCTGTTCGGAGATCAGGGGAACGTGGTTTACGACGGTTTGGTGTGGAGCATTCGTGTGCCAGGTGGTGGCTCAGTCGGGAGAAGAGTGCTGCCGTCGCTCACTGGACCCGGAAGATCTTGGCTTGAACCGCTTACCCTCGACGAACGCGTCGACAGTGACGTTGAAGGACTTCTTCGGTGAGTTTCCCGTGCCCCGGTACGACGCGTTGCCCTTGAACGACACGCCGACATCCTTGTACACCCGGCTGGGAGACTCAGCGCGGTTGCACCTTCAGGTGCTCCTTCTGCCAGCACCGAAACCCTGAAGCGCGACCGCGCTCGACTCCGTTCGGCCGGGCGCGGGTGAGAGAGGAGATCGAGTGGTTCTGTCGGCATGGCGTCTCAGACATCGCGGTGCTCGATCCGATCTTCAACGCCAATCAGGCGCACGCAGCCTGGGTGCTCGAGGAGCTGTCGCGCAACGACTACGCTGGCCGGCTCTCTCTGCAGTGCCGTGCTGAGTTCGTCACCGACGAGTTCATCGCGGCGGCTCAGCGGCTGGATGTGCGGCTCGAGTTCGGACTGCAGACCATCCACAGGTCGGAGGGCAACGCCGTTCGCCGACTGAACAACCTGGCGCGCGTGTCGAAGGCTCTTGACTCAGCGCGACGCGCGGGGCTCGCCCACGAGGTCTCGCTCATCTTTGGCCTGCCCGGGCAGACGCTCGCATCGTTCGAAGCCAGCGTGGATTGGTGTCTCGAGCACAACGTTCCGGTGCTGAAGGCGTTCCCGCTCTTGCTCTTGCGTGGCACCGAGTTGGAGCTCGAGCGCGAGCGTTGGGGGCTCCGACTCGATGCGCGATCCACCATGCCGATGGTCGTGTCGTCGAACACCTTCGCCCGCAGAGAGTGGCAACAAATGCAGCGCCTGTCCGAGGCGCTCCGCCGCACTGAGGGCGCCCATCCAACTTCCGTCGACGCGCTGCGACGAATCGCGGACGCCAGCCTGCCCGACGCATCGCGATGGAGTCCAACGACGTCTGGGGAGGCGCGAGCACAATGACGAACGAGCGCCCCGTGTTCATCGTCTCCGCAGGGCTTGACCGCGCCGGCGAGGCTACCGTCCACACAGCCCTCCCCTGACTCCGCGTGGTCGGAGCCCACTTGGCGCGGGAGTCGCTACCACTGAGACTCTAACCCGGACTCATCGACACATGGCACGCATCAACTACATGGCCCTCGATGGCATCGGCGACTGGCGCCGGGCACTACCGCAAACGGAGTTCGTGCTCCGGCCCTACGCCGACTACCTGAGGACAGCGATCGAGGCGGCGAAGCGCACCAAGCCGTGTCTCGCGTGGCGTCTTCCAACGGAGGGCGAGCGCGAAGCGCTGCAGGCTCGACTCGAGAAACGTGCCGGTGATCGGCGGCGTCCGAGGGTTCGGCGCGAGCGTCGGCGCGACCGGATCAACCCTCGTGCGGTGGCTTCGGGGGTTTGGGTGCTCCTCGAGTCGACTCCGGAACGCCCGGAGGAGTCGGAGAAGACGTTCGATACGTTTCTCCGCGCGAAGGATGTTCACGATCACCCCAACTGCCAAAACGCAAACCTGCTCAAGGTCGTCGGGTGGGACCGCGAAGCGAATGCGCTCCTGCTCGGCAGCCCCCCACAGCCATGGAGTGCGGGCGATGACGAACTCGAAATCCGGAGACTGTGGATTCGACCGAACACGTACCCTCTCGAGTGCCAACGCCGCGCACTCGATAGACTTCGGGACGGACCCACGCCACGGCTGGCCCCTCTGGTGCGCCTCGCGTCCTCGCGCCCGACCTGGCCCGTGGTCCGGCCCGTTGCGATCGAGGAGGATCACTGGGCATTCCTACGCTCGGATGACGGCCGGCTGCGCGACGGCACGACAGAGCAGCGTCGCTTCGTGTCCATCGCGCTTGGCACCCCCGACTTCGCGTTCTTGGAAGGACCGCCAGGGTCCGGAAAGACCACCGCGATCTGCGAGCTCATCGCCCAGACCCTGGCAAGCGGAAGTCGCGTTCTGCTCGTCGCGTCGACCCACGTCGCAGTCGACAACGTCCTCGAGCGCCTGATCGAGTGGCAGGACGAGATGGACGAAGAGGAGCGCGTCGTCCTTCCGGTGCGCGTCGGGGACGAAGAGCGGGTCACCTCCGACGTGCTGCGGCCATTCACGCTCGAGCGCTTGTTGCGAACCTGGCGGGCAGAGTTGCTCGACTTCCTCGACGACCCCGGCGCGGTAGAAGAGGCGGCGGCGACCGCCAGGGCGACCTTGCGCGCGGCGCTCGGTGACACGTCCGAGAGTAGCACGCTCTCGCGTCTCATCCTCGACTCGTCGAACCTGGTGTGCGGAACCACGATCGGCCCGTCCGGGTTCGCGTGATCGCGATCGCCGAGGAGGGGATGGCTCCACGGGTCGTCATCCGCGTAGATGGTGTCGTTCAGGACTCCCTGGCCGGGAATGTAGTTGCGGCCGAAGCTGAGGTCCTTGTCCCAGGGGAGGAAGCGCCACTCTCCGTCGCCCTCGGTGTCGCGCCAGAGATAGTGGTTCTTGTGGACGTGGTCGGTCTCGTGGATCAGCGCGGTGGCCGCGAGGTAGTTCAGCATCGCGGGCAGGTCGACCTCGTCGAAGAGGTACTTCTCGACCACGTTCTCGTCCTGACGGTTCACCTTCCTGACCAGGCGCTCGAGGTCGGAATGGTCCTCGTGCAGCCGCGTCTTCTTCTCCACCCCGGCGTAGGCGTCGGTGGTCTGGTTGTACATCTTGTACAGTGCACCCTCGGAATCGAGGCCGTTGCGCTGCAGGCCGTCCCCGTCCACCTGTTCGATCCAGATCGCCACGCTCCAGAACTGGCCGTTGCGCTGCATGCGAACCGGGAAGGCCGCACTGCCCGCGACCCCGACGTCTCGCATCACGTCGAAGGCCAGCGACTGGCGCACGAAGGCCTTGTCCGACCAGGTGGTGTTCAGGTTGATCTCGTCGGTCCGGCGCTCGCCCACGCCCCACTCCGGAGCGCTCCAGACCAGGTCGTGGCCGCGATTGAACTCGATCTTGTAGCTGTGCTTGCGCCAACCGGAAGACGAGCCGCCGCGGGTGCGCACGAACACGTTGTCGTAGAACAACCCGTCGTGGAAGGCGGCGCCGCGGGTGCCGGCCCGGCTGTCCGCGCCGTTGTGATCCTCGGCGAACCAGTGGAGGATCGGCAGGTGGGAATCGGCGAAACGAGGGTCGTCGAGGATGGTGCCGTGGTACTCGGGGGAGTTCACGGGATCCGGATAGGGCGGAGAGCGGCCCGTGGCTCCGGACACGTCCAGAGCGCGGACGAACCAGCGGATCATGCGTCCCCGCTTGACCTGACGCGGCGGGATCTGCGCGGTGTACACCCCGTCCCCGGCCTGGGCGTCGCCCCCCAGTCCGTCGTCGTGCATCGTCTCCAGCCGGTCCTGATCGAACATCGGGCGCCAGGACATCGACACCTCGGTCAGCGACGAACCGGGCACCGGCAGGACGTGGGCGCTCACCGTGATGACGTCGTCCCGGGTCGGCCGCTCGGGCTGGTGCAGGACCTCGAGGATGGCGGGGCCGCCCGCGCCGTTGGCGGCGCCGGGAGTCGGCTCCGGGAACCAGGTCTCGGTGTCGCTGACTCCGCCCGCATCGAAGGCCAGACCGTAGGAGACGTCGTCGAGCTGCGTCGGATACTCGGGGGCGTACTCGTGCACCACGGTGGAGCCGTCCGGGGCGACCAGCGCGAGGTACTCACCCTCGGCCTTCAGCTTGAAGTCGGTGTGCAGCTCGGGGCCGCTGCGGTCCTTGCCCGAGGCGAAGACCACCAGGAAGCCCCCGGCGGGGACGGTGGTGACCGTGGGGAGCCGCCAGCGATCGAGCTCGCCCGCGTCGTCGGTGAGGTACCAGCCGGAGAGGTCGAGGTCGGAGGCCGCCGGGTTGTGGAGCTCCAGCCAGTCCGGGTAGTCGCCGTCCTCGTCGCTCAGCGTGTGGTCGTTGGCCGCCATGAACTCGCTGATCACCGGATCATCGGTGGCGAAGGGGACCAGACAGAGCAGCCAGGGAGCGAGCATCGGAGACTCCGGATTGATCATCCCATCCTAGCCACACAACCCCGGACGGTCCGTTCTCTTCGGCAGGTCTGCCATCCTCCGCTCGCCGAGTGGGCGAGTGCCCGACCCGCGGACCGGTGGATGCGCCGCGAGGAGCACGAGGCTGTAGCGCCCCCGAGGCGGCGTTCCAACGCGTGGGTTCGAACCCACGTTGGCGCCCGGCTACTCCGGGAGTCGGCCGCCCGGCGCGAAGAAGCCTCCGCGCGCCTCGCTGATCACGAGCTCGAGTTCACCGACGATCTCGCTGCCCGCGGTCGTCCCCGACTTCGTCAAGCAAAGCGTCCCCACCACCGAACGGTTCGGTGCGCCGCCGAAGCCGAAGCCGAATCCTCCACGCCGGCCGCCACGACCTTCGCGGAGCCGCCCCGTGACCTCGATCTCGTCTCCGGACGCCGCTTCGAACACGGTACGCAACAGGGTCAGGTCGATCGTCAGCGGCTCTTCCCCACCGCCGCGCACACCGCTGAGAGTCAGGCTGACCTGGGCCGGCGGCTCCGGCCGCGACCCACGACCCCGGCCGAAACCACGTCCGAAGCCGCGGCCCCCGCCGAGGCCTCCGCCGAAGCCGCCGAAACGAGGGGCCTCGTACTTCCGGGCGCTGACGCCCATCCGCTCGAACTCGAGCGCCTCCCCGTCGAGCTCGATCTCGAGCTTCGCGCTTCCGGTCCGGGACGGCTCGGCCACGGCCTCGTCGCTCCACTCCGCGGTGAAGGTCCCCTCCACCGCACCCACCGGCACGGTGTAGCTCGGTTTCCTGGGCCGGGCCGGGACCTCGGCGGGCCAGTCCTCGAGCTCCTGCTCCAGCTGCTCGCGGCGGGACAGGACGAAGTCGTGCAGGTCGTCCAGCGCACCCGAGGCGTTGCTCTGAGAGCCGTGGAGGTGCTCCTCGATCAGCGGCTCGATCGCCTCGATCTCCGCGAGCAGAACCTGCTCGTCCCAGACCTCGTCGAGCAGCTCCAGCATCGTCTCCCGATAGCGTTCGGGCATTCCCTCGATGTGGTAGGCGCGGTTGCAGAGGATGCTCTGCGCGTAGATGGCGGTTCCCCGCTGCCCACCGAACCCCCCGAAGCCACCGAAGCCGCCGGAGCCGAAGGAGTTGTCTGCGCCCCAGGGGATGAAGTGGCCGAGGTCGGTCTGCGGGTCGACGTAGTAGTAGTAGTTGTTCTGGTTCGAGGCGTAGCCGTCCCAGAAGCGGAGGATGCTCTCGAGCGCCCAGTACCGCAGGAACTCGTCCAGGTCGATGACCTGCTCGAGCGCGTCCGTCGTGAGCTCCGGCGCGGCCAGGAGCTCCGCCAGACGCATCAGGTCCGAGCGATCGTCCTTCTTCTTGTTGGTCTTGACCTCGATCTTGTCGATCGCGCGCGGGTGGAAGTCGGTCAGGGTGCCCTCGAACAGGTTCCCGCGATCGTCCCCGAAGGAACGCTCCAGGAAGGGCTTCTTGATGCTCTCGACGTGCGAGTAGATCCCGAGCGACTCCCCGTTCACCGTCACCAGGGCCATGCTGCAGCGCGGCGCGTGCACGCCGGCGTCCCGGAAGAGCTTGTAGCTGAGGTACTGGCTGAGCTGGGAGGTGTCCTGCTTGTTGTTGTTCAGCGTCAGCCGGTTCAGCCCCTCGACCGGGTCCTGGTCGACGAACTCGTTGAACTTGATCTTCAGCGAGGGGCGCTGGTCGTCGAGGGAGCCGAACAGCCCCTTCTTGCGTACGCCGACCGACTGGATCTCCCGGCCGTCGAGGCGGAGGTCGGCCTCGTAGTAGACGTAGGGATCGTCGACCGCCCGGCCGGCGAAGAACGCGACGGGGTCGCGGGCCTGGACGCGGAGCCGATCCCAGTCGTCGGCCGGCAGGGTGATCTCGACCTCGAGCAGGCGGGTCGGATCGAGCAGCCGGTCGCCGTCGATCTTCCCGGTCTGCGCGGCCCCGTGCGCCGCGGCCGCAGCCGAGACCAGGGTCACCAGCGCCAGCCGGCGGGAACCTCGGGCGAACACCATGGTCGACTCCTCCTGGACCGATCGCGGCCGTGACGGATTCGGCGAGTGAAGGACCGTCAGAGCATACTGCGCCCGCCCCTCCGACCCCGCGCCCGGGCCCTTCCCCGGGGCCCGGCCTCCTCCATGAGCCGACCGCTCTGCGAGGTACCCTCTCTCGATCCGGCGACCGTCGGGGTTCCGGGCCTGCCCCCGTGACCACCGCGGCGGCCATCCACTCGAGTGCAGGAGAGCCCGAGAATGCGAATCCGCCCTGGTGCCGCGGCCTGGATCGCCGTCCTGCCGTGGAGTTGCATGAGCGGCGAGGCCGAACCGCTCCGGCTGCAGGCACGCTCGCGCGTCGCACAGGCGGACGGGCGCGTCGAGGTGGTGGAGCATCGCGTCCGGTGGCACCCCGACGAGACCGCGATCATCGTGTGCGACATGTGGGACGACCACTGGTGCGCCGGCGCCGCCCGCCGGGTCGCGGAGCTGGCCGGCCCGATGAACGAGATGCTGGAGGACGCTCGCCGGCGCGGGGTCTTCGTGGTTCACGCCCCCAGCTCGGTGGT
>NZBC01000049.1 GCA_002687715.1 Planctomycetota bacterium | reverse complement strand
TGTCGCGGGCTCGCGCAGCAGCTACCTGCCCTTGATCCTCCTGTGCATCGGCGTCGGTGCCCTGATGGCAATCTGGTTGCTGGGCGGGGGAGAGGATGAGGGAGCCGCAGCCCGCAAGCTGGTCGCCGAAGGCCGTGCGTCTGCGGAGCAGGGGAACCTCCCCGATGCTTTGAAGGCCTATCAGAGCGCCGCGAAGAACTACCCGGACACGAAGGCCGGCCAGGACGCCGCCAGGCTCGGTGCGCAGATCAAGGATCGCCTGGATCAGCGCCGCGCCGGGCTTCTCGCCTTGCAGAAGGTCATCTCCGATCCGGACCTCAGCGTGTTCGCCAGTGTCCAGGTTCAACTCCGCCGCGTCGCGGCCCAGTACCCCAGCGGCTTGGAGGAGGACGACGTCAAGCGCATGCTCGAAGAGGCGCGCACGCTCTTCGAGCACCGTTCCATCTCCTACGTCAACGGCGTGAGATCGGAGGCGCTCGCGTTCCTGGCCGTCAAGTCGTTTGGCAGCGCGATGGACACCGTCGGGCGCGCGGAAAGCTCCGGACGTCTCTTCGGTGCGGCCAAGCCCGCGCTCCAACAGATGCGTGACCGCGTCGAGCTGGAAGCGCGCCGTGCGTACGGCGATCTGCTGCACGCGTTGAAGCGCATTCCGGCCAAGCAGGCGATGGCGCGCCTGGAGGCGTCCGTCGGGCTCTTCAAGGGCACCGTGCACGAGGGCGAGATCCGGGCCCGTCGTGCGCTGCTCGAGTCGGAGCTCGCGCGGGTCGACGACGTTCGCATTCGTCCAGCGACGCCGGAGGAAGAGCAGGCGCCCGCGTCCGCACCTCCGCCGCGTCTCCTCGAAGTGCTTGCGAAGGCCGAGGGCTACGCCGGCCGTCGTCGTTACGCGGCTGCGGCCGCGGCGTACGAGGAGGTTCTCGGTCAGGCCCCGACCCAGGACCGCGATCGCATGCAGAAGCGTCTTGGCCGCTTGCAGGCGATGGCCAGCTGCCTCGACGGGCTCATCGAACGGATCGGTCAGCAGCCCGGTGCGTTTCGCCGATTCAAGATCGGCAGCACCGTGTTCGGCAACGTCGTCGACGCGACCCGTGATCGGGTCGAGATTCGTCTCGGTCCCGGCGCGCGCGTGCGATGGGACTGGGCCCGGCTTTCGTCAGAGCGGCTCGAACGGTTGCTGATCCGCGCGGGTCTGACCGGCGAGGCCGGAGTGGAGGCGGCAACCGTCCTTCTCGACATGGGCGACCCCCCTCGTGCGCTGAAGGTCCTCGCGGATCGCTTCGAGCGGGAGCCGGGACTGAGGTCTCGCGTCGAGGAGCTCATCTGCGAGGCCCGCGGCATGAAAACGCTGCCGGCAGGCGGTTTCCACCTCCACGACGGACGCCTCATGACCGGGGCCGAGCGGGACGAGGCGGTCCTGGTCGCCAAGCTCGCGAAGTTCGGGAAGCTGATCATCGACGCGGAGCCCGGTCAGTGGAGCCAGCCTGCCGACTCACTGCGCGCCCTCGGCGCCCGCGGCGACGAGCAGCTGCAGGCTGCGCTCACGGCGCGCATCGGGGCGTTCAAGGAGAAGCTCGACAACGTCCGGATCCTCAAGCGCAAGAACCTCGGGCAACTCCGGGCCGAGATGTTCGCCGAGCTCGGAGAGCGTCGAAAGGTCGCCCTCGCCCTCATCTTCGACAAGAAGAAGTACCCCTACCCCTACGCACCGAACCAGAAGGAGGTGCAAGCAGAGGTCGACGGCTTCGTGGCCAGGTGCGCCGCGATCTGGGAGACCCCGAGCGCGTGGGTGCTAGAGAAGGAGCCGGCCCTCAAGATCCTGCTGGACGACGCCCAGAGCGTGGCGGAGGCGGTGGCGGCGCTGGGCGGCAAGGTGGACGCTCCGGCCGCGCTGCTGAAGCGGATCGATGAGCGCATCGACATGCGTCATTACGACGGCGGCAAGAGCATCGTCTCCCATTGGAAGTCGGTGATCGAGCACAACGACGCGATGCTCGCGGACGGCATCATCAGCCAGCCGGAACGCGACTGCTACTCCGGCACCAACCAGTACCGCGTCATGATGGGCATGAAGGCGGTCATGGCCGACGAGAGCCTCGTGAAGTGCGCCCGCGGGCATAGCACCGAGATGCTCGTGAAGGGCTACTTCTCCCACACTTCACCCACGCCCGGCCGCGAGTCACCGGGCAAGCGCGCGCGGCTCGCTGGCTGGGGTGGCTCCGTCTCCGAGAACATCGCACGCGGCCGCGCCGACGGCTTCCAGGTCGTCCGTCAGTGGTGCCATTCGTCGGGGCACCATCGCAACATCCTCGGCCGCAGGTGGACCCACCTCGGGGCGGGCAAGGCCGAGGCCGGGGCGTTCTGGACCCAGAACTTCGGCACCGGACGTTCCAAGCCGCCCAAACGCGGCAAGGAAGACCCGAAGCGCCGGCGGCGCAAGGGGAAGTAGCGCCGCGCGCGGGGTTCTGCGTGGGGACGCCGGTGGCTTTCCATGGGGAACCCAGGAGTTCTTCATCCCCAGAGCCCTCCCCGCGACCAACCCCTCGGTTTTCGACATGTCGCCCCACCCCCACATGTCTCCCCCCGCATGTTGCGAATCGCTACACTCGCCGTCGTTGTAACCTCGCTGCAGCGGAAGGTTTTCGTCGCTTCAGCTTCCAAAAAAAAGGCCGAGAATGGTTTGACCATCCTCTCGCCGTGGGGTAGTCTCCACACTGAAGCGACCGCCCCTCGGTCGCCTCGACAATTCAAGCTTCGCTGCACGAACGGGCAAACCAGTCGAGAGGCTGGGACGCAAAGCCAAGGGCCTGACCCCATCCCCCGGGTGGAAAGGCAGCCTGGCTACCGAAGCAGGGAGTCGAACGAGATACTCGGTCGATACTCCTCGTGTAGCGGGAGGTCGGCCGATCGTCGTTTACGGACCTCCCGTCACACCTGGCGGCCTCGTCTCTCTTCTCTCCTTGCGACCACCCTCAACGGGTCATGACAAGGAGTTGACGAGATGAGCGCGACGGTCGAGAAGGTGAACACGACGCGGAACGGCGCCACGAAGAAGCGCCACCAGCAGGGGAAGATGGGCTTCGGTGAACCGCCGGAGATCGAGGAGCTCTGGGTCAAGTACAAGAAGACCCGGGATCCCAATCTGCGCAACAAGCTCATCGAGCGGTACTACCCGCTCGTGCGTTACATCAGCGAGCGGCTCCTGTCGACGCTTCCCCGCAGCATCGAGCTCGACGACCTCACCTCGGCGGGCCTCTTCGGACTCATGGACGCGATCGAGGGCTTCGACCTCACCCGCGGCATCAAGTTCAAGACGTACTGCACGACGCGCGTTCGCGGCTCCATCCTCGACGAGCTGCGCAGCCAGGACTGGGTTCCGCGTCTCGTCCGCCTGAAGGCGAACAAGATCTCCCGGGCGTGGAAGATGCTCGAAGCCCGCCTCGGACGCGACCCCACCGAATACGAGATGGCCGAGGAGCTCGGCATCTCGATGAAGGAGTTCCGGGACATGGCCGACGAGGCCAACCCGGTCACGATCTACTCCCTCAGCGACAAGTTCGACGACTCGCAGGCCGACGGCGGGATGGAGAAGTCGGAGGTCATCGCGGACCGGCGGACCGAGAGCCCGCTCGAGTGCCTCAATCGCCGCGATGTGATCGAGGTCCTCACCAAGAACCTCTCCCAGAAGGAGAAGAGGATCGTGATCATGTACTACTACGAAGGGCTCACGATGAAGGAGATCGGCCGTATCCTCGACCTCACCGAGTCGCGGGTGTGCCAGATCCACTCCAACGTCATCTCTCGCCTCAAGGAACGCATCGCGCGCCGCAAGGGCATCCTCGCATAGACTTCGAGCTTGAAGTCCGAGTCGCAAGCAAGGCCTCAGTCGCCACCCTCTGCACGTGCGGCCTGGATCGATCGCCTTCCGCAACCAGGACGCCCGTGGTTCGCCCTGCTCGTGCTCGCCGAGCTCGTGACGCTGTGGTTCCTGAGCGCGACCGAGGGCCATCGCATCGGGGAGCACCTGCCGGGGCCGTCCGGCAACCTGATGCATGCACCGGCGGGCGGGTTGCTCGCGGCGCTGCTCGTGCGGACGGCGGTGCCGCTGCGGGGGTGGATCTCGGCGGAGAGCTGGCCAGGGCTGAGGACGCGCGTCGGGGGTTGGACCCTCGCGGCGTGCTTCGCGTGGGGCGTCATCGACGAGGTCCACCAGTTTCACGTGCTCGGGCGGAACTGCAGCGTGCTGGACATCTGCGCGGACGTGCTGGGGGCGCTGCTGGTGCTGGTGTCTCCCTGGCCGGCGGGGCTCGGCCGGGCCACGACCTGGCGACCGGTGATCGTGTTGGCGCTGATCGCCCTCGGTCTGGGAGTCCTGGGATGGCTGGGGCGTCCCTTTCCGGACCGGGTTCTCGAGGACCTGGTCACCGCGCTGACGGGGTCCTCGTCGCGATAGATGGGAATCGTCGCCATCCGGTGCGTATCCTCATAGTCATCCCCGGGATCGGCCGACGCTTGGTTACTGCGTCATGTCCCGACCGGGCAATGGTTTATGATCATCCACCGACGCTTTCGTCGGTCGGAGTCAGTCGCCTATGAACGCCCGACTTCTGAGCTCTCCGCTCCTGTTCCTCGTGCTCGCCGGCGTGGTCGGCGCCAGCTCCTACCTCCTCTACGACCCCGAGCCTCCGATCGGGCAGCCCTTCGAGGTCAAGGACCTCGCCGCGCTGCTGCCGGAGGAGACCGTGGCCCACCTCGTCATCGACGGCGGTCCGGGGGTTCGTCACGGCTCCGACCTCGCCGTCGCCCAGCTCCTCGATGAGCCCGAGGTCCGGACGTTCCTCGATCCGGTCACGGCGGTCATGAAGACCATGCTGAAGCGGTTCGAGCCGCAGGTCCGGCAGTACTCGGGACTCAGCGTCGAGGAGACGATCGCCCTCCTGAAGTACCGGTGTTCGATCGCGTTCTGCGGGATGGTCTCATCCGACGTGCCGGTGCAGCGCGAGGTGCCGAATGTCATCTTGACTCTCGAGTTCGGCAAGGACCTCGAGATGGTTCGCCGACTCATCTTCGCGCTCGAGAAGGCGGTCCTCGCTTGGGGCAACGGGACGTTCGCGGACGACGTCGTGGCCGGTCTGTCCGTGCGGCGCTACACACCGCAGACGACCGACGGTATGGAAGCGTGGTATCTGCTCAAGGACCACCTCCTCGTGCTCGGCACGCACAAGGCGACGATGGCCGGCATGATCACCCGGTTGAAGAGCGGCAACAGCGACCAGAGTCTCGCGGAGTCTGCCCGCTATCAGGCGGTGAAGAAGCAGGTGATGCGGGAGGGGTCGCTGGTCACGCTCTACGCGGACGTCGAGCGCCTCAAGAAGGCAATTGAGCCGTGGATGCCCGAAGGCTCGATGGCCATGCTGACGATGGCTGGGCTCGATCGCATCAACGCGCTCGGGTACGGGCTCGACATCGATGGACCGGGGCTTCGTGATCGCGTGTTCATCTACCTCCCGGACGGTCCCGTTCGCGAGCTGCTCGAGACGAAGCACGCTCCGACGATTCACCAGTGGCTTCCGGCGAGCACTGGCTTCTTTGGATCGACGAGCATCGACGTCCCCAAGGCCAAGGAGTACGTCCTCGGCTTGTTGAAGGCGATGGACGAGGAGACCCACGCGACGGTCGAGAACGCTATCGAGGAAGCCAAGACGATGCTCGGCTTCGACATAGAGAAGGAGGTGCTCGCGCGCCTCGGTCCCGAGGTCGGCTACTACCTCTCCTGGCCCGGTCGCAGCCTGATTCCGGACGTCGGAGTGATCATCGGTGTGAAGGAGGGTCCGAAGCTGGCCGGACGGATCGAGCGTGCGCTGGAGAGCCTCGACATCCCGCTGCGCACACTGGAGCACGCGGGTCGCACCATCGGCTACGCGGACGGCGGTCTCCTCCCGTTTGGCGAGGACTTCCCGCCGATTCGCCCCGCGTGGGTCTTCCTCGACGACTACCTCGTCATCACCCTGTGGCCCCAGTCGGCGAAGAACCTGCTCGATCACCTGGATCGCAAGGGGCCGGCGATCGGCGACGACCCGCGGTTCACGGAACTGCTCGCTCACCTTCGCAAGGAAAACGCGGCTGCCGGATCGGCCGGACTCGGCTGGGTCGACATCCCAGGGCTCGTGGCATTCCTGTGCGACAACGGCGTGCCCTTCGCGCAGTCGTTCGTGCCGCCGTCGGAGGAGATGCCCATCGACTGGGCGATGTTCCCGATGACCGACACGATCACGCAGCACCTGTTCGGCATGATCGGCGCGAACCGGTGGACCGACGATGGCCTCTACGGCGAGTACTGGTCGCCGACGGGCTACCTCGGGCCGTACCTGCTCACCTCGGGCATCCTGGCCTATGGATGGACCCGGACGATCGAGTCGGATCGTGCCGAAGCAAGCATGCGCGAGCGCCGCGCGGCCGAGAGCGAGGTCATACCCTTCGAGATCGAAGGGACATCGACCGGTGGCAAGGGGAAGAAGAAGGACGATCGGAAGAAGGACGATCGGAAGAAGGACGATCAGAAGAAGGACGATCAGAAGAAGAAGGACGATCAGAAGGGCGGGAAGAAGTGATGCGGTTTCCCACCTCGCTCTCCGCCGTACTCGTCGTCGTCTCCGGTCTGTGCGGCCAGGGTGCGTCCGCGGGCAAACTCGTCGTCCCGTCGGTGCTTCCAGCCGACACGATGGTCCACATCGAGATCGATCTCGGTCCGCTGACCCGGGATGGGAACAAGCTCGCGATCGCGAAGATCCTCGACGAGCCGGAGGTGAAGCAGTTCCTCGAGCCGCTCGGCATGGTCTTCGACTCGAAGCTCACCGAGCTCGAGAAGGTCCTCCGAGAAGCGGCCGGCGTCGGGTTGGAGGAGCTGAAGGCGCTCAAGGCGTCGCGCCTCACGCTTTCCCTGCTGAACCTGAGTGTCCAGGAAGCGACTACCAGCCAGGATTCGGAGGACGCCGTCGTCCCCGAGGTGGTCCTGACCTTCGAGTTCGGTCTCGCGTTGCCACACTTCCGCCGGGCGATGGATCGATTGGAGGACATGATCGCCGGGGCGGCCGGGGGCGTGTTCCAGGATGATTCCATTGCCGGCCGCAAGGTGCGGCACCTGCCGATTCCGTTCGGCAAGGGGTTTGGTATCTGGCACACGCTGCACGACGACGTGCTGATCGTGACGACGTCCCGGGCGGCGATGGCGGGCGTGCTGGCGCGCCTGGAGACGCGCGACAAGAAGGACACGCTGGCTGGGAACGCGACCTACCGGGAGATCGAGAAGCACATCGTGCGCGACGGTACCCTGCTGCGTGCGTACGGCGACGTGAAGCGGATCCTGGGCGTCTTGTTCGCGCAGATGCCGGAGGCGACGCGGGACGCGTTCTCGCTTTGGGGCTTCAATGCGTACCAGGCGATTGGTTACGGACTGGACTTCGACGGCGTGGGCATCCGTGATCGCATCTACACCCGGCTGGTCGACGACCATGGGTGGCCGACGGGGCGTCACCTCGGCGAGACCCGTATCCGCACGCATGAGATCGTTCCGGCCGAAACCGGGGTCTACGCCGCCGGCCTGCTCGACTTCGAGCAGATGTACGACGCACTGCTGAAGACGCTCGACAACGGCTATCCACGCCTCGCAGAGGAGATGCGCAGCGGGGCCGCTCAGGTTGACATCAACCTCGGGTTCAACCTGCGCGACGACCTGCTCGGGACGCTCGGCCCGGAGTACTGCGTCTTCATGGCGTGGCCGGGCAAGGCCGTGCTCCCGGACATCGGCTTGATGTTGCAGGTCCGTGAGAACGCACGCCCGAAGATCGAGGGCATCATCGACACCGTTCGGGACGAGGTGCAGGACAAGATCGAGATCCGCGAGACCGTCTTTCGCGGAACGAAGATCCAGTGGTTGGACTTCACGCGCCTCGCGGGGGCGGATCGGGCGAAGACGTTTGGTCCCCACAATCTGAAGCCGACGTTCGCGTTCGTAGACGAGTACTTCGTCGTGACGCTGTGGCCTCAGGCGATGAAGAACCTCATCGCAGGGCTCGAGAACAAGACGCCGCGCCTGAAAGACCGGCCGGACTTCGTACGTCTTCGCTCGAAGATCTCGCCCCAGGGGGATGAGGCGTCGCTGTTCTACGTGGACATCGAAGGGGCGGTGGGCTTCGTGATGGACAACGGGGTCCCGTTCCTTCAATCGCTCGTTCCGAGCGATCCGTCGGTGCCGCTCGACGTCGGTGCGTTCCCCACGACCGATTGCGTGACGAAGCACCTGTTCGGCATGATGGGCGTTTCCAGGTGGTCTGGCGAACACGCGGTCTACAGCGAGATGTACTCGCCGACGGGTGCAGTCACCTCCTATGTCGTCGTCTCGGGGGTCATCGTCGCGACGTTGGTCATGAGCGTCCTCCAAGAGGCCGCGGTCGAGCCGGGATTCGGTGGGCAGGCGACGACATTCGAAGCCCAGAAGCGAGACCTCGCCGCGACCCAGATCGCCATGCTCTCCGTCCACGTCAACGCGTTCCAGGATTGGGAAGGCAGCCTGCCGGCGACCAAGCAGTGGCCGAAGTTCCTCACCGACGGCTCTCCCAATCACCCCGACGCGTACCTCACCCGCATGCCCACGGACCCGTGGGGCCGGGCGTACGTCTATCGGCTCTTTCCGAACGGCCGCTTCCTCGTGCTCTCGTACGGCGCGGACGGAGAGCCGGGAGGTGAAGGCGAGAACGCGGACATCGACTCGTCGTCGAAGAAGTAGCTCGACTGTCCGAGCTGACGATGGCAAGACGAACGGCCACGGGTTCGCTCCTCGGGCCAGTGCTTCACCGAGATGAGTGTGGGAGCTCTGTGATATTCTTCGGGTAGACCTGAGCCTGGCGGTGCAGTGGTGACCCCGGGCAACGCAAGTTGGAGTCCCGATGCCCGCAGAGACTGCTCAGCACCACGGGGCGGGCGTTGGGTGCGGCGGGGGGCCCGGACTCTGGCCCGGCGCAGGTCTCGTGGTCGGGGTGGGGATGGCCATTCTCGAGGCCGGCATGGGAGCGGTGCTCGGGAGTTGGACCGCCGGTGCGTGGGCGAGTCTCCTGTTCCTGCTCGTCGCTCTCGGTGCGGGGACCGGGCTCACTCTCGCCGGTGAGTTGGCGTGGTCTGCGTCCCGCCTGGTGTCCTCCAGGTGGAAACGGCCGTGGCGCATCGCCGCTACGGCAAGCGGGCTCTTCGCCTTGACGCTTCTCTCTCGACCGCTGTTCGAAGGCCCCCGGGCCCGAGAGTTGCCGTATGTGACTCTGTACCCGTTCGCGTTGGCGACGTTGGCAGTGGTCGTCCTGGGGCTCTCGTTTCGCGTGGCCGAATCGCGTCCACGCATCACCGGTCTGGTTGCGCTGCTGGGCGCGGCGGCGTCCTTTGCCTGTGACGCCCTCTTCTTCCGCGGCCACTATCCGACATTCCACCTGCTCCTGGCCATCGCGACTCCGTTCGGTCTGGTCACCGGCGCTCTGCTCGTGGTCGCGTCCCGTCCGAGGCCCGCCCCCAGTCGAGTCCTCCGATGGTCCGCGGCGGCGGTGCTGGTTTGCGGGGCGCTGGCCCTGTTCCTCATTGCCCGGAGCCCGGGTCTCCGGACGGAGCTCGTTCTCAGGACCGTTCAGCTCCGACGCGTCGTTTTCCTGCTCCCCTCCGTCGAGGGACCCGTCGTCAGCCCTGACGCCGTCAACGAGACGAGCCGCGCATACGACTTCGGAGCCCGGAGCCACGCCATCTGGACCCGACGACTGGGCGAGACGAAGGGCCGACCCATCCTCTTGATTACCCTCGACGCATGGAGAGCCGATCGCGGGCCTGGTAGTGATCGAGTCAGTGATGTGGCGCCTGGCTTGGAGAGGTGGGCTCGGGGCGGCGTCGTGTTCCAGAAGGCCTACAGCCCGGCGGTGACCACGTTCATCAGTGGACGCTCGATCCTCACCGGACGGTATCCGGACACGTTCCTGGCGAGCGACGTCCTGCCACCGGTGAAGACGGTCGCGCGAGAATTGAAGGGCGCCGGGTATCGGACCTACCTCTGGTCCGGGGTCGGGATCTTCAAGAAACCGTCGGCTCAATGGATCCCGGGGTTGGATGGTGCCTTCGATGAAATCGCGCAGAACCTCGACCTCCCCGAGATGTTGCGCCGCCTGAAGGCCGTCCAGCTCTCGACGGATGGAAGACCCTGGTTCGCCTGGCTCCATGCCATGGAGATCCACCACCCCTACGATCCTCCTCCCGGGTTCTCGCGCGGGTCGAGCATGGAGGATCTCTACGACGGTCAGATTCGGCACGTGGACCAGCTGCTGGCGCCGGCTCTGGACGAACTCGGTGATGAAACCTGGGTGTTCCTGACTGCCGACCATGGAGAGGACATGCCTCGGGAACATGGCTTCGCGAGCCATGGGTCTTCCCTCTACGAGCCCTCCATCAGGGTCCCGCTCGTCGTGTGCGGCGGCGGAATCGGGCCGCGGGCCGTGCCGTTCCCCGTGAGTCTCGTCGACCTCTTCCCCACCTTCTTGGGGTTGGCCGGAGTGGAGATGCCACCGCCGTCGGACGGGTTGTCGCTGCTTCCAACCCTCTTCGGCGATGATCTCCATCTGGCCGCTCGCGACGTGGTCTTCGCCGAACGCCGGTTCTTCAACACCGTCAAGAAGCTGGACCGTCCCATGCGGGCGATGATGACTCGGGATTCCAAGATCGTGGTGAGCGAGGAGCCTCGAACCCTCGAGGCCTACGATCTCACGCGGGATCCCGAGGAGAAGCGCAATCTGTTTCTTCACGACACCGATCGTGCCGACGTCCTGAGGACCCTCCTACGTCGGCGGTACCTCGAGCGGATGAAGCGGTGGGACGAGGGCCGGGACATCGTCGCCCTGAACGCGGACCCTTCGGAGCCGGGTTATCACGAGGGTCTCCTGGGTCTCTATCGATCAGGAAGCCCCGCGACGCGGCTGCATGCGCTGAAGAGTCTGGCGCTCTCCCCGGTTCCCAGGTTGAAGTCCGTCTTCGTGGGCATGACGACGGGAGATCCCCGAGAGGCAGCGTGGGCGGCGGTGGGCCTGGGCACCTTGATCGCTGGTCGCGGCCCCTGGCCCGCGGCCCTGGCCTTGGAAGGGCCTGACGACCTCCCCAGGGAGTTGGCCATCCTCGAGCTGATCAAGAACCCCCGGCCCGAAACGGCGCCGCTCCTGATGAAGCTCGTCGACCCCAAGCGGCCCAGCGCGACCTACCGGCCGGTCATTGCCTTGAACAAGCTCGGCCATCGATCGGGAATGACCTTCCTCGATGTGATGCTCCAGAACGAAGAGGTCTACTTGCCCGGACTCTGGAGGGTCATATCCCAGCAGCCCGACCGGCCGCGACCAGAGCTTCCGGGAATCCTCGAAGACCACATCGACCGCTATGCCGGGAACGAGGATGCGGCCACCGCCATGCTGGTGGCTCTCGCGAAGGCACCCGGTGAACGTGCCCTTCGCGTGATCGATGCGCTTCGTCAGAGCCACGGGACTCGGGTCGTGGACGGGAAGAGCGTCGACGAGACCCTGGCCGGAGTGGCCAACGAGTTTCGCCGAACGGTCGCCAGGGAGCAGGCGCGACTGCGCGGTGTGGGTGAAGGGGACGACTGGAGGGCGCGCCCCTTTGCGGTGGCCTGGGGGATGGTGGACGGCATCAACTTCGTCATTCCGCCACCCCGGGCGCTGAACCAAGAGGAGTGGGGCGCGCCGTCCGAGGCCACGGCTCTCCGCCCGCTCGCCTCCAAACGGGCGACGATCAGAATCCCCATCCGGCACTCCGGGGCCAAGAAGGGCGTCCTTCAGCTCCTTTCCGCAAAGTCCGGACGGATTCGACTAACATTCGAGAACCAGATCGTTCTCGACGCAGCGGTGAGAGCGGGCACGGACACCAAGACCTTCGTCCTTCCGCGCTCGGTTCCGGCCGGAGGCACGGCCGAGTTCATTCTCGAAGTTGGCGACATTCCGTTCGGCCATCTCGGCTTTCGGGAGCTGGCCCTGATCAAGGCTCCGCACTGATCTCATGTCAAAGTCCATCATCGGATCATCTTGGGTCGTCCTTCTCGTCACGATGGCCGCGGGACTCTCGGCGCAGGACCGGCGTCCAGTGGGTCGTGCGGCTGCGGACATCGTTCTCCCGACCCACCAGATCCTCCGGCCAGTCGGGCATCAGGTGGAGATTCCGGGGCGACCGGCCGACGTTCTGCTGCTCGACGGTGGCAAGACCCTGGTGGTCAAAGGCAAGAAGCACCTCGTGTTCATCAGCACCGAGGATCGCGTCATTCGACAGACCTTGACGGTGCCATTGAACGAGCTCAGCTTTCACGGCATCGGAGCCACCCCGGACGAGAAGTACGTCCTGGTCACCGGATCCCATGACACCCTGTGGGTCGCGAAGCGCGAGGACGGATTCGCGCGTTGGGATCGCCCCATTCATCTTCCGGGACCGAAGGGCAGCGGCGTGTCGGCGCCCGGAGGGCTGTGGGTCAAGAGCGACCGCGAGGTCTTCGTAGCGCTGAGCGCCAACAACACCCTGGGCGTCGTCGATCTTCATCGGTGGACGCTCACCCGGGAGATCCCGGTGGGAGTGGCACCGTATGCGGTCGTCCCGTATCACAGCTTCGCCGTGGTCTCCAATTGGGGCGGGCGCCATCCCCAGCCGGGCGACGCAACGGGCGTGACCGCCGGGACCCCCGTGGTGGTCGATCCGGTCACCACCATCGCGGCCTCCGGAACCGTGAGCGTCGTGAACCTGTTCACGGACAAGATCATCGGCACCGTCGAGGTCGGCCTCCATCCCTGTGCGATGGCCGTCGACGAGTCGCGCAATCTCCTGTACGTCGCCAACGCGAACAGCGATACGGTCTCCGTCGTGGACTTCGCTGAGCGCAAGGTCGTCCGCAGTCTCGGCACCCGTCCCAGCGAGAAGCTGCCGTTCGGCAGCGCCCCCAATGCTCTCGCCCTCACCTCCGACGGCAAGCGACTCTATGTCGCGAACGGCGGGAACAACTCAGTGGCCGTCATCGACACTCGAGGAGACGGCAAGATCCTGGGTCACCTGCCCGTGGGTTGGTTTCCCAGTGCACTGGCTCTGGACCAGACGAGAGGCTGGCTCCACGTCGCCAACATCAAGGGCGTCGGAGCGTTGCACCCCCCAACGGGACAGAGTGGCTTCAACAGCAACGACTCTCTCGGGTCCGTCTCCATGATCACCGATCTATCGGAGCCTGCACTCAAGAAGGGCAGCGCGACGGTCGGGGTGGCCAACCGACATGCCGAAGCCGACGAGCGACTTCGGGCTCCGAATCCGGACGCTGCTGCGGTCCCGATCCCGGTCCGTCACGGTGAGCCGTCTGTCTTCAAGCACGTCGTGTACATCATCAAGGAGAATCGGACCTACGATCAACTCCTGGGCGACAATCCGCGCGGCAACGGGGATCCGTCTCTGTGCATCTTCGGCAAGGAGGTCACTCCCAACCACCATGAGATCGCCGACGAATTCGTTCTCCTGGACAACTTCAACTGCGGGGGAATCCGGTCGGCGGACGGACACAACTGGACCGACGAGGCCTTCACTACCGACTACGTGGAGAAGATGCTGGGCTTGTTTGTCCGCAGCCATGGCAATGATCCGCTGGCCTTCGCCTCGAGCGGGTTCATCTGGGACAATGCTCTCAGGCATGGCCGCACCTTCCGCTGTTACGGAGAGATGGTCCAGACCACCATCAGCCCGCTCGGGACATTCAAGGACATCTACGCCAGCCTCACGAGTGGCGCCGGGAAGTTCAGGATGCGGAACAAGTCCCACATCCGAGCCATCTCGAAGAACATGTGCCCCACGTACCCTGGCTATCACCCGCTCGTGCCGGACGTCTACCGCGCGCGTGAGTTCGTGAAGGAGTTCAAACAACTCGATCAGCTTGGAAAGGTCCCTCACCTCACGCTGGTGTTCCTTCCCAACGATCACATCAGCGGGACGGTTCCGGGGCTCCAGACGCCGGCTGCGGCGGTCGCGGACAACGACCTGGCCCTGGGGAGGATCGTCGAGGCGATTTCCCGGAGTTCGATCTGGCCGCGAACTTGCATCTTCGTAGTGGAGGACGACCCTTTCTCGGGATGGGATCACGTGGACGGCCACCGAACGGTAGCCCTCGTCGTGAGTCCCTACACGAAACGAAAGGCGGTGATCTCCACCCGCTTCACTCAAGCAGGCATGGTCAAGACCATCGAGATGATCTTGGGTTTGCCGGCCATGAACCAGAACGATCTGTTCGCGACACCGATGACGGAGTGCTTCACGGCCAAGCCGGACTACACTCCCTACACCTGCCGCAAGAACAGAATACGGGTAGACGAGACTACCGCCGCGCTCGACAAGCTCGAGGGGCCGGCCCGCAAGGACGCACTGGCCTCGATGAAACTGGACCTGGACGAAGTCGACGAGGCCGATGAGGACACCTTGAACCGAATCCTCTGGCGCGCGATGAAAGGCCACGACGTCCCGTACCCGAGCCGATTCGTTCCTCGACGCCGTCCCTGAGCTCGTTGGTCCGGGCGTGGCCACCCCGTCGGTTCACAACAGGGTGTAGATGCGGTAGCCGGCAACCGGGACGACCGGGAAGTTGGCGAGGATCTTCTCGAGTGCGTCGTAGAGTTTCTCGGCATCGGGGATCCACGGTCGGACGGCCAGGGGACGCGGTGGCAGCACGTAGAAGATGTGCGAGTGGGGGCGACCCGAACGGTGTCGCTGTGCCAACGGGGGTATCTGGGGCTGGCGCCAATCGGTGACGATGTTTCGATTCAGCAGGTATCCGTACGCATGGCGCATGTCGCGCTGCCAGAAGATGAACAGGTCATCTTCGTCGCTCATGGACCGGCCGACTCTGGCGATCTCGTGGGTGTGGCTGTCCCGGGTCGCGCGTTCAAAAGCCGCCTCGGACAGGTGCGCCCCTTCGTAGATCCACACCGGAACCCAGAGCAAGCAGAGGAGCGCGCCGACTCTTGATCTACTGGCGAACCAGGCGAGCCGTGAGCCGCACATCGCGCTGAACCAAGGCAGGAACAGCACGGTGGAGAACGCGTGCATCATCATGGCCTTGGGCATGGCCAGGGTGAAGATCGCCGGGACGACGAACAGAGCGAGGAGAAGAGGGAATCTCCCCTCACCGGAAGGGGCGTAGCGGGACCTGGCGAATCGAGGAACGAAGCGGAGCAACGCGACACCGGCAACCAGGGCGACGAGCAAGACCGCGGATTGGGGGAGGACCTGGGTGTGGATGAAGGCTGCGGCGGCGTGGCGGACGAGTTCCGGGTCCCGTGAGATGTCCCGGGTCAATCCGACCACGGTCCAGTAGGTCGCTACGGTACCGAGTCCCGAGTCGGGGCTCTCCGCGGGCTCGGCCATCCTCGTCAGCAGGACGATGGTGACAAAGAGCGTCACTCCGACCAGGAGTCCAAGGGTGCTCCTCAGCACCGCACCTCGACCGCGTTTCGAGATCACCGCGTCGAGGAGCGGGACTCCGAAGGCCAGGAACCCGACCCAGTCGAACAAGGCGCTGGCGGCGTACCCGCCGTACTCCAACAGGAGGCCGGCCCTCGGCGAATTCGGCCGGATGGCGACTCGGCCCCAAAGCCCGATGAGGAAGAACGTGTTGATTCCCTCTCCGAGAGCTTCGCCACCGGTCGCCCAGAATATCCCGTGCGGGAAGAAGGCGAGGATGACGCCGGAGAGCAATCCGGCGAGGGGTCCGTACACGCGCCCCGCCAGCGCCATCAGCGTGAGCACGGACAACATCGAGAGGAACACCAGGGTCCCTCGAAACACGGGGAGCGAGTCCCCGAATACCGCGAAGGTCCCGGACAGGATGAGCGCCAGCAAGGGGGGATGATTGGAATACAGGAGGAGGTCGGACGAAGACCCCGGCCCCGGGTTGATGTACTGCAGCCCGCACGTCTCGCCGAGGCCATACCGGAGGTGATTCCTGGCCGCAATGCCCTGGCGAAGACCGAGGGAGTGCCAGGTCTCCTCGACGGGGCCGTGGATGTTCTCACACCGCAGATAGGCGCCCCCCGCGAGCACGCACAGACTCGCGAGCAGGAACAGGACCAGTTTGAGGCGGGGAAGGCTCATGGGAGGCATCGATCTCAGAGGTACTTCAGCGCGTGGCCCGTGTTGAAGATCACGACCACGTCGGTTTCCCCTATCCACCCTGACTCGCGGAGCTGACGCGCCGCCGCAACGCAGGCGCCGCCCTCGGGTGAACTGTGCAGGCCGAGTTGGGTGGCGATGGCGCTGGTGTCGTCGGCCATGGCCGGTTCGCCGATGGCGATCGCGGTACCGTTGCTCGCGCGGAGTGCGCGAAGGATGAGGAAGTCGCCGAGGGCGCCAGGGACCCGGAGGCCGAACGCGGTCGTCGGTTCGGCGTTCTCCCACGCGGGGGCCGTGTCGAGCTCCTGCTCGAACGCGCGGACCATGGGGGCGCAGCCGGCGGTCTGGACGCAGACCATGCGCGGACGTTCGTCGCCGATCCAGCCCAGTGCCTGCATCTCGTCGAACGCCTTCCACATGCCGACGAGGCCGGTCCCGCCGCCCGTCGGATAGAGGATGACGTCGGGGAGGCTTCCCAGGTCATAGAGGAGCTCGTAACCCATGACCTTCTTGCCCTCGACGCGATAGGGCTCGCGGAGGGTGGCGAGGCTGAACCAATCGTCGGTGCGGGCTGCGGCGAGGGCGTGACCGGCGTCGGCGATCGTCCCGGGGACGCGGACGACGTCGGCGCCGAGGTCCTGACATTCGCGGTCGATGGCGGCCGGGGTGCTGTCCGGGAGGTAGATGACGACTCGGATGCCGTGGAGTGCGCCGTAGGCCGCCGCCGCACCGCCGGCGTTCCCTGCCGACGGAAGGCAGACCGTGGCTAGCCCGAGCTCCGCGGCGCGGGCCATGGCGGCGGCCATGCCCCGAGACTTGAACGACCCGGTGGGGTTCTGCGCTTCGTCCTTCACGAGCAGCCGCGGGATGCGCAGCGCGTCCGCGAGCCGTCCGCCCGGCACGAGTGGGGTTGCGCCTTCTCCGAGGGTCGGCGTCGTGCCGCCGGCGTTGGTCGGATAGGTCTCCGGGCATCGGACCTGACCCGGAACGCGGCCGAGGACGGTGGTCAACGGCACCGTCTCCGCGCCGATGTCGTAGCGCGCGAGCAGCGGGCCGCCGCACGCCGTGCAGACGCCTTGCGGCTGGTGTGGGTCGTGGGAGTGTTCGCAGCGTCCGCAGGCGAGATCTCTTAGCGACATGGCTGCGCATTGTACGGGCCGGCCGCAGGGCGTAGTTTCGAGACATGCTGGTGGGCATGCGGCACTGGATCGATCTTCTCAACGCCCAGCAGAACTGGGTCACGGACGAATCGATGCTCGACGTGATTCCGGCGGATGCGCGGGAATTCGATAGCGGTCCGGAGTGGCCGCGGGCCAAGGTGCTCGCTTACCTGCACAACAACGTCGGGGCGATCCGGCTGAACTATCAGCGGCTGGAGACGGGCGAGATGCTGGATACCGACCTCCTGAACCCGATCCTGGAGGGGCTCACTCTTCGGCTCGCCGATTGGCGCCGCCGCCCGGATTGGAGGGAGCTCGCGGCGGAGCGCCAGCAACGGGG
>NZBC01000048.1 GCA_002687715.1 Planctomycetota bacterium | reverse complement strand
TAGTGGACTCGTTTTCCAAAGGAGAGCCCAGGAACCCAGGAGCGGAGAAAAAAGCACCTCACCTCGGCGTCTCTGAACTCCTGGGTTCCTGGGTTCTCCCTGATAAAAACGAACTCGCCAACCACGCTTCATGACGCGATGTACGCCCCCCTCTGGTGTAAGTCGAACTACTCCTTTCTCGAAGGCGCCTCCCACCCGCAGGAGCTGGTCGAGGAAGCGCACCGGCTCGGGTTGCGGGCGCTCTCCATCACCGACCGCGACGGGATGTACGGGATCGTGCGTGCCTGGGTGCGGGCGAAGGAGCTGGGGGTGCACCTGATCGTCGGGTCGGAGATGACGTTGAACGACGGGACGACGCTGGTGCTGCTTGCGCAGGACCGCGCGGGGTACGGGCGGGTCTGTCGGCTGGTGACGCAGGGGCGGATGCGGTCGCCGAAGGGGCAGAGCGTCGTGACGTACGAGGAGGTCTGCGAGCGGGCCGAGGGCGTGATCGCGTTGTGGGGCGGCGACCGCAGCCGGATCGTGGAGGAGCGAGAGCTGGAGCCGTGGGGGGCGGCGTTGAGGGATGCGTTCGGCGACCGCCTCTACGCGATGGTCGCGCGACATCGCCGGGCGGAGGAGCGTCGGCAGGAACGGCGGCTGCGCGAGCGCGCGGAGCGCCTCGGGCTACCGCTCGTCGCGGCGACGGAGGTGCTCTACCACATGCTGGCGCGTCGACCCTTGCAGGACGTCCTGACTTGTGTGCGCCACGGAGTGGCGGTCAACGGGGCGCGCAGCCTGCTCAAGCCGAACGCGGAGCACGGGCTGTCCGCGCCGTTCGCGTTTGCGCGGCTGTTCGAGGACCTTCCAGGTGCCGTCGAGCGGACGGTCGAGATTGCGGACCGGTGCGGGTTTCGGATGGACCAGCTCCATTACGTGTACCCGTCGGAGAAGCTGCCCGATGGTACGACGACCGCGGAGTGGCTGCGCCGGCTCACGTTCGACGGGGCGCGCGTGCGCTACCCCGAGGGGGTTCCGAGCGAGGTCACGCGGCAGCTCGAGAAGGAGCTCGCGCTGATCGAGGAGCTCGACTACGGCGGCTACTTCCTCACCATGTGGGAGATCGTCGAGTTCTGTCGCGAGAACGGCATCCTCTGCCAGGGGCGGGGGTCGGCGGCGAACTCGGCCGTCTGCTTCTGCCTGCGCATCACCGCCGTTGATCCCGTACGGATGGACCTCCTCTTCGAGCGTTTCCTGTCGAAGGAGCGGGCGGAGCCACCGGATGTGGATCTCGACGTTCAGCACGGGCGGCGTGAGGAAGTCATCCAGTGGATCTACGCGAAGTACGGCCGCGAGCGCGCGGCCATGGTCGCGAACGTCGTGCGTTACCGGCCGCGGTCCGCCGTGCGGGATCTCGGCAAGGCGCTCGGGTTTCCGGAGACGTCGCTCGATCGGTTCGCGAAGCTGCTCGGCCACTATGGCGGCGCCGTCGACCCGGACGTCGCGGCGCAGTCGGGGCTCGACCCGCGGTCACCGTCCGTCGGCCAGCTCATCGAGCTCGCGGACATGGCGCTCGACTTCCCGCGTCACCTCTCCATCCACCCCGGCGGCTTCCTGCTCGGGCACGACCCCGTGTGCGAGCTCGTCCCCATCGAGAATGCATCGATGGAGGACCGCACGGTCATCCAGTGGGACAAGGAGGACGTCGAGGACATGGGCCTGTTCAAGGTCGACATCCTCGGGCTCGGCGCGCTCACTCACCTGGACCTGTGCTTCAAGCTCCTGCGCGAGCACCGCGGCGTCGAGCTCAGCATGGCGACGCTGCCCCACGACGACCGGGCGACGTTCGCGATGATGGGGCAGGCGGACACCGTCGGCGTGTTCCAGATCGAGAGCCGCGCGCAGATGGCGATGCTCCCGCGGCTCCAACCGCGCACGTTCTACGATCTCGTGATCGAGATCAGCATCGTGCGACCGGGACCGATCTCGGGCGGCATGGTGCACCCGTACCTGCGACGTCGGAACGGCGAGGAGCCGGTGGTCTATCCCCACGAGTGCCTCGCGCCCGTGCTCGACAAGACGCTCGGGGTCCCGTTGTTCCAGGAGCAGGTGATGAAGCTCGCGGTCGTCGCGGCGGACTACACGCCGGGGGAAGCGGACCGGCTGCGGCGCGACATGGCAGCGTGGCGTCGGGGGGGACGCATCGAGCACCACCACGCGCGTCTCGTCGACCGCATGAAGGAGAAGGGCATCGCGGAGGAGTTCGCAGAGCGTGTGTTCGAGCAGATCCGCGGCTTCGGCGAGTACGGCTTCCCCGAGAGTCACGCCGCGAGCTTCGCGCTGATCTCGTGGGCGACGTCGTACCTGAAGTGCCACTACCCGTCGGAGTTCACCTGCGGCATTCTCAATGCGTGGCCCATGGGGTTCTACAGCCCGGCTACTCTCGTTGACGACGCGAAGCGCCATGGTGTCGAGATCCGTCCCGTGTGCGTGCAGGCGAGCGACTGGGAATGCACGCTCGAGCCCGCCGCCGAGGAGACGTTGGCGGTCCGGATGGGCTTCCGCTACGTGAAGGGGCTGGAGGTGCGTGCCTGGGAGCGCCTTCAAGCCGTGCGGGATGCGAACGGACCGTTTCGTTCGCTGCAGGACGTCGCCGATCGCACGCGGCTGGGGCTTCCCGTTCTACTGAAGCTCGCCGAGACGGGTGCGTTCGAAGCCATCGAACCGGATCGCCGCCAGGCGCTGTGGTCCGTGCGGCGTCTCACGGGGCTGCAGGAGCGTCCGCTCGCGGAAGCAACGGAGCAGGACGACGTCCCGTTCGCGGAGCTCACTCCGGCCGAGCTCGTCGGCTGGGACTACGCGACCGCCATCCACAGCTCCCGCGGCCACCCGCTGCAAGCGGTCCGCGACCAGCTCCACGACCAGGGCCTCCCCGACGCCCAGACCCTCTGGACGCTCCCGCACGGCCGCAAGGTCCGCTACGTCGGCGCCGTCATCTGCCGCCAGCGCCCCGGCACTGCGAAGGGCGTCACTTTCTTTACCCTGGAGGACGAGACCGGCTTCGTGAATCTCGTGGTCTGGAAGGACACCTTCGAGCGCTACGCCCTCGTCTTGAAGACCGCGTCTGTCCTCGGCGTCAGCGGTCGCCTCGAGTCCCAGAACGGCACCACCCACCTCATCGTCGACTCCGCGTGGACCCCCAAGTTGAACTGGCGTCCGGTCGAGACGGCGAGCCGCGACTTCCATTGAGAGCGTGGTCAGCGCGGGGGCGCCGGTGGCTTCCCACGGTTCCTCATGAGAAGTTCACAACGTCGAAGTTCGCGAACGACAACCCCAACCCAGTCGCTACTGCTCGAGCTACCGCAGCGAGCAACCGAGCGCGTCGGTCAGCGCCCATCCGAAGGACATGCCCGGGTCGCGGATGACGCCTTGCACGACCATGCCGGCCGCTCCCTCGAGGATGCCGACCGGGAGGATGATGTTCGCGTCGTAGCGTCCGCGTTCATCCGTGCGGATGGGCGCGAGCAAGAGCCATGCCGTCGGGTCGAGGTAGCAGAAGCACCCGTGACCGAGCCCCAACGGAGATGCCGGCGGGATGCCGCAGAGCAGGACGCCGGATTGCGACCGCGGAGCACCCTCACCGGAGAACCCCACCGCGCCGGAACCCCCGCGAGAGGACGCGTTCAGCGTCGGGGGCGTGTCGAGCGAGCAGCACCCGGAGCCGACGGTCTGCGTGGACAACGTCGGTTGGGCGACGACGACCGACGTGAGCAGCAAGGCGACGACGATGGTGAGCTGGCGCATGGGCGCCATCGTAATGCACATTGACGGCCGATTCGGCAGATTCTGACGGGAGCGCATCCTCCAGGCCGGGAGCGCGGACCTCCAGGTCCGCTCCGGATTCGGCTGTGCCGCCAGAGCGGACCTGGAGGTCCGCGCTCCCACAGACGCCAGAGCGGACCTGGAGGTCCGCGCTCCGGGGAAGAGCCGATTGCGCTCGGGGCCTAACGCGGCGCGGACCGCAGAATCCGCTCCCACTCCGGGTCCGTGAAGCGGATACCGAAGTGAGGGTGACCTCCGGCCCGCGACGCAGCTTGATGGTCTGATCGCGATCGAGTCCGTGGATGCGTTGCGGCTTGTAGCCGTCGGCCCAGACCCAGGCGTCGATGGGGTCGTCGGCGCGTACGAGCAGCCTCACCTTGCCTTCCGCATCGCCGCGCCGGCGATGACTGGGGACCTTACGGTCAGGCTGCACTTTGGCGATGGCCGCGAACGGGACCACACCGCCGGCATCGCGGATCGAAACCGTGACGGGCCGAAGCAGCGATCGCAGATCGATGTCGATGAGGCGAGGGTCGCTGGACGTGCCGTCGGATTGGCGGCGGATGTCGTTCAGCTCGACGAGCGCGCGTCCGTCGCCGTCCTTCTTCAGGTGAATCGTGATCTTGAGGAGTTCGCCCAGGGGGATGGCTTCGAACACGAAGACGCCCTCCTGGTTCGGCGTCTGACCCCACCAGCCGTTGCTGTCCCTGTGTACCCGGACGTGGATCATCCCGCCTTCGACGCCGTCGGGCAGGATGATGTTCCCGCGCAGTCCGTCGCCTTCAGGGTTCACGGCGATCCGCAAGAGCCAGCGCCGGAACGCGGCGCCCTGATCGACGTGGAGGGCGGCTCGCAGCGCTTTCAGGAACACGATCTGCGTGAGGTCGCGGGCGTCCGATTCGTGGCCGACGAGGCGCAGGGTCACGTGATAGACGGCCGCGTAGTGCCGCCCGAAGAGGGCGTCCAGGGCCGACCGATCTTCCTGATCGACGTAGGCGCGGAGGAGCTCGACATCCGTAGGCATGACGACCTTTGAGGATGCCCCGGATGGCAGTTCGACCAAAGGGAAATCGGGATTCGGGTGGGCCGGTCGCCCGTATGATGGTCGCGCGATGAGCGAGGACAGCCTGCCCCTGATCCGCCGTGCCCGCGACGGCGACGCGCAAGCCGTCGAGTCGTTGCTGGAACGGCACCTTCCCGGTCTGCAGGGGTTCCTGCACCAGCGGGCCGGAGAGATGCTCCGGGGGAAGGAAGGCATCTCGGACCTGGTCCAGTCCACCTGTCGCGAGCTCCTGCAGGACCTGGACGAGCTGGCGTGGGAGGGCGAGACCCACTTCAAACGCTGGCTGTACCAGGCTGCGCTGCGGAAGGTCGTGGACAAGGCCCGCTACTGGAAAGCGGAGCGGCGCGATGCCGGCCGAGATGCGGAGCTCGCTCCGGCCGACGGCGACGAGTCGATGGCGTCGCGGATCGCGGCCGCGTTCGCCGACGAGCTGGGTACGCCGTCGGGCGCCGCCGAGCACAAAGAGGAACTCCAGCGGCTCGAATCCGCCTTGCAGCGCCTCTCCAGAGACCACCGCGACGTCATCCTCATGGCCCGGTTCCTCGACCAGTCCCACGCCGAGATCGCCGGGCAGCTGGGCCGGAGCGAGGGGGCCGTGAGGGTCCTGCTGCACCGGGCGATCGCGGCTCTTCGGGTCGAGATGGAGAAACCCGGGAAAGCGACGTAACGCACGGGAGTAGGATCCGCAGATGGTCTCCCGTGCAGTCTCGGAGGGATTCCCGATGCCTACGATGCGCTTGAAGCTCTTTCTGACCGTCGCCTTGCTGGCGACAGCAACCATCCCCGCGCAGGTGAGGAACCGTTCCGCCTCGGGGATCCGCCTGGAACCCGGCGTGGACCCAGGGGCCTTGAAGGTCGTGGCGTTGTTCGACGTCGCGACGACCGTCGGGGGCGACTATTCGTTCGAGCTGCGGACGACCCACATTCCGGCGGGTGGCGGTGCGCCGACGATCTCGGTGCAGATCGTGATGATCGATATCCCCGGCGTGGCTTGCAACGCGGCCTCGCCCGCCGCCTCGTGTAGCGGTGGGACGTGTCCGGACATGATGAAGAACGGGGTGCCGGTGGCGGGGACGTGTCGCGTGCGCACCGTGACCAATGTCGGTGTCTATCCGATCGAGGAGTGCACCTGCTACTACCGCCGGGCGCCGGAGGACGGTGCGGACAACGTGCATGCGCGGCCGGGAGATCGCATCCGCATCGAGATCGTCCCGTTGCCGGGTGCGCTCGCGGAGACGCCCCAGCACGTGGGTGACGAGACGCTCGAGATCACGGTCGGGGGGCGTGCGGACGAGTCGATGTTCGCGTTCTCGAATCGTAGGAGGTCTCCCGTTGCTGGACAGCGCGATCATGCCGGCGCGACCCTCGATCAGAGCGGGCTCGTGCGTCAGGGCTCCGGACCCTACGAGTACTGGGGGACGCCGGGCACGTCCGTCACGTCACGTCAGGGCGCCGTCGCGCCGAACACCCCGGTGTCGCTC
This sequence comes from Planctomycetota bacterium, assembly GCA_002687715.1. Taxonomy (GTDB): domain Bacteria; phylum Planctomycetota. The sequence continues at coordinate 68,581 of NZBC01000048.1, read as the reverse complement.
GTCCACGGGCAGCCTCTCACGTCGAATGCGCTGATCGGCAACGATACTCTCGATCTCAGCAGTCTCGACATCGTCATCTACGACGGCGCCGGCGTCTTCAACTCGCCAGCGGCGTGCCAGGTCCTGGCGATCTGTCCCGGCCCCTGGGTGACGGATGCCAACGGCGACTATGCGTTCACCTATACCCTGCCCAATGCCAACGGCTTCATCTTCCACCTGCAGGGCATCTCGCCGGACCCCGGTTCCGTCACGGGGTACGCGCTCACGCCGCGTAACGACATCGGCGTGCAGCCTTCGGTGCCGGCGAATCCGCCTCAGATTCCCCCACTGACCAGCGGGGGCAACCCCTACCCGTTCGCGCGCGATGCGATCGTGCCCAACCATGGTCACGCTGCGAGCGCGGCTGGAGTCGCCGACGGCACCCTGTTCAGCCTGCTCGGCGCCGGCTTCGACGCGACCGACCCGTCTACCGCGAAGATCGAAGTGAACGGGATCGAGGCGGACATCTGGGTCGTGCGTCCCAACGAGATCCTGTTCCGCCTCCTGCCCGCGCATGAGGACGGGCTGGGCGGGCCGGTCGTCGTGACGTCGACCAGCGGAACCTACTTCCCGAACTCCGACCAGATGGAGGCGTGGGTGTTCGTGCATCCGCCGGCGTCGTTGATCGGATCGGAGTCGCCGCAGACCGGTCCCAGCACCGATCCATCGGGCGGGTTCTTCTCCGATCCCAACGAGATCCAGGCCATGCGCGGTTTCCTCGGCCCGGGGGACGCCGACCTCTGGGGCCTCAAGCTCCTCCCGGCGAACGTCTCCATCCGCGCCGTCCTTTGCGAGGTCGACCCCCTCACTGATCAGCTCATCACGCGCTGCTCGATGTTCCCCGGTGCGATGTGTTCGATGAACCCGCAGAGCCAGCTCCCGCTGCCACCGGGCCCGCGGCACGACCTCTTCCTGCAGCACATGATCGACGCTCCGTCCGGTCTGGTGTTGATTCGTGAGCAGCAGAACGGCGGTCCGGGCACTGCGGCGTTCGCGGGGATGTCGGGCATCCCGGGGCCGGCCACGAACCCGACTACGGATCCCGATACGCCGTTCGTGGCGCAGGGGATGATGGACGTGCTCCGCGTGCGGCACGTGATGAGCACGGGCGCGTCGGGGCAGTTCGATTACCTCCTGCTCGTGAGTTTCTGATGACCGGCCCCGCGTCGCCACTGGAACGTATGCTGGAGGCGTTCGTCCAGGACAAGGAGCGCGGCGACGTCGGGCCACCGCGCCGCTATCTCGACATCTTCGACGAGCTGAGCCAGGAAGCTACGACGCGAGCCGGAACCAAGCCGGAGGTGCCGCGGGTGACGGCGGACCCGGCGGACGACCGCTTCGGCCCGTACCGGCTCGTGCACGAACTCGGTAGCGGTGGGCAGGGGAGCGTGTGGCTCGCTGACGACACCCGCCTGTCGCGGCAGGTCGCGCTCAAACTCCTGCATGCTCACGGTCCCGGCGCGTTGCTCCACTTCGAGCGCTTCCGGCGCGAAGCGAGGATCGCGTCGCGTCTCGATCACCCCTCGATCTGTCCCGTGTTCGAGACGGGCGTCCAGGACGGGCTGCCGTTCATCGCGATGCGCCACGTCGAGGGAGAGTCGCTGGCGACCCGCATCTCCCGCGCCCGTGATGGCCGGGTGGAGAGCTTGGACCACGCCATGTCGACTCTGCTCACCGCTGCCACCGAGGACGAGGTGTCCGCGATGGCGGCGGAGGTACCGTCGACGAGTCCGGAGACCCCGAGGACCCGCGGCGCGCTCGACGATGTCCTGCGCTTGGTCGAGGACTGTGCCCGTGCGCTGCACGCCGCGCACGAGGTGGGCATCGTCCACCGCGATTTCAAACCCGGTAACGTCATGATCGGCATCGACGGGCGCCCCGTTCTGCTCGACTTCGGGCTGGCGCGCGACGACGATCTCGACGACGACCTCACCCGTACCGGTGACGTGTTCGGCACGCCGTCGTACATGGCCCCCGAACAGATCGATGCGGAATCGGGCGTGCCTGATCGGCGGGCCGACGTGTGGGCGCTGGGTGTCGTGCTCTACGAGTGCCTTGCCCTCGAACGACCGTTCCAGGCCGTGTCCCGACACGGGCTCTATCGGGCGATCGCGGAGACGGAGCCCGCGCCGTTGCGGCGTCACAACCGCTCCATCGGCAAGGACATCGAGGTCGTCGCCAGAACCGCGCTGGAGAAGGACCGGAACCGCCGTTACCAGACCGCTGAGCACCTCGCCGACGAGCTCCGCCGGTTGCGGGAGCGGCGTCCGATCCTCGCGCGCCCCGCCGGGCCGGTCCTGCGGTTGCGGCGATGGGTGCAGCGGAACCCGTACGTCGCCGCAGCGTTGCTCCTCGCGCTCATCGGGTTCGCCGGGTCGTGGATCGGCATGAACCGCGCGCAGCGGAACTTCCACCTGTCGCAGGCGCGACTAGGTGACTGGCGTGCGCTTCGCAGCGGTTGGGGGACGAACCGGCTGCGTTCGACGTTCGACAAGCACTGGCCCGCGGTCCCGTCGAAGCTCGAGGAGATCGACGAGTGGCTCGTGGACGCGACCCGGGTCGAGGAGCGCCTCCCCGCGGCCCGCCGCCGCCTCGCTGATCTTCTGGAGCGGCCGGAGGAACCGGGCGCTCCCGACCGGATCCGCATCCTGAAGGAGGTCGTCCAGGGCATCGAGGATCTGCGTCCCCTCGTCGTGAAGATGGCCGCGCGGCGGGCGACGGCGGCGAACCTCGAGAGACGGTCACTCGTCGAAGCCGGCGATGCCTGGGATGCAGCGGTCGAGGGGATTCGCGGCGAGCCGAGGTACCGCGGGCTGGTGATCAAACCCCAGCTCGGACTGCTGCCGCTCGGCCAGGACAAGAAGTCGAGGCTCTTCGAGTTCGCGTATCTGCTGACGGGGGAGCCGCCGAAGCGCGACCAGAACGGCCGGCTTCAGCTGGCCCCGGGTTCGGCCGTGGTACTGGTGCTCATTCCGGGTGGCCCGTGCCACCTCGGGTTCCAGATCAGCGATGCCAAGGCGCCGAACTTCGTCGGCAACCCGATCCCGACGTCGCTTCTCGAGCGACGCCAGGCCCGGGGCGTCATCGAGGCCGACCTCGGTCCGTTCTTCATCTCCAAGTACGAGATGACCCAGGATCAGTGGGAGCGGATCACCGGATCGAACCCGAGTCTTCACGTGGCGCCGCTCCGTCCGGTCGAGCGGATCGACTGGTACGACGCGCGCAATGCACTGGCCCGCGTCGGGCTCGTCCTGCCGATCGAGGCGTGGTGGGAGCGCGCTGCGCGCGGTGGGACCTCCACGGTGTGGCACACGGGAAAGGACCTCGTCGAGGCGGCTCGCAACGCGAACACGGCCGACCTCCGATTCCACGCGGCGCACAGCGGGAACCACACCAAGCTGGATGACGGGCATGTCTTTCACTCGCCCGTCGCCGCGTTTCCCCCGAATCCGTTCGGTCTGCATGGCGTCATCGGCAATCTCGCCGAGTGGTGTGCGGATCCCTTCGTGGACGGCGAGCCGATGACGGTGACCCCGGACCTCGAGGTGGACGCATCCATGCGGGTCCGGCGCGGGTCCTTCTTCGCGATCAACGTGGCCAGCCGCAGCGTCGCGACTCGGGATCGGGTGACCCCTCGCGTCGCGCAGCCCGTCCTGGGCGTCCGTCCGGCGCTCGCCGTCATCCGCTGATCTCTCCCTACCTCTCTTCCCCTCTGCTCTTTTCTTGGGGTCCCTCCCCAGAATCTCCGTCCTCGCGCGTAACGCCCGCGCTCCCCTTCCGCAGCAGTACTGGTTCCCCGTGCTCGACCAGCAACAAGGAGGCAACCATGACTCGCTATCTCTTCATCATCCTGTCCGCTCTCGTCCTCGTCACTGTTTCGCCGGCCCAGCGCCTGGCCAGCTATGACCACACCGCGTTTCCTCAGGAGCTCGCTGCGAGCCGGTGTCCGCCGCTCGCGCCGGCTCCCATCACCCGACATCTCGTCCACCCGATCCCGCCCGCCCACTCGTGGTGGTTCGGCGCCATCGCCGCTGACAACGTGAACCAGGCGCTGCACTACTGCGACGGTCACCCCGCCTCGGGGATTCAGCGCGCGTCGTACGCATCCATCGCGGCCGGGGGAGGGGCGCCGTTCACGTACAACACGCCTCCCGGCTTCAATCAGGTCACGGGCATGGTCGTCGACAACACGACGGCGCCGTCCGGTCGTGTCCTGTGGATCAGCGACGGGTTCTCGATCGTCCAGTATCAGACGCCGACCGTCGCGTTCACCAACGGGCTCGTCCTCAACGGACCGTTCAACTGGGCGGCTCCCGCCGCCTGCGGCACTCGCCTCACCGGGCTGACCTACGACCCGTGGAACAACGTGATCATCGCGATCGACGACGGTTCGTGCCTGCACACGTTCGACCCGGTCGCGCTGGTCTGGACCGGCGTGGTTCCCCCCGCTGTCGGGGTGCCGAACCAGGCGACCGGCGTCCAGATCTGCCTCGCCACCGGAGGGACCTTCGCCACGTACACCAACGGCATGTGCCGCTCGCCCCTGACCGGCGCCAACGTGCCGCTCCCGCCCGCTCCGGGTGGCGCCATCCGTCGTCATCACGGCCTCACCTTCTTCGGTCAGCCCGTCGTGCTGCCCGGTCTCAGTGGGGGTCCCGGTCTCGAGCTCATCGGGACGCCGTGGGTCGGCAATTCGGGCTTCGGCTTGGCGGTCGCTCCGACCGCGACGGGCCAGGTGATGCTCGGCATCGACCTCGGGGCCAACGAGGGCTTTGCAGTCACATCGTTCGGCGTCGTGCACATCGATCCGCAGGCAGCGATCATCCTGGACCTCGGCGCCATCAACGGCCCGGTCTTTCTGCCTCTGTCGCTCGTGGGGGTCCCGCCCGGAATCGGTCTGACCTTCCAGGCGCTGGGGATCACGGCCAGTGGCGCGGCGCTCTCCGACGGTCTGTGGATGCAGACCTTCCGGGTCCAGTAGCCGCTTCCAGCGCGTGATACAGTGCCCGCAACCCGCCGGGCCCCCGAATCTACGGGGGCCCGGTCTTGCCCACTTACGGAGCCCTCGCGATGAAGCTCTCCCTATTCGTACTCCTCCTCTTGGCGATCGCGATTCCCGTCGTGGCGCAGGGGGACGTTGCGGCCGCGAAAGCGGCCTTCGCTGACCTGAAGGCGAAGCTCGACGCCGAGCAGTCCGCCTACCGCGCCGAGCTCGGCAAGCTGCGGAAGAACGAGGAGTACGTGAAACTCCGCAAGTCCGGTGATCGCCAGGCGGCCGGCGCGCTCTACCGCGAGTTGATGAAGGACATCAAGCGTCCTGACAACGGCGCATACACCGAGAAGTTCATGGCGTGCGCGAAGAAGTTCGCGGGCACCGACGGAGCCGTACCGTTCCTCTCGTGGGTCTCGATGAGGGCGGCCTCGCAAGACGACCGCAAGACTGCGATCGACATGATCGTCGCCGCTCACCTCGGCAGCGACGAAATCGGTGACTTCATCGGTGGCCTGCCGCGCGCCGTGCGGGCGCTCGGCCGCGAGAACGTCGAGTCGATTCTCGACAAGGTGATCGCCGGAGAGTCCAGCAAGCTCATGAAGGCGCATGCCTGGATGTCCAAGGCGGGCCTCGATCGCAAGCCGCGCCGTGGGACCGAAGATCCCGACGTCACCGCGCGTCGAGAGCAGGCGCTCGCGAAGGTCAGCCAGCTGGCGCCGGGTAGCGACCTCGCGGCGCGCGCCGAAGCCCCCGCGTTCGAGAAGAACCGCTTGCAGAAGGGGATGGTGGCGCCCGACATCGAAGGGGTCGACCTCGATGGCGTGAAGTTCAAGCTGTCGGACTACCGCGGCAAGGTGGTGGTCATCGACTTCTGGGGCGATTGGTGAGGCCCCTGCCGGGCCATGTACCCTCACGAGCGGTCGCTCGTGAAGAGGCTGGCCAACGAGAAGTTCGCGCTCATCGGCGTCAACTCCGACCCCGACCTCGGCAAGTTGAAGAAGCGTTGCGAGGAGGAGAACATCTCCTGGCGCAGCTTCTGGAACGGGCCGAAGGGCACGCGCGGCCCGATCTCCACGCGCTGGAACGTGCGTGGATGGCCGACCATCTACATCCTCGACCACAAGGGCGTCATCCGCTTCCGCGGACCCCGCGGCGAGGCGATGGACGAGGCCGTCGACTCCCTCCTGGCCGAGATGAACTAGAGTAGCTTTCGACGCGGGCCGTTCGCTGCGAGCGGCCCGTCGCCTTCCGCGCGGTCAAACTGGGTCCATCAAGCCAATGCCTACGCCCGCTCTCTCGCCGTTCGTCCTCAGTCTCATCCTCGCCGCAACGGTCACGGCGCAGTCGAAGCTCGATCCTCATCTGGTGTTCGCGGGCAAGGAAGGGCCGGGCAAAGGGAAGCACATCGTGCTCATCGCCGGCGACGAAGAGTACCGCTCCGAAGAGGCGATGCCGATGCTCGGGCGCCTGCTCGCGGACCGCCATGGCTTCAAGTGCACGGTCCTGTTTTCGCTCAACCCCGAGACGGGCGACATCGATCCGAGCAACCAGACCTTCATCCCGGGTCTGGAGGCGCTGAAGACGGCTGACATGGCGGTCGTGTTCCTTCGCTTCCGCGAGTTTCCGGATGCGGACATGAAGCACTTCGACGACTTCGTGAAGACGGGCAAGCCGATCTACGGCATCCGCACGTCCACCCACGCCTTCCAGTATCGACGCAAGAAGGACAGTCCGTACCGCAAGTACCATTTCCGGGCCAAGGAATGGGCGCGTGGGTTCGGCGGCATGATCCTGGGCGACACCTGGGTCAACCACCACGGTCACCACGGGTCGCAGAGCACGCGCGGCGTTCCGGACGAAGCTCACAAGGATCACCCAGTGCTCCATGGAGTGAAGGACGTCTGGGGCCCCACCGACGTATACGGGGTCCGCAACCTCCCCAAGGACGCGAAGGTCCTGCTTCGCGGCCAGGTCCTGGAGGGCATGAAGCCCGATTCCGCCCCCCTCGCAGGCAAGAAGAACGACCCGATGATGCCGCTCGTGTGGGTGCGCGAATTCGAGAATCCCTACGGCAAGAAGGCCCGGTCCATCTGTTCGACCATCGGAGCCTCCCAGGACTTTGCGAGCGCCGGCTTGCGGCGGGTTGCGGTCAACGCGTGCTACTGGGGCCTCGGCCTGGACGTCCCGCAGGCGGCCAATGTCGAAATCGTGGGAACGTACGAGCCGTTACGGTTCGGGTTCGGTCGCTTCCGCAAGGGCGTGCGCCCGAGCCACTTCGTGCCTAAGTAGCTGCGGTTGCGGATGTCGGAGGGACACGCTGAGGGATCGCTCGTGGGGAACTCCACGCTTCAACGCGCGTCCAAGGTCGTATGCGCTACCTGATCGCTCTGTGCGTCGTGGCGACCTGCCTTCCTGCCCAGACCGGGGAGGGGCTCGCCGAGGAGACTCACTCCGCCGCGGGGATCCTGGTGCTGGAGCGGTTGAAGACCAAGGACCGTGGAGGGTGGGACCTGCTGCGGCGGTGTCCCCGGTCCGCGGTGCTGCTGATCGACGGGGATCACGATCATTCGGACCAGGTGCTCCGTGGGTTGCGGATTCCGTTTCGCCGGTGTGTGCCCCGGTCGCTGGCGCGGACGTCGCTCTCCGGCGTGAGGCTGGTGATCCTCGACTGTCCGGGGCGGGTGACGCCGAGTGACGGGCGACGGCTGCGGCGATTCGTCGAGCGGGGCGGGACGCTCCTGAGCACCGATTGGGCCGTCGAAGCCGTGGCGAGGGCGTTTCCGGGGATGGTCAGCTGGACGGGACGGTGCACGACTGACGACGTCGTCCGGGTGACGCCGACCGACCGGCGCCATCCGTTGCTGGCCGGCGTGTTCCCGTCCGGGCGCGCCGCGACGTGGTGGCTCGAGAACCGGAGCTACGTGTTCACGAGTACGCGGATGTGCACGCCGCTGATCGGGTCGCGCGAGATGCGCGCGCGCTACGGGTCGGGAGAGATCGCCGCCACACTACGGGTGGGTAGAGGCCGCGTCGTGCACGTCGTGAGTCACCTCTACCTCCAGCGCGCGATCACGACCCACCGCTGGGAGCGCAGATCTGCCGCCGCCGAGGCCCGAGCGCTGGATCTTCCGCGGGGGTCCAACGGATATGCCGAGCTCGCGCGTAAGGGTGTGTTGAAGCGAGTGCGGGCGGGACACCTGCACGCCGCCATCTCGGTGCGGCAGTTCCTGCTCAACGTCTTCCTGGAGGCGCTCCGGCGGCCGGTGGCGCCGCGGCCGCCGCGGCCGCCCGTCCACCCCGCACCGCGGCCGGTGCCTACGTCTTCGACCTTCGAGCCGCTGGTTCGCGCGGTGGGCCTGCGTCGGCGGCCGGGCGGGGAGGTGCAGGTGCGTCTGAATCGCGGGCTGCGGATAAGGGTGATCAAGGTCCACGACGGTTGGGCCTCCGTGGTGACGCCGGCCGGTCAGAGCGGCTGGGTCGAGGTCGGTGTGCTCGGCCGTCGTTGAGTTCGGACGCTCCTGCAACTACGCTTCCGGTCCAAGGAGGTGTCCGATGCCATCCAGTATCTCGTGGTACTACCACCGCAAGGGCTGAACGAGTTGCGGCCGCGCCGATGAGTACATCTCGGCGAACGGCATCTCCACCGGGACGGTGGTGAACGCTGCGAAGGACCGCATGGCGCCCGATGACGCTCTGGCGCTCGCCGCCAGGCACCACAAGGTCGTCGTCGCCCGCGGGAAGAAGACCCTCACCTTCGACATGAAGAAGGACCCCCCGGGGGACGACGAGCTGCTGGACGTCATCATCGGTCGTTCCGGCTGGCTCCGGGCTCCGGCCTGGACGCGCGGCAAGACGCTCGTCGTCGGCTTCAACGAAGACGCCTACGACGACCTGCTGGGGTGACGCTGGCCCTTCAGCGGAGGCGCCGGGACCTCGAGCAATCTCTCTGATGGGAGCGCGGACCTCCAGGTCCGCTCCGGGTCCGGATCCGGCTTCGCCGCCCCAGAGCGGACCTGGAGGTCCGCGCTCCCGTCAGGCCAGAGCGGACCTGGAGGTTCGTGCTCCCGTCAGGCCAGAGCGGACCTGGAGGTCCGCGCTCCCGTCGAGCCAGAGCGGACCTGGAGGCTCGTGCTCCCGTCAGGCCAGAGCGGACTTGGAGGTTCGCGCTCCCGTCGAGTTGGCTGGGCCAGGCGGCGTGGCGGCGGCGGTCCTAGGGGACGGTGACGACCGTGGATGCGGACTGGGTGGTCGTCGCCGTGCTGACGTCCAGCGCGAACGTCCAGGTGCCGGCCGAGAGCCCGGTCGGGACATGGACCTCGAGGCTGATCGTCTCGCCGTTCATCGACAGGTGCGGCGTGGTCGGGACCAGCGGAAGCAGCGGAATCAGGTCGAACGCCGCGCCGCCGAAGGTGACGTTCATCGCGAGCGACGTGAGGCTCGCGAGCCCGCCGGGGATCCGCATGGCGAACTCGAGGGTGACCGGTTGGGCGGCCGCGGGTGCCGGGTCGGAGGGCTGGACCGCGGCGGCGAGTGTGCCCGCGGGGTCCTGGAACCACTGGAGCTCCGGCAGGGGCGTCGTGTTGCCGACGGGGTCGCGGACGATCAGGTTCGCCCGGTAGTACGTCCCCGGCGTGAGGTTGTCGAGGGTAATCGTGCGTGCGACCCGGTAGTGCGCGCCGTGATCGAGGGCGTTGACGAGGGCGGGCGCCGCTCCGAACCCACCGCCGACCGTGACGAGGTCCGGTTCGCGTCCGAGGGTGTTCAGCGCCACGCGGAAGGTCGCGTCCGTTCCGTTCACGCTCACGGATGAGACGTCCGGTGCGGGGGGTGCGACGGTGTCGAGATCGGCGATCTTGCCGACCTGCATCGGGCAGTACAGCGGATCGCCGATGAACAGCGTCCGGAACTTCTGGGCCCGATCGGATGCCGCAGCCGCCTCTGCGAACGCGTGCCCGCGCATCAGATAGGAGATGAACGTCTCGGGCCACGGGTGATAGGCGAGGTAGGGTTCGCCGATGACGCCGACCCCGCAGGTCAGGCCGCGATCGAGCGCGCCCTTGCCGAACGACGTCGATCCGGTGCGCAGTCCGGCGATCGAGTTCGAGTTGAGGTCGCACGCGGCCGACCCGGGAAGCCACGACCAGACGTCGCGGTAGGTGATGTAGTTGTACCAGCCGTAGTAGAACAACGCGTCGGGTGCGAACTGCGCCGGCTGACCATTGCGGTACATGGCGTTGACTTCGCCAATCTCGTAGCTGCCGGTCGTGTTCTCCCACCACACGTCGAAGCCGATGGGCTCGAGCAATGGGACGACGCGCGCCATGTCCGAGTCCGCGCCACCGTACCCCACGTGTTGCAACGGCCACGGGAGCGACGCCGGGTTCGGATAGGTGGAGTAGCGCGTGTCCACGTACAGCCTTCCTTGGTAGTACCCGGGATCTGGCGACACGTAGCGGTCGCCGTAGAGCGCACCCTCGATCAGATCGAGTGCCCGATCGTGGCTGTCCCCGTCGAGGCGGGACACGAGATAGAACCGCGTGCCCTGAAACCAGTAAGCATGCGTGAAGTGGGGGAGGCCGGTGCCGAGGCCGGGAGCCAGGTCGAAGTACGGCGACGTCCACACCAGCCCGGGTGCGTTGCTCACGCTCGGAGTGGCCGCCGTTCCGAGTGCGTGAGGCGTCATCATCAGGTGGTCGAGCGACACGCCACCGCCGTTGCCGGACGGCAACGAGACTCGATACGGCACCCCGCGACAGAACAGGATGGTGAAGATGTTGGTCTCTCCTAGCGCCTGGAGCCGTTGGACGATCGGTGTGCGCACCTCGTTCCAGAACGCCGACCACCCCGCGAGCTGGTAGTAGTAGTACTGGTTGGTGGAGCATCCGACCGAGAGCAGGTTCGCCGCGGGGACCCCACGCTTCGCCTGATACTCGAGCGCTAGCTGCTCGCTTTCGCCGATCCCGTTACCGTCCTCGTCGGGCCAGTTCCCGTTGTAGACCACGAGGACTCGCGCCGGATCGATCCAGAATGGTGTCTGGGCGGACAGGCTGACGGCGGCGAGCACCATGACGAGCAAGATGCGGATCATGTCGACCATGATAGCCCGAGCCGGAGCGAATCTGGGGATCCACGCCCCCACCGGCTTCGACCTTCTCCGCCGGGGCAGGTCAGAACATGCCGATAGCGAGGGTGGCGTCGTCGAAATTGGATCGTTCGGCGAGCAGAGCCTGGAGAGCGCGCATGCGGTCGCTCAGGGACTGCTCGGGGTCGAGCAGGAGCGTCTCGAGCTCGGGTTCGGAGATCTCGTTCCAGAGGCCGTCGGACGCGATGGCCACGCCGAACACGTCGGAACTCCGCGGCGTCGAACGGACGACGGCGCGGAGCTGGGCTGCGCCCAGCGCGTTGGCGAGGTAGCCGCGCTCGACGTGGTCCTCCGTCGTACGCTCGAGCCCGTCCGGACCGAGGTGATAGATGCGACCGTCGCCGACGTGGACGGAGAGGATCCGATCCTCCTGGACGATGGTCGCGTCGAACGTCGTGTAGAGCGCCCGCTTGTCCCGGCGCAGCAGAGCGTGCGCCCGGCTGATGGCGGTCCGCATCCGATGCCGGTCGGGGGGGTCGTCACCGGACAACGCTTCGGTGAATTGCCGTACGGCGTTGGTGCTCGCGACCCCGCCGCCGTCGCAATGGGTCACCCCGTCCGCGACGATGAGGAGACCGGCTCCCGCATCGACGAGGTGACTGTCCTGGTTGTCCGGCTTGCCGGATCCCTGGATGGAGAAGCTGGCGCCCTCCATGAGCGGCCTCCATGATTGATAAGCGATGGGCCGAGGGCAAGCGACTCGTGGTTTCCAGGAAGACCTTCGGCGGCGGGGATTTCGCGATAGATCCTCCCAGACCCGTGCAGACCCTCTCCGATGACCGAAGATCTCCGCTCGGATCAACAGCTCGTGGCCCGCATCCTCCAGGGGGACGATGCGGCGTCAGGGAGCCTGTTTCGACGCCATGTGGTCCAGCTGCACCGGTTTCTCTGGTGGCGGGTCGGGCAGGACTCTGGCGCCGCTGAGGAGCTGCTGCAGGACGTCTTCTTCGACGCGTGGGAGGGGCTCTCGCGTTTCGACGCCGACGCGGAGTGGTGGCCGTGGCTGCTGGGAATCGCTCGGCGCCGTCTTGCGCGCCATCACCGGGCACGGACCACGCGTCGCCGTGGTCTCGCGCCGGCCGACCTGGCCAGCGTCGTGGAAGCCCTGGCGGGAGAGCGTCCGCTACCGGACGAAGTCCTGGAGCGGACCGAGGTCCGGGACGCGCTCGCGCAGGCCCTCAGCACGCTGAGCCCCCGGGCCGGCGACCTGCTCGTGTTCAAGTACGTCGAGCGCCAATCGCTCGATGAGATCGGCGAACGTCTGGGGATGTCGAGCGGAGCCGTGAGTTCCGCGTTGCAACGCGCACGCGCCGACCTTCGGGCGACTCTGCGCCGCTGGCTACCGGAGGAGGTCGACCATGTCACGTGATCCTGTGGACCCGATCGTCTGGGAGCGTTTGTTGGCCGCGGCGAGTCCGGTGCCGGGGCTGGGAATCGCGGAGGGCCTCGAGCGCCGCGTGACTGCCCTGGCGCGGCAGCGATACGCAGCGGCCCCGATGGCGACCGGACTCGTGCTCGCGGTCGCGGCTGCGGTGCTCGCGACGTTCCTCGGCCTGATCTTCGCCGGTGACGAATCCGAAACGGCGACGGCCGATCAGTCTCGGCGGGAGATCGCCGAGATCGTCCTCATCGCGAACGATCGCACCGAAGAGCACCTGGACGAGATCCGGCTGACCCTGCTCGAGTTGATCGACGCAGCTGAGCTCGTCGCGGCCGGGTATCTGCAACAGGACGCGGGAGTCCGATTCAAGCTGTCGGTCCGGCACTTCCTCAAGGGCGGGCGCCGGGGCAAGAAGATCGATTTGCGTCAGCTTCCGGTCGAGGGCTGTCCGGCGCCGCCGCGGTTCAAAAGCGAGACGTGGGTCGTGCTCTTCTTCGCCCGGGGAAGCGTCCCCACAGGACAGTGGCAGGTGTCGTTCGACCAGAAGAAGCCGTGGGAGGCGTTCGTCGATCGCGTCCGCGGCTTCCGGGACGGCTCGATCCTCCCCACGCTGCTGAAGGAGCTCGACTCGGGGGAGGGAACCGCCCCGTTCGCGGAACGCGATCGGCTCTTCGAGGATGCGCTCTCGCTCCTGGTCGACAAGCGTGACGTACGAGGGATAGAGCATCTCCTCGCGGGCGCGCAGAGTGCGTGGGAGACCCGTCGCGCGATCGGGGAGATCGGGGGCGTTGGCGGGCCCCAGGCGGCGGCCGCGCTCACGCGCATCCGGACGGACCCGGATTCGACGCCGTCCATGCGGTGCACCGCCATCGGTCAGCTCGGGCTTCTCGGCCCGACGTTCGTCGACGACGAGATCCTGGGTTTGATCGTCGACGGGGAGGCTGCTCACGCGCTCCGGCTCGCGGCGATCCGGTCCGTCGACTCGGCCGCCGATCTCCGGGCGACGTCGCGACTGATCGCAGCGTGGTCCACGATCACCGACGACGACGGGACCGGGCCAGAGGTGGAAGGCCTCGACGGAGTGAAGGGCATGTACCTCCGTACGGGCATCCTCGACGCCCTCGGCAGTATCGGCGCCGTTGCGGCGAAGGAGTCGAAGCCCTTTCTGCTGAACATCGCCCGGACCGGCAACGACTACTACGGCTACCGCGGCCAGGCCGCGCGCGCGCTCGCGAAGTTCGGAGATCGTTCGATCATTCCGGCGCTCCGTGCGGTCATGAAGGACGAGTCGACGACGGGCTACTCCAAGCGCATGATCAACGAGCTGATCGAGGCGATGAAGTAGCCGCCGCGTCACCGCTTCTTCGCGATGAAGCGGCGGAGGGCGTTCGACGCGAGCACTTTCGTCCCATCGGTGCCCGTGAGGACGCAGATGAGACTGGGGGAGAAGCGGAACAGATCCGCGAGCTTGCCGGACCTCGTGGCGTCCCTGCCGCGGAGCGTGATCCCGGACAGGTCCACGGTCCACGATCGGGTCGCACCGGCGGGAACGGAGATCGTCGCGGCTTCGCCGGGGCGCAGCCCGGCTCCAGCCGGGACCAGGACGGCTGAGACCTCGCGCTCGGCCTTGGTCCACGCCCGGACCCGAAACGCACCCTCGAGCTCGAGCGCGGTCTTGGCCGGGTTCTGGACGCTGATCTCGAGCGGATAGGCCAGGCCGGGCACGATGTCCCGCGGACCCGAGATGCGCAGGAGCGGTCGCGTTGACGGTGCGATGGTCAGGGTCACGGGCACGCTCTTCGCCGATCCGATCCACAGGCCGGGCACGGAGCGAAGCCCGCTACGCGCGAACGGGGAGCTTCGATGGGGGACCCGGTCGTCCCTGCGGGTGTAGTCGACGGAGACCTTCCACGTCCCCGGGGCGAGCGCTAGCGGGGTGTGGATGCGGACGTCGTTCTTCGCCGCCCGCGCCGGAACGAACGTCGAGAAGTCGAAGTCGTAGCGCTTCGCCGCGCCGGGTTCGAGGGTGACGATGTCTCCCTGCATCCCCGACCGCGCCTTGCTGCCGAAGGGGACGTGCGGCGGGCGGAACTCCTCGCCGTTCGGGGCGATGAACCGCCAGCTGGGGAATCGGATCAGGGGTACGTGCCACGGTGCGTGGAACCGGATCGATTGGCTCCCGCGGTTGGCGAACACCACGGCCGCCTTCACCCTTGCGACCTGCTCGAGCGCGGTCTTCTCGAGCACCACCCGCAGCGCGAGGTCCTGCTCCGGTATCGCTGACTCCTGGGCGCCGGCTACGCTGGCGACGACGATCGCAGCAGCCACGGGCGAGGCGAGTTGTCTCATGATCGTTCCTCCGGATACCGGATGCTCCGGAGCCGGCGAGCTTAGGGGCTCGGCCCCCGAAAGCGGCTGACTCGGGCAGGTTCAGGAGCCGTGACCCCTCCGTCCACGCAGGTCCGTTCCTGCTCTGTGGACAGCGGAGATGATCATGGCAATCGCGAAACTCAACCTTGGCAGAGCACTTGGCACCCTGGCGCTGATGGGGATCGTCGCCTGGAATGTCAGCCTGGTCGTTCGCATCGCGATGATCTGAACCAGCAACGACTCGGACCTGGAAACTTGCGCGAGACCCGCCCGTCGGCAACCCCGGCGGGCGGGTCTTCCATTACGACGTCCGGGAGAGGCAGGGTCGTTTGCCGACGTGGATCTCGAGCCCCTCGGAGATGGTGAGCCGTCCTGCAGCCCGGGCAGCCAGACTCACGGTGCTTCGACCGACGCCAGGGGCAGCAGTGGGGTACTCTTGCCAGACTCATGCCAACCCCCACCACTCTTGGCACGTTCGTGGTCGTGATCTGCTTGCTGGCCTCGGCGTCAGTCCCGGCCCAGGGCGTGAGCTACTACGTCTCTGCCAGCGCCGGCAACGACCTGAACGCCGGGACGTCGCCGGCAGCGCCCTGGCAGTCACTCGCGCGCGCCTCCAACGCGCCGCTCCTGCCCGGCGATCGCGTCTTGCTGCGCGCCGACGACACCTGGGCCGGTGAGTTCGTCGTCGGCTGGTCCGGCTCTCCGACCGACCCCATCATCGTCGGGCGCTATGGCGTCGGGGCTCCGCCCGTGATCGACGGCGGATCGAGCATGACTACGGGAGCGGTGTACCTCGATCTCCGCACCGACGTCATCATCGAGGATCTGCATCTGATCGGAGGCCAGAATACGGTCGAGTTTCGCGTCTGCGACCGGGTCGTCGTCCGGCGATGCGAGATCGAGCTGGCCTCAAACTACGGAGTGGTGGCGCTCTGGCAGCCGGGGATCGCGACGATCGAGGACTGCCATATCCACCACTGCGAGAACGATGCGGTCAACGCGTATGTGACCGCCGTCAACGTGCGCGGGTGCAACATCCACGACCTCGGCACGACCTTGCTCGCGGTGGACGGCATCGCACTGCATGACTCGTTCTGGCCGGTGAGTGAGATCTCCGGCAACACGATCGTCGGCCCGTTCACCAAGGCGGGCATCAACGGCTCGCGCGGACCCTCGGGGCAGGGGTCGCGGTTCGTCGCGCACAGCAACTTCATCAGCGGGCGCAGCAAGCGCGCGATTGGCGTGTACGGGCTGGGCAGCGTTGGGACGGCCTACAACAACGTGATCGTGATCGCGCCCGACGCCGCGAACCTCGGCGGCGGGATCGTCGTCGTCGATCAGGCAACCCTGACGGCCCACAACAACACCATCGTGAATCTCAACGTGGTGGATGCAGGCCCGTCGTTCTTGGCCGACCAGGCCTGGAACGTCGACGTCCGCAACAACATCTCCTACTGCGCGAGTGCCGAGTCCATGCACTGGGTGCTCAACTCGACGGCGGCCGCCCTCATGGAGCGCAACCTGTACTGGCCGGACGACGATCCGCTATCGATCGGTGGGCGATTCGACGTCAATACCACCGAGATCGACTTCGCGGCCTGGGAGAACCTGGGCCATGACCCGACGGGGCTGGTGGCCGACCCCCAGTTCCAGGGGTCCGTTTCCTCGATGACCGCGACTGGCGCTCGCCTCCAGTTCGGGAGCCCGGCTCGCGATGCGGGGGAGGACCTGTCGTCATTCTTCACCGTCGACTTCAGCGGCAACCCGCGACCCTTCGGTGGTGCCTGGGACATCGGCGCCTGGGAGTTCTCCGTCCCCACCCCCGCGCTCTCGATGACCCAGCCCGGGGGACCCGGCACGCCCTTGATCATCGAGAACACGGGGCTCACCGTCGGCAACGAGTACTTCAACGTTTTCAGCCCCGAGCCCTGCCCCGGCCCGGTCGGTTCCGGCATCTTCCTCGGCCTCTGTGCGACGAACCCGGCGTTCCTCATCGCGCAGGTGCAAGCCCCGGTGGGCGCCGCCCCGTTCCACTTCATCGCGAACCAGGGTGCGGTCACCTGGGCTCCAGTCTCGGTCCCGCCACTGACGCTCGATGCCGTCTGCTTCGACTTCACGGGCACCCAGCTGGGACCGGTGGCACCCGTCGTGCGGGTCGCGATCCAGTAAGACCACTGGCCGAACCCGGTTGTCAGGCCGGGGCATCACCACTCGATGAACGGATGCAGCCTACTGGTCGTAGTACGACTGCATGAAGTCGCACCCGGGCACGTTCGCGGTCGAGCGCAGGACGGGCGCGCCGTGGTCCCAGACGGCGACGAGGCCGGCCGATGGGTAGCTCACCAGCACGAAGGTCGGGGTGCCGCCGCCGACGGAGGGGTCGGCCATGCTCTTGTTGTTGTTCACACCGAAGGCGAGGACGTTGTAGAGGCCGGAGCTCGTGTCGATGCTGACGTCGGACGGGGCGGCGCCGGCGAGGGGGCCGAGGCTCGGGTACGTCTTCAGGATGCGGAACGTCCGGGTGCCGACGGGGCCGGGTAGGGGCGGCGGTGTCGACAGGGTGAAGTTGGTGAGCGTGAGCTCTTCCACCCGGTCACCCTGGGTGTTGGCGATGAACGCACCGGGCTCGGTCGTCAGGCCGATGAACGTGATCAGGTTCCAGCAGCCGCGGCGCGGGCCGTTGAACCCGCCGATCGTGGCCTTGATGACACCGTAGGTGCCGTTCTCCGGGACGAGCGGGGAGTCGGACTCGTACACGCTCACGTTGTCACTGAACCGGTTGAGGACGAATGCCATGTACGCGGCGGTCCCGGGGGTCATCCGGTTCGTGATGAGCACTTCGCTCGGGCCGATGCCGCCCTGGAGGGCGAGACGGTCCACTTCCTGGCCAGCGTTCACGTCGACGATGGAGATGGAGTTCTCCCCGAAGTTGCAGACGATGGCGTCCTCGTTCCCGGGCTGGACTGAGACCGCGCCCGGTGCAGAACCGACAGCGATCACCTGGGCGATCTGGTGGAAGAGCGGACCCACGGGGTTGGCGTAGACGCGGATGAGCTGGGCGCCGAGCGAGTTCGTGACGTAGAGGAACTCTAGGTCCGGTGAGATCGCGAGACCGCCGGGGGAGCCCACGCCGTTGATGATCCCGATCTGCGAGTAGTCGTAGCCGTTCAGGATCCGGACGATGTTCTGCGTTCCGTCTGCGACATAGAGGAAGTTCCCCATCGGCTGCAGCGGCGGGAACGGCGAAGGCTGAACACCGAGGACGCCGAGGAGACCGTCCGGCGTCGTGGAGTTCTGCGTGTCGGGCGTCCCCGGGATCGCGGTGACGCCGCGGCCGGGGTTGGCGATGCTGTTGTTCTGTGTCGGAGTCTGGGTCGTCTGGGTCAGGATCCAGTGACCGATCTCGAGATCGATCGGCTGCATGCCGGGGTCCGAGAGCGGTTCCGGCTGCTGCAGCACGGTCCCGATCGGCTGGGCACCGGCCCAGCTCGGCGCCCACGTACCCGTGGTGACGCCCCCGATCTCCGACATGGTCTGCGCGGTATTGATGACGGAGATCCCCGGCGTCCCGTTCTGCGTGCCAACGAAGACGGCGTCGGGCGGATGCGGGTTCTTCGACTGTGCGGGGCTCTCGGCGAAGATGAACCGCAGCCAATAGTCCGCCTGGACCTGGTTGAACACGAACGCGTTGGCGGCGGGCATCGAGACGCGATCGAAAACGCCGCCGGGAAGCGCCGCGCACACGATCCCGGACGGATTGCCGAACGCCGGACCGGAGATCATCAGGTCGACGATCGCTGCCCGTGGGTCCGTCGCACCGAGCGCGGGGCTGTACCCGTTGGTCGACCCGGGAACCACCTCCAGGTCGGGGATCGGGAGCACCACCGCCTGTCCGGGAGCGTTGCTCGCGATGGGAAGGCGCGTCGGGTTGCTGGCGTAGTTCTGGTAGGTCACCGGGCCCGCGCCCGGGTTGAGGTTCTCGAGGCCGGAGAGCTCCGCGCTCGTCCCAGGCGTCGTGCCGGCGGGCGCCGGCCTCGCGTCGACGAAGCGAACGCGTACGTGGTTCGGGGCGAGGATCGGGTCCGGCATGTATACGACGACACCGAGGCCGATGGGCAGCGACTCGGGCGTTCCCGTTCCGGGGTTCGTCGGCGCGTTGTACCCCACGAACAGGTTGCCGATGTTCGCACCGAACACGGGCGCCGTCGCGCACGCACCCGCCGCGAGTCCGAAGGGGATCGTGATGAACGGGTCGCGCGAGGTGAGATTCGCGGCTCCGACGAGGGATGGGAAGTCCACCGACTTGGAGAAGTTCAGATGGATCTCTGAGTTGCGCGGGACCGAGGTGTCGCCCTGCGTGATGTTGCTCGCGCCGACGCCGCTGCCGCCGCCGCGCATCGCGAGGGGGGTCGTGTCGTTGCCGACGTTGAACGAGAGCTCCGGCAGGTATCCGTCCGCGCCGTTACAGCCGGTTCCGCTGGGACCGGTACAGAACAGGCCGCCGCCGGAGGCGCGCAGCGCGCCCGTTACACGAAGGGTGTAGGACCCCTCGGGCAGACGCTCCGGGGTCGTGATGTTGTTGTCGGTATCGTAGTAGAGCCGCAACGTTGCCGGCGCGACGGTCGGCGTGGGGAACTCGTTCTGGGCGTTGAGGACACCCGCCGCGTCGAGGACGAAGGACACCGGCGTGGACTGAGGAGCCCCGCCGACGATCGTGTTCAGAAAGATGACGATTCCGTCGGTGGCGGCGCCGCTACCCGGGAATATGGTCGTGGCATCGAGAGGTACGTTGAACGTCAGCTCGATGAACGTCTGCTCCCCGGGATTCCCTAGTCCGAACTCCGCGCCGCTGACGCTGCCCGACCCCGGAGGTGCTGCCGCGGGCAAGGGCACTCCCAGCGGCGGCGTCGTGGGGAACGGATTCCGGTTCGCGCCGGCTCCCGTCGCGAAGCCGTAGAAGACGGTTCCGGTGATGGTCAGGAACCCGCCTCCCGGCGCGGGGCCGCCACCCCCACCCCCACCACTGCCGCCTCCACCGCACCCGGCGATGAACACCGAGGTCGCGATGAAGGTCAGGACGACCAGTAACTTCGAAATGAGAGGTGCGCTCCGATCCACTTGTCTTCTCCCGATGTGACGCAGAGATTGTTCGTTCCGACGGCACCTAACGCAACGGCTATGCCGGGACCTTCTCGCGGATGCCGGAGTGACGTTGGGTGCGGGTTTTTGAGGGAGGTGAGGAGGTTCGAGGCGCTGGAGCGCCCCTGGGGCGGTGGAGCCACGTGCGGTCCTGAACCCGGCCGGATCGGCCAGATCGTGCGTTCGCGATCGATAGGCCGGGGCTCGTCCGCAGGGTCTCGGACGCTTTCTGCCGACAATTCGAACGGAGCGGCTCCCCACCCCACCGGAGCCAGGCGGGTGTCGAAACCGGCTCGGCGGAGTCGGTTCACGTGAACGAGGCACGCAGCAGCCAGCGGCTGCCGGAGGATGAGGGCATGGAGCGTGGCCGGGTACTCGTCGTGGACGAGGTACGTCACACCGCGTACCTCATGAGGTTCCAGCTCGAGCGGGCGGGCTACCAGGTCGAGGTGGAGAGCGACGGAGACGAGGTGCGGGCCCGGGTCGAGGAGTTCGAGCCCCACGCGGTCATCCTCGACGTGGTGCTCCCGGGGCGTTCGGGACTCGAGCTGTGCAGAGAGTTGCGCCGCGACTTTCCCGACCTCCGCATCATGATCCACACCGGGCAGGGGTTCGAGAGCCGCCGGGACGAATCCGGCTGGGCTGACGCCGACGCCCACTTCACGAAACCCATGAGCCCGCAGCGCCTCCTCCGTCGGCTCGAGGCGCTCGGGGTGCAGCCGCGGATCGGAGCCCCGGTCGACTGATGGTGACCGCGCCGCACATCCCCTCTCCGCTCATCGACGTCTTGCGACGGTTGACCGAGCCGCTCCTTGCGGGGCGGTCCACGCACAGTCTCGCCGTCCGATTGCGCGACGAGGTGCAATGGCTGTCGCGCGCGGCTGATTGTCCGCACGAGGTCGGCGCGCCGTTCCTCGACGGCAAGCCTGGTGGAGATGGCTGGCGATTCCTGCACATCTCCGGTGGAGGCGACGCGGCTGAAGTCTGGGTGCGCGGTCCGGCGCACGCCGGACTCAATGCGGTTCTCTGCCTCTCCGGACAGATCGCGGATCTGGAGCAAGATCGTGACCACCTGTGCGAAGAGCTCCTCGTGTCCCACGAGAGCCTCGCGTCGTTGTACGAACTGAGTGACGATCCGGCGTTGGTACTGGAGCCGGAGCGGGCGCTCCAGGCGATCATCGAGCGTGCGGTCGCGTTCCAGCCCGGTCTCCGGGCGATCATGTGGTTGGCGGACGGGGAAGCGTTGACCCCCGCCAGATGGGAAGGGACCGCGGAGCCTTCCCCGCGTCCACGGACCGGCGGCATCGTTGGTCGGGCGTTGGAGATCGGCCAGGGCCTGATCGTGAACGGGTGGCGGCACGACGACGAGACCGCTCCGGAGCTCGCGCTCGCCAACCGGGTCGCGATCTCTCCCTTGTTGCTCAAGTCCGGGCCGATCGGCGCCCTGCAGGTCTGGCACGACGATGCTGGGACGTTCGACTCGCGACACATGGGGCACCTCCGCGCACTCTGCGCGCTGTCGGCGATGATCGTCGACCACGACCGGCTGCGGCAGCGCCATCTCCAGTCCAAGCAACTCGAGCATGAGCTCGATATCGCGGCCACGATCCAGGAGACGCTGCTCATCGGCAGAGTCCCCGATCTCACGCCCGGCCTGGATGTCGCTGCGGTGTCCGTGGCGTCGCGCCAGGTCGACGGTGACTTCTTGGAGTTCTTCACCCACGACGATGACGTCACGGACGTCATCGTCGGTGACGTGATGGGGAAGGGGCTCCCGGCGGCGATGGTCGGTGCGGCGATCAAGAACCACTTCACACGCCATGCTGCGACTTCGGTGCACGCGAAGCACGTCGGTTCTCCCGACGAGGTCGTGGCGCGGGTTCATCGCGACATGGCCGAGAGCCTGATCGAGGTCGACACGTTCGCCACGGGGGTCTACACGCGGTTCCGGCCTGGCGCGTCGCGGCTCGAGTACGTCGATTGGGGTCACACGCCGGGGTTGCATTATCGGCGTCGGACGGGGCGGGTGGATCGGCTTCGCAAGGAGTGGGATGGCCTGGTGAACCTCCCGCTGGGGATGCACGCCTCGACGCAGTACGAGACCGCAGACGTGCACTTCGTCAAGGGCGACGTGTTCGTCCTCTACTCGGACGGCATGACGGAGGCTACGGGATGGTCTGGCGAGATGTTCGGAGTGGAGCGACTCGCGGCGGCGCTCGTAGGTTGCGCTGCGCTACCTGCCGCGGACATTGCTGCCCGATTGCGCGACGTCGTCACCGACTTCGCGGGGCCCGTGGGCCTGAGCGACGACCTGTCGTGCGTCGTGGTCCGGATCGAGGACGGTCCGGCGCTGTGGAAGCTCGAGCTCCCGGCATTGATGTCGTCCTTGTCCTCGGTCCGCCGTTTCGTTCTCGACCGCTGTCGGGCGTTGCCCGGATTGGCGGCGGACGAGCAGACGATGTTCGATGTCCAACTCGCCGTGGTCGAGTCCGCATCGAACGTGATCCGGCATGCGTGGCCGGAGGGGGAGACGGGGTGCTTTGCCTTGGAGATTCAACCCGCCGAGGACCACGTCACGTTGGAGTTGCGCGACACGGGTGCGCCGTTCGACCCACTGTCAGAACCCGAGCCGGACCTCTCCCACGAGTCGGCTGGCGGGCTCGGCATATTCCTCGTTCGCAACGTGATGGATGACGTCCGCTATGAGCGGACGCCGCAGGGTGAGAACGTGCTGACCTTGGTCAAGGGATTCGGAGGAGAGTGAGCATGCAGATGACGGCCGAGAGCATCGACGGCATCGTCGTCGTGACCCTGGCGGAGGGGACCCTCGACGCGGAAACGGTCAAGGCGTTCCGGCAGGAGGTCCAAGACCAGATTCAGCCCGGTGTGCGAATGATGCTCGACCTCGGGAACGTCACCTTCGTCGACAGCGCAGGACTCGGTGCGATCCTGTCTTGCCTGCGTCGGCTCAACGCTGCCGGCGGCGACCTCAAGCTCGGGAACATCAGCGCCCCCGTGCGTTCGATGTTCGAGATGGTTCGCATGCATCGGGTCATCGACATCCACGCCACCCGGGAAGACGCGCTTCGGTCGTTTGCGGGTTGAGGTCCGTTCCGCGGTCAGTTCACCGACCCGCGGCGCAGCAGGCCGTTCGCGACAATCGCGCGGATGAGGTGGAAGTAGTACGAGACCTTCTCCCGCGTGGTCCAGTATCCCTCGGAGCCGTGCGTGAACCCGTGGATGATTCCGGTGCGCAGCGAGACCACCCCTTCGTTGCCGGCGAAGCAGGTGCGGCCCTTGCCGACGAGTTCCGCAATGTGGGCATCGCTGCCGCCGGTCACCGCGACGTTCAGGTGATGGTCGCGTATGTACTTGATGGCTTCGAGGTTGTACTTGATGCCTCGCCCCGGGACGGCGTTGTTGCACTCGATGGCGTCGAACGGAACGGTCTTGATGAGGTCGCGGCAGCCGAGGCGCTGCATGAGCACGATCTCGATCCAGCGCGGGACGTAGGGGTGGTGGGCGACCGCGAGGCCTCCGGCGTCGTGGATGCGCTGCACGGTCTCTTCGGCGGAGAGTCCCTTCTCGATCTTCCGCGTCACGAAGAGACCTCCAATGTGGCCGTCCCGGCTGGAAACCTCGATCCCAGGGACGACCGCGATCGGCAGCCGGCGCTTGTGGACGCGACGGCGCGCCTCGAGCGCACCCTCGATCTCGTCATGGTCGGTGATCGCGATGGCGTCGAGTCCGGCCGCGACCGCATGCTCCAGGACGGCGTCGAGATCGTCTCCGTCCGACCAATCGGTGTGAATATGGAGGTCGGCGGTGCTCTGGAGGACCACGTTCGTCTTGTCGCGGATACCCACGAGCCGCAAGCCCGGGACGTAGTGGCGCTCGTACGCGGTCGGCTTCCAGATCGGCAGTCCGTCGACGCGCGCCATCTCGGCGTCTGCGTCCTTCTCGTACCGTTGCAGCGAAGCCAGATCCGATTCGTACTGATCGAGATCCGGGTCTTCGCGGATGGGGCACAGCGGGCCTGCCGGCATCCGAAACCTCCCTGTGAAAGTGGAATAGAAACGCCCGGGATTCCGGCCTGCGCCTCGTGACATTCCACCGCCGTCCCTTTTTCGGCTTTAAGGCGGGCGGCGACGCGAAAAAAGCCGCTGAGTGTGAAAGCGACCCTGCGAGGGATCTATGGATCTCGGAGACGAGGGGACGTCCGTGAGGCGTCCCCGCGGGTGCACCCCGGCCGCCGGTCACAGGTGGGCTGAGTAGTACGTGACCTCGGCCGGGGCCCCGCCTCTTGTTTTCAGCCGTCCTGATAGCCTTCGCCAGTGCTCGATTCGTGCATACGGTGGGCTTTGCGCGCCGCTTTCGCTGCCCAGCTCATGGCGTGGTTCATCTTGCGCTCGAAGGTGGTCGGTGCGCATGTCGCGGTGACGTACGCCGATCGGATCCTCGTCGTTCGCAACTCCTATCGACGGAAGCTCGGGTTCCCCGCGGGGCGCGTGAAGCGAGGGGAGGGCCTCGCCATCGCGGCGTCACGCGAGCTGTTGGAAGAGACCGGCATCCACATCCCCCCCGAGGAGCTTCGCTACGTCGGGCTCGTGGCGACCCGCGAGGAATACAAGCGCGACGAGGCCCACGTGTTCGAGGTCGACGTCCCGGAGGAGCCGGCGATCGAAGTCGATCGCCGCGAGGTAGTGTGGGCGGGCTTCATGGACCACGAGTCTGCTCGAGTTGCTTGCCGATGCTGCGGAACGCACGGGACCACTTCTTCTCGACGCAGAACTTCTTGAAGTCCTTGTAGGACTGCTGGTGGACTTCGGCGACGAAGGGGAGGACGTAGGCCGTGGCGACGTCCTCTTCTTCCTCCTCGACCTCCTCCATCTCTCCGATCTGCGCGGAAAGAGTGAGGGAGAGCAGGCCGCAGACGAGGACACTGCGGAGACCATACAGACGCCGTGCTGTGGATCTGGTCTCGATCATGGACGATATCGCTCGGTCCTCTCGTGCCCTGGCGCAGGAGTCGCAGCGTATCAGACCTGACCTTGATACGGCGCGTGCCCCGGTGCCCTTCATCATGGACGCATAGGGATACGGACGGATTCCGGGAAATACGCGTTCAACGTTTCCCGAACAGGGCGGCTTCGCATGCTGCGTGGTCGAACATCTTCTGATGATCGTGGCCGACGCCCTTCGCCTCGACGATTCGCCAGTGGAACGGCCAGCCGCGTTCTTTGGCGAGCTTCGATGCTGCTGCGAAGCATGCGCGACCGCGCTGAAGCCGCCCGCCCCCTTGCTTCATGGCATTGGGGCTCTGGTCGAAGTACTCGTCCGGCCGGTCGTCGGCGGTGCCCAGGTAGAGCGTCAGCGGGACGGCGAGGTAGCGTTTCAGCGCCGTGTCGTCCGCCAGGGTGGGCGGCAGTCCGCCGAATCCGTAACCGAACGGTAAGTCCCGGGTCGGGAATAGCTCAGAGCCGGGGTTCGCCGCGACGTGACGTACGGCGCCCGTGTCCTGGAATGCCGACATGCGTGCGACGAACTGGCCGCCAGCCGAGTGTCCGATGACGGTGAACGGGAGGTTCGCTCGCTGCTCCATCTCGCGCACTGACCTCGCGAGCATGGGGATGAACCGGTACGTCCACTCGCCCTTCGGGGCGGCCTTGCCATCCGCGGTCAGGATGCCGCCGCGGTGGTACCGCCGACTGGTGAACCGTCGGCGGTCGAATCGGGGCGCGACGACGAGTGCACCGAAGCGCTCGCCCATCGCGACCGCGTGGTCGCGATACTCGTCGGCGTTGCGCAGCGTTCCGTGCATCACGATGATCATCCGTTCGCCGCGATAGCTCTTCGGCTTGTACGTGAACGTCTCGATGGGGACGCCGTCGAGGTGGAACTCGTAGCGGGCGGCGCCGTCTGCGATGGGCGCGACCGGCGACGCCTTCTGTTTCAGTCTCCGGTCGAGGAAACCGGCGGCGGCGCCGAAGACCCGGAGCCAGCTCTGGTGGAGCAGAAACGAGTGAATCTCACCCGGGAGCGTGACGACCTCGTGAGGAACGCCGCGCTCCTTCAGTGCTTTGGCGAGCTGCGTCGTCTCCGAGAACGGGACGTTGCGGTCGTCGTCCCCGTGGACGAGCAGGACCGGTGATCGCCAGCCATCGAGCGCGGCGACCGGCGACGACTTGTGGGCCAGTGCGTTGGTCTGACTCGAACGTCCACGTCGGACCCACTTCTGCCACGCGTTCCAGTCGTGAACGCCGTGCAGGTCGACGCCCGCCGCGAAGAGGTCGGAGTTGCGGCCCAGGCCGAGAGCGGTGAGGAAGCCGCCATACGAGCCGCCCCACAGGCCGATCCGCGCTGCATCGACGCCGGGTTGCTCTTGGAGCCACTTCGTCGCGGCGAGCACGTCCTGGTATTCCGACGCGCCGCGCGGCCCCCCGTCCGGCACGTCCCGGAACTTCGCGCCGTAGCCGATGCCCATCCGGAAGTTCACCGACAGCACGACGTAGCCCTGGGACGCGAGGTGCTGATTCAGGGCATAGGCGCAGTGGTAGTAGTGGCGGTAGTGCCAGCCGAGCAGCATCTGGCGGATGGGTCCGCCGTGGAAGAACAGCACCGCGGGCCGTCGCTTCGCCGGGGCGGCTGCCTGGAAGAGCTGACAGTGCACTTGCGTCCCGTCCGCCGCGCGCACGATCACCGGCTTGGGCTCTACGAGCTTCTTCAACGGGAACGTCGCGGGCAGGTCGGTGTCGAGTCGTCGGGACTTCTTCTCGTTGACGGACTTCTCGTCGATCGGCTTCACGACGACGTGCGCTGGCCGACGTGCGCTCGAAGCGAGATGTGCCATCCACCGCCCGTCGCCCGTGATGACCGGGCTCCATTCGATGCCCGTCCCCGGCGTCCTTGCGGAGAGACCCTGGTCCGGCGTCCACGTCCACAGGTGACGCCGATCGAGGTCAAGGGCGTTGGTGACGAACACCGGACGGCCGCGCGTGCGATCCACGGTGAAGCCTTCGACGATCGCGTGAGTGGGGCTGACTGCAACGGGCGGGTCGCCGACGGCGCAGGTGTACAACCGACGCCAGCCGTCGCGCTCGGACAGCACCAGGAGATGATCCTCGTCGCGCCAGGCGACCCGCGCCCATCGCGACGCGCTCGCGTCCTCGGGCCAAGATGACCGCACGGTGCCCGGAGCGAGATCCGCGACGGTGATCGACCACGCGTCCGGCTTCGGGTACGGCCTCCTCGCGAGCAGGCTGCCGGGGCTGCCCCGTCGGGCGAACGTGACGTGGGCCAGGCGCCGTCCGTCGGGGGACCACACGGGCGCCCCGATCCTGGTCGGGGACATCGGCAAATGGGTGATCTTCCTCGTCCCGACATCGACCACCGCGATCCCCGATTTGCCGGCGCGTCGCACGCGCACCGCGATCTGGGTCCCGTCCGGCGACCAGCGCAGCGAGTCGGCCGAACCGCGGAACGCGCAGAGCTTCGAGGGGCGCGCCGCGCCTACCAGCTTCAGCAGGGTGAGGTCGCCTCCGGACATCCTGGCTGCGAGCGGCCGGTTCGGGCTCAATGCGACCGTGGTCGAAGACGACAGCCGGACTTGCGGGCCACCTTTCCAGGGGATCCTGAACAGCGCGGGCCGTGGGGGACGGTCGAGATTCGCGGGGTTGTAGGGGAATCCCCGCGTGAACACCACCTGCGCGCCGTCTCCCGAGAACCCGAGGACGGAAACCACGGCGCCGTCGTCGTTCGGCCACCTGACCACATCCCGCGGCGTCCACTCGGGCGCCTCCGCGACCCGGATGCCCCGGCGTCCCTGAGCGACGTAGGCCCAGGCGATCCGGGCGCCCGACGGGGCGGCCACGAGCGAGGACGGGAAGGGCGCACTGAGCACCTGGTCCAGGGTGAAACCGCCCTGGCCGACGGCGAGGGGGGGGAGGGCGAGAAGAAGGGCGGCGAGGCCGAAGGCCATCGGGAGCGTCTTGGGGCGCATCCGCGGGAGTCTACCCAAGACGGCTGAAGGTCACCGGACCCGCCGTCCGAACGTTATCCTGAGCCCCGATGCAGACTCGAAAGCGGACGAGTCATCACCGGAACGTGGAGGAACCACCCATGATCGCCAAGACCCTCGTCGTGTCCCTCGCCCTCGTGGCGGCGCTGTCGGCCCAAGGCCAGGCCATCAACGAAGGCGCGCAGAGTATCTCGTTCGGCGGCAAGACCATCGCCCTCGGGAACGCGAAGCGTCTCGTGGTCTCGGGAAGGCTGCCCGAGCGTCCGACCGTGGAGAACCGGCGGATCACGTTCCCGAAGAACGGCGTGACGGTCGTCGTGGATGCGCAGAATCGGGTTTCGTTCATCCAGGTCGCGCTGCCGTTCAAGGGGAGGACGAGGCGAGGCATCGCCGTGGGCGCCGTTGGCCAACGGGTGCTCCAGGCCTACCCGGCGCTCAAGACCATCAAGCCGGGCTGGAACATGGTCCCGGGGATCGCGTTTCTGCTGAAGGCGAACCGGGTGACCCGCATCCAGATGGCGACGACCAATCGGCCCAACGTGAAGCCGACACCCAAGCCGAGACCAGTCAGGCCGCCGGTGCAACCGCCAGCGCGGCCGCGGCCAACCGTCGACCCATCCACCATCCACTCGACGACCGTGATCTGGGACCGGACCTGGGAGGTGCGACAACGCAAGCAGTGGATCAGCGCTCCGGCTACGACGTGGCCGGTGGATCGGGGACGGCTCCTGGTGCGGGTGGCGGCCGGTCCCCACGTCGTCTCAGTCGATGAGAAGATCGCGGGCATCCTCTTGGCGAACATTCCGTCGAAGGACCTGGTCACGCCACCGGGCTTCATCCAGAGCTACATTCGCAAGCGCGGTGGGCGCGGGCGCACCTGGCAGTGGGCTGCGACCGGTCGGGGCAAGATCCGGGTGCAGGTGATCTGGTTCCCGTCGGAGAAGGCGACCGCGCGCTACATGCGAGAACGTCCGCATGCGGAGTTCGCGCACGGCATCATTCCGCACGTCGTGGCGCCGCCGCCGCCGCACGTCCACCCTGCGCCGGTCTACGAGGAACTCGCTCCCAAGATGCAGATGATCTGGGAGCACACGTGGGAGGCGCATCTCGGTCAGGCGAATTGGGTCGAAGGACCCGATCGCAAGTGGGCGCGCGAGGGCGTGCTGGTGCTTCGGGCGTGGGGGTCTTCGCACATCGATTCGGTGCTTTGGCGCTCGGGTCGAAAGGGCGGCGGTACGACGCTGCGCCCGGGCGACCACATCCTCGAGACCCGCATCCTCGACGCGAAGCAGGATCCGCTGAGCGCGCTTTTCGGAGGCGGTCGCCGGAACCACCATCTGTGGGTCGGCGCCCGCGGCCATGGTCGCGTCCGAGTTCAACTCTGGTGGGCGCCGCACCGCGCTATCGTGGAGGAGTGGTGCCACCATCATCCGTTCGCACCGGTGCTCGAGGTGCCGGTGCTCGTCGACCCACGCACGGCGCCGGGACACGTGACGGTCATGTTCACGGGGTCGCTTTCCAACGTCCGTTCCGGCCACGCGGTGCCCGATGTGGATGTCATCGTCCAGATGCGGGCGCAGCCGGGGACGGTCTACGGCGGACTGAGGACGGACGCCCACGGACGCTTCGCCTTCGACGTCGCGGTTCCGATCGGGACCGAGGTCGTGCTGCGGGTGCCGGGGTTCCGGACGGAGTCCGCCGGCCGCACGTTCTCCCGGAATCGGGAGCACATGGTCTGGGACGCGAGGGTCCAGTAGACCGGAGGACGGTGCCCGTCCCCCGGGGGCGCTAGAATCTGTGGCTCCGTCTCGGGTCATACACAAGGTCCGCCACCTCGAGCAGCTGGAGTCCAGAGAGGCCGTCCATCCCGAGATGACAACGCCTCTGTTGGCTGCTTTCCGCTCGTGACGCCGTATTCGGGCCCCATCAGCATCAACCTCTCGCCCCCGGTGCCCCTGACGGTCGCGGGCCAGATGCTCACCCTTGATCCTGGTCATCCGGACGGCGTCACCCTCTCGGCCGGCGTCGACTACGCCGTCATCCCATGTCCGACGTCGTGGAGCTTCGACGCGCTGACCACCCTCGGAGCGGGGCTCTTCCCTCAGGGTCTCGTGGACGGCGGCGGTTCCCAGCCCTGGACCAGCGACACCGGCGGTACGTCCTCGTCCGCCACCGGCCCGACGACGGCCTCGACCATGCCGAACCACGTGTACTGCGAGACGTCGGGAGCCGGCGGAACGGCGCAGTTCATCCTCGACACCTGTGTCATCGACGCGACCCAGCTCTCGAGCTTCACGCTGGATTTCGCGCTCTCTCGTATCGGCGCCACGATCGGGACCCTCAACGTCTACCAGGACGATGGGGCGGGGACGTTCACGAACCTCATCGCCACGTACACGGGCGCCGAACCGTCCTCCTCGCGGGCGTCGTGGTTGCGGCCATCGCCGTGTCACTACTGGCATGGCAGCAGGCAGAGCAATCGGAGGGGGCCCGCGAGCGCGAGCGGATTGCGGCGCTGACTGGGACCCTCGTCGAGGCCCGTGCTCGCCTCGAGCAGGCGCGGAGCGAGGGCGCCGACAACGAGAGCGCATGGGCTGCAGCGGCGGTGGCGGCCGAGCAGGCTCGAGAGCTCGTCGGAACGTACGGGGGCGAGACGGATCTTGCTCGATCGATCGAGTCTCTGTGCTCGACCGTGGAGGCGGAGGGGAAGCGGGCGCGTCTCGCGAGAAGCGTGCTCCGACAGCTGGACCGATCCGCCCCCCATTGGGAGCGCGATGCGACCCGCAAACGCGACACCTATCTCGGGAAGATCTTCGCCCTGCTCGGGGTGGACCCGGCCCGGGACTCCGCACGCGTGATGAGTGATCGTGTCCTGGCATCCGGGATCTCCGACCGGATGATCCACGCACTCGACGAATGGGCCCAGGTCCGGTTTCTTCTCGGAGGGGCCGATCCCCCGGAGTGGCGCAAGCTGACTGCGGCTGCGATGGCACTCGATCCCGCCCCCCGGCGGACGGAGACGAGGAAGGCGTTTCTGGGTGGAGACGTGGAGAGACTGCGGAGCATGGCCGGCGACCTCGGCAGCTGCTCCGCCCACGGGCTGGTGCTCTTGGCGAGAGCGCTCCAGGCGCTGGGGAAGAGAGACGCTGCGCGGCTCGTGTACGAGGAAGCCCACCGTCGATACCCGGCGGATCACGACATCAACCATGATCTCGGTACGTTGCTCGCGCCGCCGCAGGGCGAGGCTGGGGAGTGGGCACCGGTGGTCAACCATTACAAGCTCGCCCTCGCCGCGCGGCCGGACAGCCCGCACGCGCTGGCGGACCTGGGTTACGCGCTCTACATGCGCGGCGATCTCCAGGCCGCGAAGCCCATTCTGGAACGTGCCCTCCAACACCGGCCGGATTGGGGACCAGTCCTCGTGTATCTGGGTGCCACCGAGGTCAGGCTGAGAGACTTCGCACCCGCCATTCGCAGGCTCACCCGGGCGACCGGTCTCATGCCAGCAAGCGTCGAAGCGTGGACGATGCTCGGTGCCGCATGGTTCTCCAGCGGCAAGCCGTCCCGGGCCCTCGAGGCATTCAAGCGCGCGACGGCGATCGATCCGGAGCATTTTCAAGCGCTCGCCCCCCTATCCCACATTCTGGTCGAGTTCGGCCATGTCGGCGCCGCCATCGACGCCGCCGAACGGATGGCCGCGCTCAGGCCGGGGGATTCGGACGCCAACTACAACCTCGGAACGTATCTCCTGATCGTGCAGGAGTGGAGTCGAGCCGTCGATGCCCTCCGCATTGCCGTCGATGCCAGTCCGGATTCTGCGGAGGTGCGCTGCAATCTGGGACTCGCGTTGATGTACTCAGGGGATCCCCAGGGTGCGCTGCTCCACCTGCGGAAGGGGCATGAACTGGGGACCAAGAGCGAGGACTGGAGTCACCCGTCCGCAGAGTGGCTGTCGCTGGCCGATTCGGTCGCGACCCTGGCCGACGGCTTCGATCGGCGACACCGGGAACAGGATTGGCCGGACGACCCGCGTGACCTTGCGAGACTCGGATGGGTGGCCGCGGTGGCCGACCGCCCCGGGATCGCTTCGGACCTCCTCGAGCGGGCTCTCAACGATGATCCCCGGCTCGCTCGATCACGTTTCCCCGATTATCTGGTGGTCGCGATCGTGGCCGCGTTGAAGTCCGGCACGGCTGATCCGGGCTCCGCCGCCCAACTCGAGCTTGCGCACGGGCTTCTCGGCGACGCGACGCTGATGTGGAGCGAGCGAGCAGGCACTGACCACTCTGCGTCTCGATGCAAGTATGTGATTCGGCGCATCGCCTCTCTCCGTGAGGGACGGGTCATTCGCGGGTTCCTCGCGAAGGGACCGGGCGCGTGGAAGTGGAATGGAATGACCTGGAGCGAGTTCTCGGCTGCGGTTCGCCGTCTGGACTCGCTTCTGGACCAGTTCCGTCGTCAGCTCGCGTCACTGGAGGGCCGCTGAGCGAGAGCACGAGTCTCGTCGGTGGGGGATGTCAGTACTGGTCTCGGACGTTGTAGAGCTTGCGTCCCTGGTCGCGCATGCGCTCGAGGTCGGCCGGGTCCACGTAGGTTCCGAGGTATCCGCAGCCCGTGCAGACGAACGACCGGATGGCCGCTCGCCCCCGGTAGCGGGCAGTGCTCGCGTGGAAGAACCGGTAGAGGCGGTTCGGGTGGTGTCCGAGCAGGCCGCGCCCGACTTGCCCGTACGTGAATGACGTCCCGCGGCAGAGCGGGCAGCGTGCTTCGCGGTTGGCCATGACCGGACAGTACCTCGGCCGGGGCATTCCGGTGGCGCCATCGCAACCAAAGAGAACGGCGCCCGACCCGAGGGTCGTGCGCCGTTTCGTCATGCGCGCCGCAAGACGCGGTCGCGGATCAGTTGACGCGGCGGACCGGGGAAGAACTCACGCTCGCGAATCCGGGATCCGTGGCGATGGCGACGCCGTCCAGCGGGAAGAAGGCCGGCGGGAGCGAGCCGGCGGGGAGGCTGAACGGGACGTCCGGGAACAGCCCGGCCGCTGGGTAGCTCCAGTGGAGCGGGTTGCCGGCGGCCAACGGGCTGATGAGGGTCTGGAGAGTGAGGAAGTCCGGGTAGAGCCCGAACACCGCACCACCGCCCTGCGGGCCCGAGGTGTCGCTGGAGAACAAGCACCAGCCCTGGTTGGTGCCGGCGGGGATGTTCTGGACCTCGAAGAAGATGTCGCCGTTGCCGTTGGTCTGGAGGTCGAGGTTGAAGAACGTCGGGGGGCCGGCGGGGCCGCCGATGACACAGAGCGCGTAGTCGGCGTCGAGCGCTCCCGTCTCGACGTGGTTGTCCTGGTTGATGTTCGAGGCGATGACCTCGACGAGCCAGGGGCCGGCCTGCGGGTTCTGCACGAAGACGTTCTCGAGCGAGTTGGTCGTGTCGGGGCTGCCGCCCACCGATGTCCACTCGTTCTCGCCGGCGGAACCGGAGACGCCGTTCGTCATCCCGTTGTTGCCCCAGTACACCATGCCCGAGGGCGAGGTGACGCGGAGGTCCATGTCGTTGATGAGGTGCTGCGAGCCGGACAGGGTGCCCGGGTTGTCGCGCCAGCACAGCGTCGCGCGGAACTCCGGCTCACCGCTGGACACGTTGATGACGTGAATCGTCGACGAGAGCGGCGCGAGGACGTCGGTCTCGTTGATGTAGAGCAGGTTCAGGCGGTTGTCGTAGAGACGTTGCAGGTCGGGGTGGCCCCAGCCCTGGCGATCGCGGTGGATGTTGCTGGCGCCACCGGAGAACGGCCACTGCGTCGCTGACGCGACGATCATCGCGCGCGCCGTCGTGTTCTCCGGGCGGCTGTCGAACACCGACGTCGACGTCGGGTTGTTGAAGATGCCGTTGTGCCACATCTGATAGAAGATGCCGAAGTGGCCCGCGACGATCGGAGTGGCGCCCGAGGTGCCACCGAAGCCCGACGTGTAGTTGCTGGTCGTCGTGGTCGTGAAGATGTTGTCGTAGAAGCTGGCGAGCTCCGGCTTCACCCGGCCGTCCGACGCGGGGCCGACGCTGGCGCCGGTCCAGGCATCATCCGCCTTGGTGAGCGTGTTGCCGTGGGAGATGCCGCCGACGGCGACGCAGTTCTTGCCCCACGCACGGGAACGCGAGTTCTGGTTGCCGGTGTTGCTCTGCGACTGCGTCATGGTCATGCGCGAGTTGTCGAAGAGGATCTGGTCGGCGGTCTGCGAGCCCGAGTTGTAGGTGGTCGTGAGCCCGGTGAAACCGCTGAACGTCTGGAAGACGGCGCGGTACTGGAGCGCGGGGTTGGATAGCTGAGACGTGTGGTTGTACTCGCTGCCGCCGGCCCAGTTCTGATACTGGTTGGCGATACCTTGACCGTTCGGGCAGATACCCTTCGCCTGGGCGTTGACGCCCGACGCGAAGATCTGTCCGTAGGTGCTGGTGCCGTGCGAGCCCGCGTTGTTCACCCCGTGAGGAATGAGTGGGATCGC
Source organism: Planctomycetota bacterium (assembly GCA_002687715.1). Taxonomy (GTDB): domain Bacteria; phylum Planctomycetota. The sequence continues at coordinate 34,002 of NZBC01000048.1, read as the reverse complement.
CTGGAACTCGGGGTGAGACGCCTGGGTGCCGGTGTCGCAGATTTCGCCCCGGACTCCCGTGCCGTCGAAGCCGGCGTTGTTGAAGACGTACGTCGAGCCGTGGAAGACCTTTGCGATGTCCATGTCCGCGGTGTAGCGGCCCGGCGACTCGATCTCGATCCACTGCACGTCGTCGCGGCGGGCGAGCTCCGCGACCTGCGCGAGACTCAGGGTCGACCGGATCTGCCAGACGCCAGGTGACGTTGCATGGACGGGAGCGCCCATCGCACGGATGCGGTCTGCAATCGGATTCTGCGCCGCGAGTCCGCGGCGAAGGCTGACGACGTTGATCTGCTTCGGATCCTGCGCGGCGTAGCCCGCGATCTGCTCCTGAAGGAGGGTCTCGTCGAGCTTGAAGGCCGGGTGGTAGGCGACGACAGCACGAACGTGCGGCATGGCCTGGACGGCCGCCGCCATCGCCGGACTCATCTCGACGACGTTCGAGTGGTTCCACAGATGCATGTGGACCGACGCGCCGAGGTCCCGCAGCGCGTCGCGATAGGCCGGCAGGGCCTGCGTCCAGAACTGGACGATCCACAGGTTGCCCCCCTGGTTCGCGTCCAGGTGCGGGGGAACGCCGGGGATGCCCTGCATCGGGTCGTACTCGCCGAAGCGCAGCTTCAGGACGTAGTTCGTCGCCTTGGCCGGCAGGAACGTCTTGCCGTCGAGGCTGATCGAGTAGTAGTCGACGAGCCCGCTCGGCTGTTGCTCCGACCAGGTCACTGCGACGATGGAGCTGTCCGGCACCGTGCGCAGCACGGGCTGAAGGACTGGGTACTTGGTCTCGTGGACGTTTGCGGTCCGGAGACCGGTGTCTGCGATGACCAGCTGATGCCCGTTCGGATCGATGCCGATGTGGGCATCGCCCTGGGCCCAGGCACACGTCGAAATGGTGAGGGCCACCATCGCGGCACGGAGGATTGTTCTGTGGTGCATGGAATCTCTTGCACAGAGGACTCGACCAAGCACGCCCCAGGCAGGGGGGAGCTGTGGCAGAGCGCTACTGAACGGACGCTGTTAGGGGGACGAGAGCAAGAGGAAGGGGAAGATCCTCGAGTGAGTGTACCCGGGGGTCCCCGCCGGTTTCACCCCAAATCCTGGCTCCGAGGCCGCCGCAGCACGGCACGAAGGGCCGGACTAGGGCCGCCGGCGACCATCTGGTGGGGGCGGAGCGCTGCCCAGAGGGCGGCCAGCACCATTCCGAGCGTCAGCCAGGTCGCGAAAACGCGGTCGATCTGAGTGGCTCTGCCGGGCCGGGCTAGGGCCATGATCGCCGTCCAGCGCGGCATCGAGGGCGCCCAGCGCTTCGAGGCATCGTCGTGCGACTTTGGGCGGGATGCCGAATCGACCCTCGAGCGCCTCCACGTCGGGCGCCTGGCCGCCCGCGAGCAGGCGAGCCGCCTCCTCCGTGAGCTTGCCGATCCGGTCGTCGCTGTCGGATGTCGTATTCCCCAGCGGATCTCCTCCACCTCTGAGAGGGGAGGTCCGGTCGCGGCGCGCCGGTGATGGTCGAAAAAGAAACGCGGTCCGCGACCCTGGGCCGCGGACCGCGTCTCATCCAGAACCGGGCCGACTCAGAGAGCGCGGCGGTTCGGGGTCACCGAGATGTTGAAGGCGCCGTCGATCGCGAGTCCCACGGCATCGATCGGGTAGAGGCTCGCGGGCAGGCCCGGGAACGTCACCGGAGCGTCGGGATACGCACCACCGGACGGGTACGACCAGTGGAACACGTTGCCGACCCCGACCGGGACCTGGAACGAGAACAGCGAGATCAGGGTCGGGTTGAGGCCGAACAGGACGCCACCGCCCACCGGGCCGGCCGCCATCTCCGAGAACACCGTGAAGCCCTGGGTCGTTCCGGCGGGGACGTTGTCGATGTCCATCGTCAGGTCACCGCCGGCATTCGAGGTCAGGCTCAGGTCGAAGAACGAAACCGTGCCTGGCAGCACTCCGAGGATGCACAGCGCGTAGTCGGCGTCGAGCGCCGAGGTCTCGGGGTGGATGTCCTGGTTCAGGCTCGTGGCGATGACCTCGACGACCCAGGTGCCGGCCTGCGGGTTCTGGACGAACACGTTCTCCACCGAGTTCTTCGTGTCGGCGCTGCCGCCGGTCGACGAGAACAGGGCTTCGCCCGCACTGCCGGAGGCGTTGTTGGTCAGGCCCACGTTGCCCAGGTAGACCTGCCCACTCGGCGAGGTCACGCGGAGGTCGAGGTTGTTGATGAGGTGCTGCGTAGCCGACACCGTGCCGGGGTTGTCGCGCCAGGTGAGGCACGCCTTGAAGAGCGTCTCGCCCGCGGGGACCGTCACGGCGTGCGACGTGCTCTGCAGGTTGGTGAGGAAGTCGGTCTCATCCACGTAGTAGATGCGGCTGCGGTAGTCGTAGAGCCGCTGCAGGTCCGGATGGCCCCAGCCCTGCTTGTCACGGTCCAGTCCACTGTTGGCCGGAACGCCGGGCCAGTTCCACTGACGCGCACCGGCGATCATGAACGCGCGGGCGGTCGTGTTCTTCGGACGGCTCTGGAACACCGTGGTGGCGGTCGGGTTGCCGAAGATGCCGTTGTGCCACATCTGGTAGAAGAGGCCGAAGGACCCGGCGACGATGGGAGTCGCGCCGCTGGTGCCGCCGAAGCTGTTGGTGTACGACGTGGTGCTGGAGTTGGAGGTCGTGCGGATGTTGTCGTAGAAGCTGGCGAGCTCCGGCTTGACGCGTCCATCCTGCGCGGGGCCGATGCTGGCGCCGGAGATGTTGTCGTCGTTCGGGGTCAGGGTGTTGACATGATCCGCGGCGCCGACGCCGACGCAGTTTTTCGCCCACGCCTGCGGGCGCGACATCTGATTGCCCGCGTTCGACTGCGACTGGGTGATGACCAGGCTCTCGAGATCGAAGAGGATGAGATCCATCTCCTGCGACGAGCTGTTGTAGGACGTCGTCCGGGGGCCACCCCAGGAGTTGGTCTGGAAGACGCAGCGGTAGCCGAGCCCCGGGTTGACCAGCTCAGCCGAGTGGTTGTAGCGGCTGCCGCCGGCGAGGCCGTTGTAGAACGCCGCGACGCCCTGGCCCGCCGGGAGCATGCCCCGCGCGGTGGGGTCGACGCCCGTCGCGAACACCTGACCGGTGGTGCTGGTGCCGTGGGAGGCCGACACGAGCGCGCCGTGCGGGATGAGCGGCGGCGACTGGAACTCCTGGTGGGTGGTGAGGCAGCCGCTGTCGAGGACCTCAGCGCGGACTCCGGTGCCGTCGAATCCGGCCTGGGTCTCGATGTAGTCGGCGCCGTGGAACTGGCGCGCGATGTTCATGTCGTCCTCGGGGTCGCCGTACGGATCCATCCACTGGACCTCGTCCATGCGGGCGAGGTCGGCGATGATGCCGATGTTGACGGTGGCCACCATCGTGAAGATGTACGGGTCGAGCTTGTGGACCGAGCCGCCGAGCGCGCGCACGCGAGCAGCGATCGGGTTCTGCCCGACGAGACCACGGCGGAACGCCATGATGTTGATGCGACGGGTCGCGGATCCGGAGAAGCCCTGGAGCTGCTCGGTCAGAAGCGACGTCTCGAGCTTGTACGCGGGGTGGAAGCTGACCACTGCGCGGACGAAGGGGAGCGTGGCGACCGTCGACACGAGCGACGGATCCATCTCGACGACGTTGGCGTGGTTCGGCAGATGGAGGTGAATCACGGCGCCGAGGCGGCGGAGCTCGTCACGATACTGCTCGAGGCCCTGGGTCCAGTACTGGACGATCCACTGACGCCCGCCCTGGTTCGCGTCCAGGTGAGCCGGGATCTGCGGCTGGGCGAACAACGGGTCGAACCCGCCGTACTTCAACTGCAGGTCGTAGGTCGTTTCCCGAGGCTCGATGAACTTCTGGCCGTCAACGCTGACGGTCTGGAACTGCACCGGTCGGCCGGGGCGCAGCTCGGTCCAGGTGAGGCCCACGGCCGACGACCCGGCTACCGGATGTACGCGGGCGTTCAGCACCGCGTATTGCGTATGGTGCAACGTCTGATCGCCGTGCGCCGTGTCGACGATGATCCGCTGCGACCCCTGGTCGGTGGTCATCACGCGAACCGCGGTTTCGGATTGGGCGGTGACCGGGAGCGCGACCGCCACGAGCACGATTAGCAGGCTGGCGAGGATCTTCATGGATACTCAGCTCGGCGCGGCGAGGTTGATAGACGGCGATCCTCTCGCGGGCCGCGCACTGCGAGAGGGACGGGCTGCTAGCAGAAAAGAAGACTCGTGGGGGCGAGTGGCCGAAAAGCGCGTCGTGGGAAAACGGCTCGGGAACGGCTCGGGTGACGTGCACGAGTCTACCTCGCTGGCCCCCCCCTGTGTCCAGAGGTCCCGGGAATGCGCGAATCTGGGGCTTCGAGCGGGGTTCTGGCCGCCTTGAACGCAACCCCGAGCTCCGAGAGGACGTTGACGCGTCCACCCGGGGGGCTCCCCCCGATGATCTGAACCTCGAGGGAGGCCTTCGCGAGACAGGTCGCAAAAGGGAGGGGAGTTCGCCCTCATCGATCCCAAGACTGGAGCTCCTCGGGCTGCGGGTCAGGAGTGGTTGACCGCCGACTACGGCATACCTCGTACCGCCACCTGCGTCGTTCTGGCGGGTCTGGTGGGTCTGGTGGGTCTGGTGGGTCTGCAGCCCTTCGCCGCCTACCACGGGCTCCCGCGCAGAGCGTCGTCACCGCCCACCACAGTCCTCCGATGTGGAAGAGCGGGAACGAGAGCAGGCTCAACAGGTCGGCCGCCGCGAAGAGCACCTCCGCCTCTCCGTGCTCGAGGATGTAGCGGATCTCCGCGGGTGCAAGGCGCGAGACGAGCTCGAAGCGGTCAACGCGTCAGCCGGAACCAGCGCGCCGACAGCACGACCACGACCGTCTTCGGCTTGGTCGGCCCCCGCAGCCGGGCCAGGGCGATCTTGTCCCACCCTGGTTGGTAGTTGACGAGGTGCAGGTCGGGCCAGCCTGCCATCTCCGCGGTGATACGCGGCAGGTAGAGCGCGTTGTTGGTCGAGAAGGAATCGCCGATCCACAGATGCGCGGATGCGTCGCTCAGCGGCGGCTGGTCGATCGATTTGAGCTCGGCCACGTTCACGTCGAAGCGCCGCCAGGTCGGCGACCCCTCCGCGACGCCGAGCATGGTCTGCAGATCCCCCAGGTGAGTTCGCATCGGGTGCCGATATGAAACCGCGGCTCGGGAGAACTCCTCGATGCGCTTGTCCGTGGCGAGGCGAAACTCCCGCGCAATCGTGCGGGCGAGCACCAGCAGCCCGACACTGTCGGTGTGGGTATCGCTCGGAATGAACATGGACCGGCCATGGGTTTGCGCTGCCTCCTTCAGCGCGGCGCGCAGGTCGACGAACGGGACCTTCGCCTTGCGGACCTGGGCGGTCAGGCGGTCGTACAGCCGAGCGCGCGCAGGTTCCATCGGGAACGGCAGCTTGTCCGGGTGCATCTCGCCCTTGGACGGAATGAAGCCGATTCCCAGCGGGATCTTCTGGCGAAGCGCCTCGCGAAGCAGCGCGTGTAGCCGCAAGGGCGACCGGCCCTGGTGGCGCAGGGAGCGGGCGAGGAAGAGCCACCCGTCTTTCCCGATGACCACGCGATGCGGGGGATCCCGGAGCAGCCCGACCCGCGCTTCGAAGTACGACGGACGCAGCCAGGCTCCGACCCGGGACGCGTCGGCGATCCGGAGCTGCAGATGCCGCGCCCACCGACCGTCCTCCAGCGTCTCGAAGCTCGGTTCCCACTCGGAGCGGAGATTCTCGACGGCTCTCCGTTCGCGCGGATCCTCGGGGTCTCGCCAGAACCCCGAGCCGTCGATGACGGGGACTGTGATCGTCACGGCGAGGAACCCGCCGATGAGCAGGAGTCGTGCGATCAGGGGAGGTTCGGTCATGGGTGATCAGAACTGGAAGTACAGGAACGGGCTGTAGTCCTGGAACAGGACGGTGAGGCAAGCGAGCCAGAACAGCGCGATCGCGCAGGCAGCCCGCGGCGTAGTGATGCGTCGTTCGAAGACCGCGGTGTTCGGAGACCACACCGCGAGCAGGACTCCGGCGCTCAGCGCGATCAGACCCGGCAGCGGAGACCACCAGAGGGCGAGGGTGAACGTCCCGAGACCGTCGAGGAAGAAGAGGCTGCGGAAGATCCGTCCTGCGACGTCGAAGTCCGCCGCCCGAAACACCACCCAGCCCAGAGTGACGCAGAGCAAGGTCCCGAACCGGCGTACCGGGCGGAAGCGATCGAGGTCGCCGACCAGGCCCGCGCGTTCGACGAGCAACAACGCTCCGTGCCACGCCCCCCACGCGACGAACGTCCACTGCGCACCGTGCCACAGGCCGCAGAGCAGCATGGTCACGGCGAGGTTCACCCACGTCCGCGCGCGGCCGCGGCGGTTACCGCCGAGCGGGATGTAGAGGTAATCCCGGAGCCAGCTCGACAACGTCATGTGCCACCGGCGCCAGAATTCGGTGACCGACGCTGATCGGTAGGGGGAATCGAAGTTCTCCGGGAGCCGGAACCCGAGCATCGCGCCGAGCCCGATGGCCATGTCGGAGTAGCCGGAGAAGTCGAAGTAGATCTGGACTGAATACGCGACGACGCCGGTCCACGCGTCGATCGCGCCTGTGCCGGCGAATGGTCCGTCGAAGAGGTGATCCGCGAACCGTCCGACGGAGTCAGCGATGAGCACCTTCTTCGCGAGCCCGAGTCCGAATCGGAACACCCCGCGAGCGAAGAGTGCGGTGTCCGGGCCCGGCGCGGCGAGCGACTCACGGATCTCGCGGTACCGGACGATCGGACCGGCGACGAGCTGGGGGAAGAGCGATACGTACGCGGCGAATGTGAGGAAGCTTCGCTCTGCGGGGACGGTACGCCGGTAGACGTCGATGGTGTAGGAGAGTGACTGGAACGTGTAGAAGGAGATCCCCACCGGCAGGATCAACTGGCCCACCGTGATCTCCGGGAGGTCCAGGCTCGTTGCCACCGTGTTCCAACTGTCGATGCCGAAGTTCTTGTACTTGAACCAGGCGAGCAGCCCGAGGTTGCCGGCGACCGAGCACGCCACCAACAGCCGACGCGCCCGCCCGCCCGTCGTCACCTCCAGCCGGCGGGACACGGCCCAGTCGAGCACCGTGGACGCCAGCATGATCAGGCAGAAGTCGTACCGGACCCACCCATAGAACGCGTAGCTCGCGATCACGAGAGGGATCGTTCGGAACCGCGCGGGCGTGGCGAAGTACACCGCCAGGAACACCGGCAGGAAATGGAAGAGGAAGGTGTACTCGGAGAAGACCATGAGGGAACGGTTGCGAGATACCGGCGTGACGTGGACCCAAGCTTAGCGTTGAGGCGATCTTGAGTCGTGAGATGGGCCGCGGCGACGGGGCGCGGTCTTGCTATCCTGATCTGGTCGCCGATGTGCGGCCGGCCGACTGGTGCCTCACCGGTGCCGCCGGTGCACATTCCCGGCAATCGGCACCCCCCTCCCGGTCCTTGACCACGAGATGCCCGCCCCGCACCCCACGACGTCCCTGAACGTGGCGTCGGCTCCGAACGTCGAGGGCACCCGCGCGATCACTGGCATCGCGATGGAGGCGGGCGCGCCGTTGCACCACGTCTCGACGGTGGGCGTGTTCGACGTCGTACGCTCCCACGCCGTCCGCGTGGACGAGACGACGGACCTCGGCGACTATCTCGACGTTCGCGGAGGGTACGCTCAGAGCAAGTGGGTTGCCGAGCGCATGGTCGGGCCCGCGGACCGCGGCCCGGCCATCGACGCCTCCGAGACCGCGTCTGCGCTCGCGGCTCGAGGGGTCACTTGTCCGCACGTCGATGCGAACTTCCTCGCGCGTCTTAGAATGGACGGATGAGCAGCACGAAAGCCCAGGTATGGTTCGCCGAGCCTGACGCGATCACGGACTCCGGTGTCCTCGCGCGCTATCGCGACCTGCTCTCCGATGACGAACGTGTGCGGTGTGATCGTTTCGTCTTCGACAAGGACCGTCATCACTTCCTGGTCGCGCACGCGTTGGTGCGGACCGTGGTCGGTCAGGCTGTCGACCGTGATCCGGCGTCTCTCGGTTTCGACCTCGGCGTGCACGGCCGGCCGGAGCTTCGCACGAGCGGCGGGCCGCCCCCCGTGCGCTTCAACCTGTCGCACACGTCGGGGCTCGTCGCCGTGGCCGTCACCAGTGGACTCGACATCGGCGTCGACGTCGAGCGTCTGCGCGACGTCAATCCCGGAGTCGCGGAGAAGCACTTCGCGGCGCAAGAGGTCCGGGCGCTGGAGGCGCTGCCCGAATCCGGACGCCGGCCGAGGTTCTTCGCGTACTGGACGCTGAAGGAGTCCTACATCAAGGCTCGTGGCATGGGGCTTGCCTTGCCACTCGGCGGCTTCGCGTTTGACCTTGACGCCGATCCAGGTCGCATCGGATTCTCCGTGCGCGACGACCTCGACGATCGAGCCGACGCCTGGAGGTTCGTGCTATGGTCCGCGGGGCCGGAACATCGGGCCGCCCTCGCCGTGCGGGCCCGCGAGCTCCACTGGACCACCCGGCGCTGCGTTCCGCTCGTGAATGAAACGGAGTGGTCCTGGGACGTCCTCGCGTACTGAGGGCCTCAACCCCGGCGGTAGTCCAGCTCCTCGCGCCACAGGTGGTGTCCGCGGCTGATCCGTTGGTTGAGCGTGTTCCGCCTGATGCCCATCCGGGCCGCGATGTCCGACCTTGATCGGTAGTAGCGGTACACCTGCTCCAGCGGCTTGCGATAGACGCTCGGCAACGCGTCGAGCGCTTCGAACGCGTGTGTGAGCTCGTCGCTGTGGACAGCGGCGTCCTGGGGATCGGGGTCGTCAGCGACGACGTCGCGTTCGCCGCCCTCCTCATCGCCGGGGAGATCTCCGAAGCGCATCGGCGCGCCGCCGCGCCTTGCGAAAGCCCGATAGCGGTCCTTCACGACGCGCGCGACCATCAGGCACACCCATCTGAACAGGCTCCTACGGCCGCGGTACTCGAAGACGTCTGCCCTGCAGACGACCCGCATCCACGCCTCGTTGATGACGTCATTGACGTCGAGATGCAGCCTGAGCTGGTCGCCGATCTGCTTGGCTGTATAGGACCGAAGATCGCTGCCGTAACGTGCGATCAGATCGGTCCATGCGTTCTGAGCGGACTCGGGTTGCCCCACCTGTTCGAGAAGCCCTACCGTCGTGCCTTCATAGCCGCTTGCGATCTTCATGGTTGTCTCCACACATCCGGATCAGTGGACGGGAGCGTGCCCCGTTGCCGTAAGGAGCGCCGGATTCGGCGTGAGGATGACGAGGATTGTCAGCGCCGCTCGTCGAATGCTGCGCGAACCTCGGCCGGGATGGGGAGGTGGCGGCCCGTGCGGTCCCGACCTTCGTACCGGACGTCCGTCACGTGGCGACCCGACGCCGTGTCGATACCCCTCGTGATGATCTTCAGGAACCGGGCGCCGTCCGGACGGGCGAGCTCGAGGATCTGACGGGTGTCCGTGTCCTCGAGGAGGCGGACGCCGTGGTGAGCGGCGTGGATCGTCGTGTCCGCGGAGGTGTCGATGGCTTCGCGAGTCACGGTGCGGGTGGTGGCTGCGGTCTCCCGGGCGACCGTCCGGGTCGTGTCGGCCGTCTCTTCGGCGATGGCGTCGATCGTGGTGCCGGTGACGTCGACGGCCGTCGTGATCGTGACCTCGGCCAGGCGCCCGGCGCCTTCGATCGTGAAGGCAGCCACGTCCAGCGTCGCCTCACCGACGTCCTCCATGAAGGCGCAGCTGCCGAGCGCGGGCAGAGTGAGCACGATGAGCGCCATCCGCATTCCCTTCCCCTTCCCTCATCAAAGCAGCGGCCGCGCACGCCTTTTCGCCAACTGGCGGCCGAGCGGTAGAACTCTCGGCATTCCGGCGAGGCGTCCCGTAGAGACCGCGCCGGATGCGGATAGAATCGCGCCCACTACCCTCGGGGGAGGGGTGCCCTGGCCAGATCCAAACGCAAGAAGGACCAACCTGATCTTCCGCTCGAAGGAGTGGTAGAGACGGTTCCGCTCCATGAGGCGGCGCGGTCGCGATACCTCAACTACGCGCTTTCCGTCATCACGAGCCGTGCCCTGCCGGACGTCCGTGACGGGCTGAAGCCGGTCCAACGCCGCATCCTCTACACGATGGACCAGCTCGGGATCCGGTCCGCGGCCAAGCACCGCAAGTGCGCGAAGGTCGTCGGCGACGTCATGGGTAGCTACCACCCCCATGGCGACTCGGCGATCTACGAGGCGCTCGTGCGGATGGCGCAGCCGTTCGCGATGCGGGAGGCGCTCGTCGATGGTTCGGGGAACTTCGGGTCACTCGACGGCGATGGTGCGGCCGCCATGCGGTACACGGAATGCCGCAGCACTCCCGCTGCCGACGGCATGCTGCGCGAGATCGGCCAGCGGACGGTCGACTTCCGTCCCAACTACGACGGCACACGAGAGGAGCCCGTCGTCCTGCCTGCGCGGCAACCGAACCTCCTCATCAACGGGGCGGTCGGCATCGCGGTGGGGATGGCCACGACCATCCCGCCGCACAATCCCATCGAGGTGTGCGACGCGCTGCTCCGCATCCTCAAGAACCAGCGGAAAGACCAGGACACCCAGATCGGTAGCCTGTGCCGGATCATGCGGGGACCGGATTTCCCCACCGGCGGTCACATCCTCAACTCGCCCGAGGAGCTCGAGCAGATCTACCGCACCGGGCAGGGCGCGGTCCGCGTTCGTGGGACCTGGGTTGCTGGGGAGACGACGCGGGCCACCAAAACGATCAACATCGATTCGATCCCGTACGCGCAGAACAAGGCGGCTCTCGTCGAGCGGCTCGCGGACGTCGTCGTGTCGAGGAAGCTGCCGCCGCTCCTCGACGTGCGCGATCTGTCGGCCGGGGACGTTCGCGTCGAGCTGGTGCTCAAACGCGACGCCGACGTCCAGAAGGTCCTCGCGTATCTCTACAAGCACACGCCGCTGCAGCAGAACTTCAATGTCAACCTGACCTGCCTCGTTCCGTCCAGCAACCCGGACGTTGGCGCCCCCCAACGCTGTGACCTGAAGGAGATGCTCCGGCACTTCCTCAACTTCCGGATGCAGGTCGTCACGCGCCGGCTGGAGAACGAGCTCGACGCGCTGAACAAGCGGCTCCACATCCTCGACGGCTTCGCGATCGTCTTCGACATCCTCGACGAGATTCTCGCCATCATCCGCGCCAGCGATGGCCGCGCCGATGCCAGGAAGAAGATCATCGCGACGTTCAAGAACCTCGATGAGCTGCAGACCGACGCCATCCTCGACCTCAAGCTCTACCAGCTCGCCAAGCTGCAGATCCTCGACGTTCTCGACGAGCGCGCCGCCAAGAGAGCCCGCGCGAAGGAGATCAAGGGGCTGCTCGCTCACGAGGCCAAGCGCTGGGCGATCGTGAACGACGAGCTCGCCGAGCTTCGGAAGTACTACGCCGCCGACCCTCAATTCGTGCGCCGGACCATCATCGAGGTCGCGGACGAGCCCGAGTTCTCGGCAGAGGATTTCATCGTCGCGGAGGACAACGTGGTCCTCGTCACGCGCGATGGCTGGATCAAGCGGCAGAAGGAGGTGAAGGACCTCTCGAAGACCAAGCTGCGCGAAGGTGACGTCGTCCTCGCGGCGGAGCCTGCGTCGACGACGGCCACCCTGGTCCTGTTCTCGAGCTTCGGTGTCGCGTACTCGCCCCGGGTCATCGACGTTCCCGCCACGACCGGTCATGGGGAGCCCGTGCAGAAGCGGTTCTCCCTGAAGGACGGCGAGCGCATCGTCGCGGCCCTGAGTCTCGACGAGCGCTGGATTGGCGACATCTCCACGGAGGGGGAGGACGGTCCGCCGATCCACGCCATTGCGGTGACGAGCAACGGGTACGCGATGCGGTTCAGCCTCGCGACGTTCCTCGAGCCGAGCACCAAGTCGGGGCGCCGCTTCGCCCGCCCGGGGAAGAGCCACGAGGTCGTTGGGGTCCAGGTCGTGAACGGGCTGGAGACGATTCTCACGGCGACGAAGAAGGCGCGTGCGATGATCTGTCCGGTGGCGAGCGTGAACTTCCTCTCCGGGGCGGGGAAGGGGGTCATCCTCATCAAGACGGCCGCGGACGACTCCGTCATCGGATTCAAGGCGTCGGATGGAGATCGCGATCTGCTGACCGTCGAGACCAACCGGGGTGCGACGAAGAACATCAGTACGGGCAAGTACGAGGTGACCGGTCGCGGCGGTCGCGGCCGCGAGGTCCAGAAGAACGGCGGTTTCGTTCGCGTCGTGTGGCCGGACATCGAGGCCCCTCCGCCGCTGAGCGAGTAGACATCCCATGGCGCGCTACACGGCAAAGGACATCAGCGTGCTCGAGGGCCTGGCGCCCGTGCGCAAGCGGCCCGGCATGTACATCGGCGGGGTCGGTCCCGCCGGCCTGCACCACCTCGTGTGGGAGATCTTCGACAACTCCGTCGACGAGGCCATGAACGGCCACGCGTCGGAGATCACCGTCACGTTGCACACGGATGGCGCATCGGTCACGGTGCGCGACAACGGCCGCGGTATCCCCATCGACAAACACCCGAAGGCCAAGAAGCCCGCGGTCGAGGTGATCCTCACGACCCTTCACGCGGGCGCGAAGTTCGAGGACGGCGTGTATCGGGCCGCCGGCGGACTGCACGGCGTCGGCTCGAGCGTGGTCAACGCGTTGTCATCGCGACTGTCGTGCACCGTCCGCCGCGACGGAAGAAAATGGACGATCGGGTTCCAGCGCGGCAAGACGACCAAGAAGCTGAAGAACGCCGGGCCCGCCCGCGGGACGGGGACCGAGATCACGTTCGAGCCCGACCCGACCATCTTCCCTCGGACGCGCTTCGATCCGCAGACCATTCGCGATCGGTGCGAGGTCTCGAGCTACCTGCATCGCGGGCTCAAGGTGACGTGGGTCGACGACGTCAACGGTGACAAGACGACGTTCTTCCATCCCGACGGGATCGTCGACTACCTCGCCCACCTGGTCGCGGGCCGGAAGTCGAGCTCGGTTCACGACCAACCGTTCGTCACCGAGAAGGACCTCGAAGGGGTCAAACTCCAGTGCGCGCTGCAGTGGACCGACGGCACGGACGAACGCGTGCTCTCCTACGTCAACGGCATCCCGACCGGTTCGGGAGGGACTCACGAGAACGGCTTCCGGTCGGGGCTCGGCAAGGCTCTCCGCAACTACGTCGAAACGCACAAGCTCCAGCCCAAGGGCGTCACCCTGACGTCAGACGATCTTCGTGAGGGCCTCGTCGTGGTGCTGTCGATCTTCATGTCCGACCCCCAGTTCCAGGGCCAGACCAAGGACCGACTCAACAACCCGGAGGTGGCGGCTCGCGTCGATGGCACGGTCCGTCCCGCGCTCGAGAAGTGGCTCAACGGCAACCGGTCTTCCGCGGAAGCCATCGTCGCCCGTGCCATTCTCGCCGCGCGGGCTCGCGAGGCGTCGCGCCTGGCGTCCGCGCAGGTCGTGCGCAAGTCCGCGACCAAGGGGCGCGCGACGCTTCCCGGCAAGCTCAGCGACTGTACGAGTCCCGGAACCGGCCACTCCGAGCTCTTTATCGTCGAGGGTGACAGCGCCGGCGGTTCCGCCAAGCAGGGGCGTGACCGGACGTTCCAGGCGATCCTCCCGCTCCGGGGCAAGGTCCTGAACACGGAAGCCCTGCCGCCGGGCAAGGTGCTTCAGAACAAGGAGCTGCACGACCTCGTCATCGCGCTCGGGTGCGGCATCTCCAAGACGTTCGATATCGGCAAGCTGCGCTACAACCGCATCATCCTCTTGGCCGACGCGGACTCGGACGGCCATCACATCACGACGCTCCTGCTCACGTTCTTCTTCCGTCATCTGCCAGAGCTGATCCGCAAGGAGCATGTCTTCATCGCCCAGCCTCCGCTCTATCGCATCAATCTCGGCAAGGTCACGCACTGGGCCGCGGACGAGGATGACAAGGAGCGCATTCTGGCGGAGGCCGACCAGCGCCACCGCCCTGAGATCACGCGATTCAAAGGACTCGGTGAGATGATGCCCAAGACGCTGTGGGAAACCACGCTCGATCCAGCCACCAGACGCCTGCTGAGGGTCGAGATCCCGCATCCCGTCGACGCGGACCGCACCTTCAACGAGCTCATGGGCAAGGACGCGTCGCCGCGCTACGACTTCATCATGCTGCACGCCGAGGACGCCGAAGGCCTCGACCTCTGATCGGGTTCACCGCGCTCAGAGGTTCGAGATGGGCTCGGTGTTCGGCGCGAGGAAGAACCGTCCGATCAGCGCTTCGAACGTCGCACCGTCGGGGCGGCGGAAGGTGTAGCTGCCTTCCATCGTCCCCCAGGTCGTCGGGATGTGGCTGCTGCTCATGTACTCGAAGCTCTCGCCGGGGCCGAGATCCGGGAACTCACCCACGACGCCGTCTCCCCGCACTTCGTTCAATCCGTTGTTGGCGTCCCTGATGATCCAGTGGCGGCGCAGGAGCTCGGCTTGCTTCTCGCCCTCGTTGGACATGATCACCCGGTAGACGAAGAGGTAGTTCAGGGTGTCGGGATCGGACTGGTCCGGCAGGTATTGGGCCGCGACGCGCACCCGGATGCCCTCGGTCACGGTGTCGCTGTGTCCGGTCGTGTTCATCATCGAAGCTGCGGAGCGGAGGTCGGGGCCGAGAGCTGTGGAGCCATGGTAACCGCTCGGGAGCCAGGATCGAAGATCCGCGCTGCAGCTACTCCGTTGTCCAGCGGAAGGTCACGGCGATCGCCGGATGGTCGGACAGTCGTGACCCTCGATCGTCGATGAAGGTGCGGTCCATCTCCCAGGATTCGGGGACGATCCGGGTCCCACCGCCGCTGCGGAAGAGGAAACGGTCGATTCGTTCATGGCCCGTCTGCAGGAAGCGGGCGACATCGGTCAATCCGGTGGCGGCGAGGAGCTCGCGGAAGAGGGCCTCGTCGCGAGGACTGAACGCGTGCAGGTTGAAGTCGCCGGCCACGATGACCGCCCGGCCCCGGGAGTATTCAGTGATGAAGCGGCCGAGCTGGGTGATGCCGATCCGGCGGGCGTCGCGGTCCTCCTCACCGCCTCCAGCCTCCGCGTGGAGGTTGTAGACGTCGATCTTGACGCCCTCCGCGAACGTCGTGGTCGCGACGGAGAACCCCTTGCGGGCAAGGCAATCGCTGGCGCTCTTGAGGAGCCCGTGGCAGGCGTTCCATTTGACCCGGAGGAGTCGCCCGAACGGAAAACGAGAGAACCGGTTCAGCCCGTCATTGAGGATGCGCCATTTGCCGTGGGTCATGGGACGCGATCGGTGGGGGTGGTTCGCGTCCTTCTCGAGCTCCGCGTGATGGACGAAGTCCTCCTGGATCAGGGCCAGGTCGTAGGCGTTCAGCTTGGGGCTGATGAGCGGGACGTTGCGCAGTATGGACGTCCGCGCCACCCGCGAGGGCAGGCCGTGGATGTTGTAGGTGAGTGCGCGGAAGGTCCCGCTCCGCGGGGGCGGGAGGGGAAGCTCGGGCTCCGGCCGCTGCTGGCGGAGGTTCGGGGGCTCGGGATGGGCTGGCTCGGGTTCGGTGTGCCGACAGGCGACGGTGACCACGCCGAGCGCGGCGAGCAGGATGGCGAGGCTCATGCGCACGTCCATTACTACCGCGGTTTCCACCAGGCATCCAGGCGCTGGGTCAGCGCTCGCACGTGCTCCGGAGCACCGGCGGCGAGGTCGCTCTGCTCGCCAGGATCCGCCACGACGTCGTACAGCTCCGGGGCGGCCTGCGGGCTCGTCGATGGCGACGGGACGATGAGCTTCCAGCGCCCGGAGACGAGCCACCGGTGGGTGAGGTTCGCGGCGGGGCGTTTCAGCTCGACGGCGTTGTGGCGAAAGACCGCGCCGGGGATCGCATCGCGGGCGCGTACGGCGTCGAGGTCCAGCAGGTCGACACCTCGCATCACCGCCGGTCGCTCGGCACCGCACGCCGCGAGGATCGTCGGCGCGATGTCGGTGCTGAGGACCGGGGTCTCGATTCGCCGCGGTGTGATCCGTCCTGGCCAGCGCACGAGGATGGGGGTCCGCAGCCCGCCGTCGTAGGGCGATCGCTTCGACCGCGGTGCAAAGCCGCCGCGGTCAGGGCGCTGGATCCACCCGTTGTCGCACACGAAGACGACGATCGTCTCATCGGTGAGCCCGCGGGCGTCGAGAGACTTCAGCAGCTGGCCACAGGTCTCGTCGAACCACGCGCACATGGCTCGGTAGCGCGCGACGGGCAGGGACGGGGTCGCGCCGCGGTACTGGTCGAGGAGCCGCTTCGGCGGGTTGTGGGGCGTGTGGGGGAGGAACGGCGCGTACCACGCGAAGAACGGACGTTCGCCGGCCGCGTCGATGAAGTCCAGGAGAGGTTGCAGACCGCGTCGTCCGATGGTGAGCCCGTGGTCGCCATGGCGTCCACCTCGCGCGGGATCTCCGTGGGTCATGCCATGAGTGAACCCGCCGCGGCGATAGCTCCCGAGCCACCACTTGCCGGACTGATGACTCCAGTAGCCCCGCGGGCGCAACCGGCGGGGCAGCGTTGCCTGACCGTCGATCAGCGAGACCATCTGGCGGACGGATGCCTGGTACTGGCGGCGGTTGCGTCCGCCCCGCGCGGGTCGCGGCGGCTCGTTCCCCGTGATGCGGTGTCGGTGTGGCTGCATGCCGGTGATGATCGACGCCAGGGACGGACAGCAGAGACTGGACGGGACGTAGCCGCGCGGAAAGAAGAGGCTCTGTCGCGCCAGCCGGTCGAGGTGCGGCGTCGCGATCACCGAGCTGCCCATGAACCCGTAGTCTGACCAGTGCTGGTCGTCACCGATGATGAGCACGACGTTGGGGCGCGTCTTGGCGTTCCGCCGAGCGGGTGGGGCGGGTCCGCGATCCTCGTCGTCCTGCTCACGCATCGTGTCGCAAACAGCGCGCAGCGCGTCGAGTCGCGACGCGTGAGCCCGGTCCAAGGCGAGGTTCTTCGCCTCGAGCGGGTCCGCCTCGAGGTCGTAGAGCTCCTCATGCTGCGGATCCTGCGTGACGTAGCGGGCGTACTTCCACTTCGACGTGCGAACTCCTTCGAGCTGAGGGATGTCCTGGTGGCGAAAACGGTGCTCGAACCGGAAGTGGTCGCGCCACGCCGGCGTTGCGCCGGCCACCAGCGGCATCAGACTGCGACCCTGGTAGGACGCTGGCGCGGCCTCGCCCGCGGCGTCGAGGAACGTGCTCGGTAGGTCGAGATTCAGAACCGTCTGCGCGCGGGTTCCCGGTCGCATTCGGCCCGGACGCGGGTCGACGATGATCATCGGAATCCGCAGCGAGGCTTCGTAGGGGAGCCACTTCCCGGCGTAGCCGCGGTCGCCGAGGAAGTACCCGTTGTCGCTCGCGAAGACGACGACTGTGTTCGCCGTCTCGCCGCGCGCCTCGACCCGGGCCACGATGCGTGCGATTGCGTGGTCGACTCCGGTGATCATGCGCCAGTAGCCGCGGACCATCTTGCGGCGCTTCTCTTCGGTGTCGAACCGCCACCGCCACCGGATGCGGTTGAGGCTGTTCTTGAGGAACGCGGGCTGTGCCTCGAAGAACGCAGGATCGGCGAGTGGTGGCGCGGGCGGGATCACGTCGTCGTAGAGACCATCGCAGGATGGGGGCCAGATGAACTGCTCGGGATTCGGGTCCTCCGCGTGCGGTGCGTTGAATGAGACGGTCAGCGCCCACGGCTGGGCGTCGGGCTGGGCGTCGAGGAAGGCGAGGGCTTCGTCGGCCTTCATGTCCGTCATGTGGCGGCCGGCGTTCGGACCGCGCTGCTTGACGTAGGGCCCGCCGTGTCCGCGCAGGACGTCGAACATCTTGGCACCGGCGCCTCGGGTGAACTTCACGCCGATCTTGCCGATGTGCCCCGTCCGGTACCCCGCGGCGCGTAGCCGTCGCGGCCAGCTGTCGTCGGTGAACCGGGCGGCGAGCGGAGGCGTGCGGAACGTGAACCCGTTGGTCCGCTCCGTCCGACCGCAGAGGAGCGTGGCGCGACTGGCCGCGCAGATCGACGTCGTCACGAACGCGTTCTCGAACCGGACCCCGCGCCGGGCCAAGGCGTCGATGGCGGCCGTCCTCAGGTGCGGGTGGAGCAGGCCCAGGTGGTCGTGACGCTGATCATCCGTGAGCAGGAAGAGGATGTTCGGCCGCGCGGCCTGACCTCGAACGGAGGCCCCGGCTGCCAGGAGGATCAGGCATGACGTGGCTGCGCGCATGGCCGCAGGATACTGCAAGTCGCTACCCGGCAAGGGATTGAGCTACTGGCCTCGGATCCGGGCCAGGGAGGCTCTCGAAGGGCCAGGAGGGATTGCTCTTTGGTCGAAGCAAGAACCGAAAGAACTAGGTCGCCCGGCGGTAGACTGGCCGACGGCCGATACCCGGCCCCTCGAAGCTCCGGAGCTGACCATGCTTCCAACGTCTTTCAGAAGCCTGCCTTACGTCACCCTCTGTGCCTTGCTGACCCTGGCCCTGCCCGACGGGGCCGGTCCCATCGAGCCGAGCGCCGACGTCGGTGCATCTTCGCTCGACGAGGTGCAGAAAGCGGCGCGGGAGATCGACAAGCTCGTGCTGCTCGACCTCCGCGAGCACGGAATGCGTCCGAACCGGCTCATCGACGACGCGACGTTCGTCCGCAGGGCGTACCTGGCGATCGTCGGTCGCATCCCGTCGGCCGCGGAGGCGGATGCATTCCTCCGCACTCAGAAGCAGGCCAAGCGCAGCCAGCTCATCGATCAGCTCCTGGACTCTCCGGGGCACGTCAGCCACATGTTCAATTGGTGGGCGGATCTGCTTCGCGTCCGCACCCGGCTGTCGCAGCGGATCTCCGGCGAGCCGTACATGCACTGGATCAAGAAGTCGATCGCCGAGGCCAAGCCCTACGACCAGATGGTCCGCGAGCTCCTGACCGCCACCGGCGCCGCCCACGCTGAGGACAACGGGGCGACGGGGTTCATCCTCCGTGACCGCGGCATGCCGGAGGACAACATGGCGAACGCCGTTCGCACGTTCCTCGGGACGCGCCTCGAGTGCGCGCAGTGCCACAACCACCCGTTCGACAAGTGGAAGCAACAGGACTTCTTCGGGATGGCGGCGTTCGCCGGAGACATCCAGTACACGGACGTCGAGATGGCCCGCAGGCTGCGGAACATGAGGGGCATGCAGAAGGAGCTGAGCGCGAAGTACGGCGATCAGGCTGCCCGTCAAGCGATCCGCAATACGGTGCGGTCGGCGGTGTACGGAGTGTCGGGATCCGGCACGGGCCTGGCGCGTTTGCCGGACGACTACAAGTACGACGACGCGAAGCCGAAGTCGCTCATCGAAGCCAAGACGATCTTCGGGGAGGCCGTCGAGGTCGAGACGAGGCCCCTGTCCCAGCGCCAGCTCCGGGGACGTGGTCGCCGCCAGCCCAAGAACAAGAAACGCCGCCGCAAGTTGCCGACCGGCCAGCCGGTCGATTCCCGTACGGCGTACGCGGACTGGATGACCTCGCCCGAGAACCCGCGCTTCACCAAGGTCATCGCGAACCGCATGTGGAAGCTCGTGATGGGGGTCGGGCTGATCGAGCCGGTCGACGACCTCAAGGAGGACACCAAATCGTCGCAGCCGGAGCTGATGGCCTACGTCGAGCGGGTCATGGTCGACGTGCGGTACGACCTGAAGCAGTACCTCCGGGTGCTCTTCAACACGCGGACCTGGCAGAGTGAGGTGGCCGAGGCCGGGGCCCAGCCGGGCGAGGCCTATCACTTCACCGGCCCCTCGCTGCGTCGTCTCAGCGCGGAGCAGATGTGGGACTCGATGCTCGGTCTCATGATCGACGACGTCGACTCGACGCTGCTCGAATCCGATACCCGTGCCAAGCCGATCTACGAGCGTCACCTGAAGATGGCGTCCGGCACGCGCGCAGACCTCAAGCAGTACATCGAGGAGTTCGCGGCCCGCCGGGCGAATCCCCAGATGGCCCGTCAGAAGCGCCAGCGGCAGCAGCGCAAGGAGCGCGAGGGCATCCAGAAGAAGCTGCGGCCACTCCAGCGCAAGCTCCGCGAAGCGCGTCGTCGCCGGAACAAGTCGGCTCAGGCGGGGGTCCTGGCCGAGATCGAGAAGGTCCGCGCCGAGGCCCGCGGTCGCTATCGGCGCCGTGGACGCGGGAACATCCTCGCCCGGGCGTCGGACGTCCAGCAGCCGGCCCCCGCCGGTCACTTCCTCCGCCAGTTCGGCCAGTCCGACCGCGATCAGATCCAAGCATCGCACCAGGATGCGGCCGTCCCGCAAGTGCTCTCGCTCATCAACGGGTTCGTCGAGGACAGCGTCATCGGGAATCGCAGCTCGGCTCTCATGAAGACCGTGGAGAACGCACGGGGCCCGGTTGCGAAGATCCGCGCCGCGTTCCTCGGCACGCTCAACCGTCGTCCGACCCAGTCGGAGCTGGCGATGTGGAAGGCCGACATGGCCAAGGCCCCGCTCCAGGCGACGAAAGACCTCGTCTGGACACTCGTGAACACCCACGAGTTTCGCTTCATCCGCTGATCCATCCGCTGCTGCCCAGAAGGACGCACCATGACGCTCAGAGAACACTTCGACGGTTGCGATGGCCCGACCAGGCGCAGCTTCGTGGCGGGCGCGGCCAGCTCGATGCTCGGTCTCGGCGCGATGCCGCTCCTCTCGAACCTCGCGCTCGCGCAGGAGGAGCCCGCTGCGGAGGCGCGCCCGACCGGCGGCACGGCGAAGAACGTGATCTACATCTTCCTGTCCGGGGGGATGTCGCATCTCGATACCTTCGATCCCAAGCCCGGCGCCGGCACCCAGGGGCCGACGGAGTCGATCAAGACCACTGCGGACGACGTCCTGGTCTCGTCACACTTCAAGAACATGGCTCGCCACATGGACAAGGTGGCGGTCGTCTCGTCGCTGAGTTCGACCCAGGGCGCGCACGCCCAGGGGCGGTACTTCATGCACACGAGCTACGAGCCTCGCGGGACGATCAAGCACCCGAGCTTCGGGGCGTGGGTCAACCGCATCGATGGGTCGGCCAACCCGAACCTGCCCGGGTTCGTGGCGGTCGGCGGGGCCAACCTAGCCAGCGCGGGCTTCTTCCCGTCCGAGTACATCCCCCTGCCCATCGGTGATCCGGAGGCGGGGCTCAAGAACTCGAAGCGTCACAAGAACGTCGACGCGCGCACGTTCGACAAGCGACTGGAGCGGTTGGCGAAGATGAACGCCGCATTCCAGGACCGCTACACCCAGAAGAAGGTCCGGGCGTACACGGAGATGTACGACCAGGCCATGAACCTCATGGATTCGAAGGACCTCGAGGCCTTCGACCTCACCAAGGAGCCGGATGCGCTCCGCATCGCCTACGGCAACGACAACTTCGGGCAGGGCTGTTTGCTCGCGCGTCGTCTCGTCGAGAACGGCGTTCGCTTCATCGAGGTCGTCTCGGGGGGCTGGGACACCCACAACGAGAACTGGGACAAGATGGAGGAGAAGTGTCCTCCGCTGGACCGGACCCTCGCCACGCTGCTCGCCGATCTCGAAGCGCGCGGACTGCTCGAGGAGACCCTCGTCGTACTCGCGACCGAGTTCGGGCGGACACCTCGCATCAACGGCGGGCGCAACGGCCGCGACCACTACCCGAAGGCGTTCACCTGTCTGCTCGCCGGTGGCGGCGTGAAGGGTGGACAGCGCTACGGCAAGACCGACGCCGAAGGGCGCGAGGTCATCGAGAGCCAGCTGATGGTGCCCGACTTCAACGCGACGATCGCGTATGCGTTGGGCCTCCCGCTGGATCGCATCATCTACTCGCCGTCCAAGCGGCCGTTCCAGATCGCACACAAGGGCAAGCCGGCCACCGCGCTCTTCTCGTAGAGAGGACCCTCCATGTCGTTACGCACACTGCTCACCCTCGCCGTGCTCGCGGGGGTCTTCGCCCCGTCCGCGTCCGCGCAGTCGCGAGTCGACTTCGCGTCGCAGATCTGGCCCATCCTCGAGAAGAACTGCGTCTCGTGCCATCGAGCGGCGTTCCGCGACGACCGCGACATCCTCCGCAAGCCGAAAGCCGGCCTTCGCCTCGATGGAAAGAACTGGATCCTCAAGGGCGGCCGCGACGAAAAGGTCGTGATCCCAGGCGATCCCGAGGACAGCCTCCTCTACACGCTGACCACGCTGCAAAAGAGCGAGGACGGGTTCATGCCCGACAAGGGCGGGCCGCTGCCGAAGCGTGAGCAGGACCTGCTCAAGGAGTGGATCCAGCAAGGTGCGAGATTCGGTGAATGGACCAATGCCGCCGGTAGTGAGGACACCGCGGCGCCGGTCGTCCCTCTCGACCGGCTCCCCACTGCGATCAAGCGCCTGCACGAGCTCGGCCAGGGGCTGGCGCCGGCGTCATCTGGAACGATCGAGAAGGCGGCGCGGGCTGCCCACGCGCGCATCGTGCCCGCGGCTCCCGGTAGCGTGCTGTTGCGGGTCACGTTCGCATCGCACGAGAACGAGGTCGGCGACAAGCAGGTGGCCGCGCTCGCGCCCCTCCAGAATCACATCACCCAACTCATCCTCGGCCGCACGCTCGTGACCGATCGGGCCATGATGACGGTCGGCCGCATGAAGCGCCTCACCAGGCTCGACGTTCGTCAGACCGACGTGACGGACCGTGGACTCGCGAGGCTCGCGAAGCTGAAGGAGCTCCGTTACCTCAACCTCTTCGGCACCGACGTCTCCGATCAGGGGCTGGCGGTGATCGCCAAGCTCGAGAATCTCGAGTCACTCTTCGTCTGGCAGACCAAGGTCACCAAGGACGCGGCCGCGAAGCTCTCCCAGTCCCGTCCCACGATGAAGATCAGCGTCGACCTCACACTCCCGGAAACGCCGGCCGGCAACAACGGCCGCCGGGGACGCCGCGGCAAGAAGAAATAGCGCCGGGTCCCGGGAGCGTGGACCTCCAGGTCCGGCCTGAGTCCGGATCCGGCTTCGCCGCC
This sequence comes from Planctomycetota bacterium, assembly GCA_002687715.1. GTDB lineage: Bacteria > Planctomycetota. The sequence continues at coordinate 10,889 of NZBC01000048.1, read as the reverse complement.
AGAGCGGACCTGGAGGTCCGCGCTCCCGCCGGAGCAAGTTGCTTCACACGCTCTGGAGGTCCGCGCCCCCGGAAGATCGCTGGCGCCCCGATTTGCGATCGGATAGACACCGGGCATGCCGACTCCCAGGATTCCGGATCGCCACCTCCCCGCGCCTCCGGTGCGGGAGTTGCCCGCGCCCATTTCGCTGCGGCGCATGATCGGACCGAGCATCATCCTCGCCGGGCTCGCAGTCGGCTCCGGAGAGTTCGTGATGTGGCCGCAGCTGACGGTGACCCATGGCTTCGCCTTGTTCTGGGCATGCTGGATCGGGGTCACCGTGCAGTTCTTCATCAACATGGAGATCGAGCGGTGGACGTTGGCGACCGGGGAGAGCGCGGTCACCGGGTTCTTCCGGATGCACCGGGTGTTCGGTCCCGTGTTCCTCTTCTGCGCGACGTTGCCCTGGATCTGGCCCGGGTGGGCGACGGGCGCGGCTGAGCTGCTGGTCGCGGAGACGGGTGGCGAGAAGCCCGCGATCGTGCCCGTCGCGATCGGCGGCCTCGTCCTCGCGGGGATCGCCTTGTCGCTGGGGCCCGTGGTCTACCGCACTGTCGAGATGCTCTCGATGATCCTCGTTGCGTCGATCTTCGCGATCGTCGTCGTGATCGCGTGGCAGGTCGTCGAGATGGCGCACGTGCGTGAGATGTTCGCGGGCGCGGTGCAGTTCGGGAACATCCCGGACGGGGTCCACATGCCGACGTTGTTCGGTGCGGTGGCGTTCGCGGGCGCGGGCGGGGCGTTGAATCTCGCCCAGTCGAGCTACATTCGCGACAAGGGCTATGGGATGGGACGGTGGGTCGGACGCATCACGAGCCCGTTGACCGGAAAGCCGGAGGACGGCGGCCTCGTGGGTGCGGTGTTCGAGGGATCGGAGTCGGAGCTCGTGCGCTGGCGGACGTGGTGGCGGCGGACCAACCTGGAGCACTTCTTCTCGTTCTTCCTGTTGTGCCTCGTTTCGCTGTGCCTGTTCTCGCTCGTGGCGCGGGCGTTGCTCGGTACGGGCGCCGATATCGGTGAAGGGTTCTCGTTCATCCACGAACAAGGACGCGTGCTGGAGGAGCGCTTCGGGGCATGGGCGCGTCACGCGTTCCTGTGGGGTGGAGTGCTCGTCCTGTTCTCGACCGAGTTCGCGCTGCTGGACGCCGTGTCGCGGGTGGCGGCCGACGCGGCCAAGGCGACCTGGTCCCGCGGTCTCGAGGCGGTGCCGCTGTCCCGGATCTACTTCGTCACGCTGTGGACGCTCATCGGGTTCGGCATCGTCGTGCTGCTCCTGGGCTTCGACAAGCCGCTCGCCTTGTTGGTGATGGCGGCGACGCTCAACGGCTTCGTGATGTGCCTCTACTCCGCCCTGCTCCTCGTGATGAACCTCCGGGCCTTCCGCGGCGAGTTGCGTCCGCACCCGGTGCGTCTGGTCGTGCTGGGCGGTGCGTGCGCGTTCTTCGGGTGGTTCTGCGTCCTGACCTTGATCGACAAACTCGGTGGCTAGGATGAGTCGGCGCGAGGGCCCGCGGGCTGCCCGGAATCGCCGAAGCGGGTGACCACATCAGGGCACCGCAAGGTAGGCTGGTGAGCGGTGAACCAGCCTGCCATCCCGCGCAGGCCTTCTCGAGACCAACTCAGGCGACCCATGAGGAACCTCACACTGCTCGGGCTGTTTGCCTTGTCAATCCAGGCGCAGACGCTCACCGTTTCGCAGAACCCCGTACCGGCGGGCGGGACGATCACCATTGTGCTGAACAACACGTCAGGTGGTTCGGTGTTCTACGGCACGGGGGAGACCATTCTTCTCCATCGCGACGGCGAGCGGACATTCCCTCGCTTCCCCGCGACGACCGACACAGTCTCATCGCTGATGGTGGGCGGCATCCTCACGCAGAGCATGACTCTCCCGGCAACGGGACCTGGGTCGGCCGGAAGCTACCTGCTCTACAACCGGGTGGGCAACGGAGCTTGCCTGCGCTTGGACGTCGGCGCGCCGTCGGCGAACTTCCCCACGCTTCATGCGTACCCGGACGCGATCTACCGGCCGAATCCGCTCGAGATCAACGTCGGAATCGTCGATCAGTGGATCTTCCTGAACGTGTCGGGGGCACCGCACACATTCGTCCCGGGCGATCGCGTCGAGGTGTTGCCGCTCGGTGGAGGTCCGGTGATCGGGACCAGCCTCCTGGCCGGCCTGACCGTGCCCGCCGCCGGGCGCCTGACCGTACCGCTACCTACGGCGGGTCTACCGGCCGCACCGTATCGGGTGCAGACGACGTGGGTCGACCCCGCCAGTGGTGTCCAGGTGCGTCGTCAAGGCATCCAGGAGTTCGCTACCGGCGAGGCCACTGTCCACTTCCCCGGCGGCCGGACGGTACCGGTCGGCGGCAGCCTCGAAGCCTGGTGCGTCTTCCGTAATCAGTTGCCCATTCCTTTCGTGGCGCCCAACCCGCACAGCTATGCGCTGATGGCGGGTGTCCAGGTCGGCGTCACGCCCCTGCCGGGCGGGAACGTCGTTCCCCTGACGATCGCGGATCCGCTCGTCGTCGCGTCGCTCACCAACGCCGCCTTCGGAGCGCTCACCAACAATGGCGGCCTCACTGTGGCCGCGCCCATCCAGGGCAACGCTCCGGTCGTCGGCTACGTCCGCGCTGACAACATCTTCCTCAATCACCCCGGTCCGGCGCTGTCCGGCACCGTCATCCGTATCGCCGCCGTTGCGTTCGAACCCGTATCCGGCGGATGGGCGGCCACGCAGCTGGCCGAGGTGACGCTCCAGTAGCGGTGCCCGGTCGATGCCGCCGACTGAGGTGGGAGTGCCTGCTACCATCAGGCACTCCTTCGTTGTGATGCTTCCTTCGTCGTGATGCTTCGACTTCCTCTTTCGCTGGTTCTCGTCGGGTGCGCCGCGCTGACCCTGATCCCGGGTGCGGCGGTGGAGGTCGTGCCGGACGGTTTGGTCGCGGGTTGTCCGACCGGGCCCCGTTTGACGAACCCGGACCTCGCGCGCGAGATCCGGTCGATCCTGTCGCGCAACTGCTTCGCGTGTCACGGGCCGGATGAGGAGGACCGCCAGGCGGGGCTGCGGCTGGACACGCGAACGGGCGCGACCGCGGAGCTTCGGAGCGGGCGACGCGCCGTGGTCCCGGGGGATCGTGCGGCGAGCGCCCTGTGGCGACGGATCACGGCAGACGATCCGAAGCGTCGGATGCCGCCTGGCGATTCTGCGCACGAGCTCAAGCCCGGTGAGATCACGCGACTCGGCGCATGGATTGACGCCGGAGCGCCGTGGGCGAAGCACTGGGCGTTCGTCAAGCCCGAGCCGCGGGCGCCGCCTGCGGTTGCCGCGGTGGCGTGGGTGCGGACGCCCATCGACCGCTACGTGCGGGCTCGGCAAGAGCGCGAGGGGTTGCAACCCGCGGCAGAGGCCGACCGCTACGCGCTGCTTCGCCGGCTCACTCTAGACCTGAACGGCCTTCCGCCGACGCTCGAAGAGATGCGCGCGTTCGCGAACGACCGCTCTTCGGGCTGGTATGAGAAGGCGGTTGATCGGCTGCTGGCTTCACCTGCGTACGGGGAGCGGATGGCACGGCTCTGGCTCGACCTCGCACGCTATGCCGATTCGAACGGATATGCGTCCGACCCGTTGCGGAAGATCTGGCGTTGGCGCGACTGGGTGATCGATGCGTTCAACCGCAACCAGCCCTACGACCGCTTTACCGTCGAGCAGCTCGGCGGCGATCTCCTGCCGGACGCCACCATGTCGCAGAAGCTCGCGACGGCGTTCCACCGCAACACGATGACGAACACCGAGGGCGGCACCGACGACGAGGAGTTCCGCGTCGCCGCGGTGAAGGACCGGGTGAACACGACGGGACAGGTGTGGATGGGGCTGACGCTCGGCTGCGCGCAGTGCCACAACCACAAGTTCGATCCGGTCTCGCAGGAGGAGTACTACCGGCTGTTCGCGGTGTTCAACCAAACGGTCGATCGCGATCTGCCCAATGACGCGCCGCGTCTCCCGACCCCCACCGCGGAGGAGGTCGAGAAGCGGTCCGTCTTCGACCGGGAGATCGCGGAGTTGGAGCGGCGGATGGGCCGCCTTGCCGCGGGCGGCCCGGATCGGCAGCGCGCCTGGGAGCGACGCGCGGCGGCGGGCCACCGTTGGGTCATCCCGCAGGTCGAGTCCGCGGTTTCCACCGGCGGAGGAAAGCTCGTAGCGGATGGCACCGGCGTCATCGCTGCGGTGGGGCCGTCTCCGGACACCGCGACCTACACGATCAAGACGCTGACTGACCTCCCGCAGATCACCGGCGTACGGATCGAGGCGCTGCCCGACCCGGCGCTGCCCAACGGCGGACCGGGCCGCGGCAACGGCAACATCGTGCTCAACGAAGTCGAGGTGTGGTTGGAGCCGGTGGCGCCCCGCCGTGTTCGTGGGCGGTACGTGCGCGTCGAGCTTTCGGGCCCCGGCCGCATCCTGTCGCTGGCCGAGGTCGAGGTCGCGGCCCGGGGCAAGAACGTCGCCCGGGGTCGGCCCGCACGCCAGTCGAGCACCGACTACGCAGGGCCGGCGAAGTACGCGGTCGATGGGAACACCAGCGGCGTTTACGAGCAGAAGTCCGTCACTCACACCCGCACCGAACGCGACCCGTGGTGGGAGGTGGACCTCGGTGACCTCCATTCGATCACCGACGTCACGTTGTGGAACCGCACCGACGGCGACCTGGAGACGCGGCTCGAGCGCTGCGTCGTGAAGGTGCTGGACGGTGAGCGCAACGTCGTGTTCCAGACCGGGCTGGGGCCTCCGCCGAGGCCGCAGCGCAAGCTCGATCTCTCGAGGATGGCAGCGACCGTGCCGCTCCGCGCGGCATCGGCGACGTTCTCACAGGATCGATTCGGCGTCGGGCTTGCGATCGATGCAGACCGCGGCGCGAAGTCGGGTTGGGCGCTGTCTCCGAATACCGGCCGACGGCATGCGGCCGTGTTCGAGGTCGCGACCCCGTTCTCCGGCGCCGGGTCGCGGATCGTGTTGAAGCTCCACCAGCGCTACGGGACCCGACACACGCTCGGCCGGTTCCGGGTGGCCGTGACGGCGGAGTCCCCGCCGGTGCGCGAGTTGCCGGCGGACGTGGCCGAGGTCCTTGTGGTCGATGCGTCGAAGCGGACGCAGCACCAACGCGCGCGTATCACGGAGTACTGGCGTTCCATCGATCCGAAGCTCGAAGCCCTCCAGCGCCGGATCGAGGCGAAACAGCGCGAACGGGACGCGATCAAGGTCGCGACCACACCGGTCATGCAGGAGCTGCCGCAGGGTCGGCGCCGTACGACCCACCTGATGGTGAAGGGGAACTTCCTCATCCGTGGCCAGGTGGTCACTGCCGGCCTGCCCGCAGCGTTCTCGAAGGCGCCGGACGGTGCGGATATGGATCGGCTCGCGCTCGCGCAGTGGCTCGTCTCCGGCGATCATCCGCTCACCGCGCGCGTGATGGTGAACCGATTGTGGGCGATGCTCTTCGGAACCGGACTCGTCGAGACGGAGGAGAACTTCGGATCGCAGGGAGCACCCCCGTCCCATCCGGAGCTGCTCGACTGGCTCGCGGTGCGCTTCGTCGAGTCGGGCTGGGACGTGAAGGCGATGCTCCGACTGATCGTGCGGTCGGCGACGTATCGTCAGGACGCCACGGTGAAGGGGCCGTCAGCGACCGTCGATCCGCGCAATCGTCTCCTCGCCCGCGGACCTCGGTTCCGGCTGGAAGCGGAGACCGTGCGCGACCAGGCGCTCGCGGTGTCCGGGCTGTTGTCCAAGAAGATCGGCGGTCCGTCGGTGTTTCCGCCGCAGCCGAAGGGACTCTGGCGGGCCGCGTTCAACGGTGGCGATCGCAAGTGGCCGACGTCGATGGGCGAAGACCGGTGGCGTCGCGGGCTCTACACGTTCCTCCGCCGGACGTCGCCGCATCCGTCGCTCGCGATGTTCGACATGCCGAGTCGCGAGGTGTGCACTGTTCGACGCATTCGGACGAACACACCGCTGCAGGCGCTCGCGACGATGAACGACCCGACCTACGTCGAAGCAGCGCAGGCTCTCGGTCGACGCATCGTTCGCGAAGGAGGTCGCCGCGATCTCAGTCGCCTGCGGTTCGCTCTAGAGCTCTGTCTGCAGCGGCCACCTCAAGCTGCCCAGGTCGACGTTCTGCTGGAGCTGCTCGAGTCCGAGCGGGCGTGGTACCGCACCCGCCGCGATGAAGCCCAGAAGCTCGCCACCGACCCGCTTGGTCCGCTCCCGAAGGGCATGGATCCCGCGGAGCTCGCGGCGTGGACCGTCGTGGCGAACGTGTTGCTGAACCTCGATGCCATGTTGGTGCAGGGATGAGTACGCAAGACCCGATTCGTGCCCGCGCAGAACAGTGTTCCCGCCGCGACTTCCTCGGCCGGTGCGGCTCGCTGTCGCTGGGTGGTCTTGCGTTGTCGACTCTGCTCGCGGACGACGGAGTCGCGCAGTCAGTCGCCTCGGACCCGCTCGCGCCCCGGGTCCCGCATCACCCTGCGCGCGCCCGGAGTGTCATCTACCTCCACATGGCGGGGTCACCGCCACCGCACGACACGTTCGACCCCAAGCCGGAGTTGAACGCGCGCGACGGGCAGCTCTGCCCCAAGCACTTCATCGAGGGTCGGCGGCTGGCGTTCATCAAGGGACATCCGACTCTGCTCGGCTCACCGCACGGTGTCGTGCGTGCTGGGGAGAGCGGTCTGGCCATGACCGAGCTCCTGCCCCATCTCGCGACGGTGGCCGACGAGCTCTGCGTCATCCGGTCGATGAAGACCGACGAGTTCAACCACGCGCCGGCGCAGCTCCTCCTGCACACGGGTTCGAATCTGTTCGGTCACGCGTCGATGGGCGCATGGGCGACGTACGGCCTCGGCACCGAGAACTCGGACCTGCCCGGCTACGTCGTGATGATCTCCGGCGGCACTGATCCGTCGGGGGGGAAGACGTTGTGGAGCTCGGGGTTCCTGCCCTCGCACTTCCAGGCGACGCAGATCCGCGGCTTCGGCGACCCGGTCTTCTACCTCTCGAACCCACGCGGCATGAGCCGCGAGTCGCGCCGACGCAGCCTCGACGCGCTGCGCAAGCTCAACGAAATCGAAGAGGTGCGGACGGGCGACCCCGAGGTCCGTTCGCGTATCAACCAGTACGAGCTGGCGTTTCGCATGCAGGAGTCAGTCCCCGAGGTGATGGACATCCGCAGGGAACCCGCGGAGGTTCGCGAGCTCTACGGTGCCGACCCGGGCAAGCCATCGTTCGCGAACCACTGTCTTCTCGCTCGCCGACTGGTCGAGCGGGGCGTCCGGTTCGTGCAGCTCTACGACTGGGGGTGGGACATCCACGGGACCGGCAAGCACGACGACCTCATGACTCAGTTCCCCATGAAGTGTCGGCAGACCGATCGCCCCATCGCGGCGTTGCTGAAAGATCTCCGCCGTCGCGGACTCCTCGACTCGACGCTGGTGGTCTGGGGTGGCGAGTTCGGCCGCACCTCGATGAATGAGAAGCGCAACGGATCCCGCTTTCTCGGGCGCGACCACCACCCCGATTGCTTCACGATCTGGATGGCTGGCGGCGGTGCAAGGGCCGGCTCGGTGTTCGGTGAGACCGACCCGCTCGGCTACACGGTTCACCAGGACCCCGTACACGTTCGCGACCTCCAGGCCACGATCCTCTGGCAACTCGGTTTGGACCCGCACCGGCGCAGCTATTCCTACCAGGGCCTCCGGCGGCGCCTCATTGGACCGGCGGACTGGCCCCGGGTCCGTCACGAGTTGCTGGCCTGATCCAGCGGGCGAGGAGCGGCCAGGCAATAGGAGAAACAGAGAGGTCAAGGAGAACCCAGGGACCCAGGAGCAGAAACAGATCCGATCTGGTTCTTCGGTTCCTGGGTTCTCCTCTGCTCTTCCGCTCAGGCTTCCAGCTAACGCCCCCGACCCAGACCCGCGGTACGGTCGCGGATCTCGATGACCGTGTCGCCGACCCGGAACTTGGACCCGTGGCCGAGCTTCGCGCGGCGGACGCGTTGTCCTTCGACGACCACACCGTTGGTGCTCTCGAGGTCCGAGACGAACCAGAAGCCGCCGACGCGATCGAGCTGGGCGTGCTCCCGGGAGACATCGTCGTCGTCGAGGGGGAGGTGGCAGCCCTTCGCGCGGCCGATGACGAGGGACTCGCCTTCGAGTTCGGCCATGAAGACCCGCTTCTCGGGGTCCTCGCGGTTGTAGAACCGCAGTACGACGCGGGATGCCATGGGACGACATCGTACCGGGGAGCCGCGACGGGTCCACGGGGCTACAATCCCCGACTCTGGAACGCGCCGCCTCCGGCCGCGCCCACCGTCCTCGGGAGAATCTCCGATGCCCGTCAATGACCCTCGCGTCTTCGTCGTCCTTGCGTTCGCCGTCCTTCTCACCGCGCCGCTCGTGGGGCAGGAGACCGCCGCTCAGGAGACCGCGCTCTCGGCGCTGAAGTGGCGCGAGATCGGGCCGTATCGGGGAGGCCGTAGTGCCGCCGTGGCTGGCGTACCGAGCGATCGCGACACGTACTACTTCGGCGCCTGTGGTGGCGGGGTGTGGAAGACGAAGGATGGCGGACGATCGTGGAAGAACCTCTCCGACGGTTTCTTCGGTGGGTCCATTGGGGCGGTCGCGGTATCGGAGTGGGATCCCAACGTCGTGTACGTCGGTGGCGGGGAAAAGACCGTACGCGGCAACGTCGCCCACGGCGACGGCATGTGGCGGTCGACGGATGCGGGCAAGACGTGGACCTCGATTGGCCTGAAGGACTCGCGGCACATCAGCCGCATCCGCATCCATCCGAAGAACCCGGACCTTGCGTACGCAGCGGTGATGGGGCACCTCTTCGGCCCCAACGAGGAGCGGGGGGTCTATCGCACGAAGGACGGCGGGGAGACTTGGGAGCGGATCAAGTTCGTCAATCCGCACGCCGGGTGCGTGGACCTCGTCATGGACCCGTCGAATCCGCGTGTGCTCTACGCGACGTTCTGGCGCATCCTGCGGACACCGTACTCGCTCGAGAGCGGAGGCGAGGGGTCGACGATGTGGAAGTCGACCGACGGCGGTGACACGTGGGTGGAGCTGACCACCAACGACGGGTTGCCCAAGGGCACGCTCGGCATCATGGGCATTACGGTCTCGCCGTCGAACTCCGAGAACGTGTACGCGATCATCGAGTCCGAGAAGGGCGGCGTGTTCCGATCTCGCGACGGCGGCAAGACGTGGCGCAAGACCAACAGCGAACGTTCGCTGCGCCAGCGCGCCTGGTACTACACCCGCATCCTCGCCGACACCCGTGACGAAGACGTCGTGTACGTGCTCAACGTCCGGTTCTGGCGGTCGAAGGACGGCGGCAAGTCGTTTTCGTCGATCTCCGTCCCGCACGGGGACAACCACGACCTGTGGATCGACCCCGCGGACCCGATGCGGATGATCCAGAGCAACGACGGTGGGGCCAATGTCTCGTTCGACGGCGGCAAGACGTGGACGCCGCAGGACACGCAGCCGACGGCGCAGATGTACCGCGTGTCGGTGGACAATGCGTTTCCATATCGGCTGCTCGGCGGGCAGCAAGACAACTCCGCGGTGCGTATCCGGTCGCGCTCGGCGTTCGGAGGCTCCATCGGAGTGCGGGATTGGGAGTCGACAGCCGGTGGTGAAAGCGGACACGTCGTCGCCAAGCCCGACGATCCCGACGTCGTGGTCGGGGGGTCGTATGGCGGTTTTCTGTCGCTGCGGAACCACCGCACCGGTGAAAGCCGTTCGATCAACGTCTGGCCCGACAACCCGATGGGCTGGGGTGCGGAGAAGCTGAAGTACCGCTTCCAGTGGAACTTCCCTCTCTTCTTCTCACCGCACGACACGAACACGCTCTACTGCGCCGGGCAGGTGCTGTTCCGCAGCCGCGATCTCGGTCATTCGTGGGAGGTGATCAGTCCCGATCTCACTCGCGACGAGAAGTCGAAACAGAAGTCGTCAGGCGGTCCGATCACCAAGGACAATACGAGCGTCGAGTACTTCTGCACGATCTTCGCGGCAGCAGAATCGCACCTGGAGCCGGGCGTCCTCTGGTGCGGATCCGACGACGGGCTCGTTCAGGTCTCTCGGAATGGCGGCGAGTCGTGGAAGGACGTGACGCCGGAATGGCCGGAGTGGATGCAAGTGAACAGCGTGGACGTCGATCCGTTCCGGAAGGGCGGGCTGTACGTGGCGGGCACCCGTTACAAGTCGGACGACTTCAAACCGTATCTCTACAAGACGAGCGACTACGGCGAGACCTGGACCAAGATCACCAACGGGATCGCCGAGCACCATTTCACGCGCGTGCTCCGCGCCGACCCGAAGCGCAAGGGCCTGTTGTACGCCGGCACCGAACGCGGGGTCTACCTGTCGTTCGATGACGGCACGTCGTGGCAGAGTCTCCAGAACGAGCTGCCCATCGTTCCGGTCACGGACCTCGCGGTGAAGGACGACGACCTGGTGGCCGCTACGCAAGGGCGCGGCTTCTGGATCCTCGACGACCTGACGCCGTTACACACCTGGCGCGAGGACCTCGCAACCCAGGCCTTCCACTTCTTCCCGCCCCGTCGCGCGTTCCGGCTCGCGTCAGGTCGCAGTCGGAATCCGCGCAACGCGGGGACGAACCCGCCCAGCGGCGTCACTTTCACCTATCACCTCGACGAGGAGACGGCGAACAAAGCCAAGATCGAGCTCGTGCTGCACCGCGACGGCGAGGTGGTCCGCACGTTCACCAAGGCCAAGAAGTCGTCCGATGACGACTCGTCTGCGCGCCGCGGCGG
>NZBC01000047.1 GCA_002687715.1 Planctomycetota bacterium | reverse complement strand
GTCCGGATCCGGCTGCGCCGTCAGAGCGGACCTGGAGGTCCGCGCTCCCATCAGAGCAGATTGCTTCACACGCTCTGGAGATCCGCGCTCCCGGCGGAGCTGGACTTGGGCCTCTGACGTAGAATCGACGGACATGCGCGCCACGAGCATCCTCCTGGTGACCGTCGCCGCGATGACGCCGGCACAGGACGTCGTCCCGCTGCCCGCGTTCGACCACGACGGCGTCACCGCGTCCTATGTCATCTCCACCCCGATGGGCACGCCGCCAACGGGGGGGTGGCCGCTGCTCATCGACCTTCATGGGGCGATCGCACCGGCGCGCCGGGGTGCGCAGGTCACCCGCGACCGGTTGTGGGCCCTCGCGACCAAGACGCTGCCGTGGATCATCGCCGCGCCCAACGGCCGGACGCGATCGTGGGGTCGCATTCGAGGCGATCACGACGACCGTGCGTACGTGCGCGCCGTGCTGGACGACGTCCGGTCGCGGCACCCGATCGATCCGCGCCGCGTGTTCCTCGGCGGGTTCTCGTCGGGCAGCGACTTTCTCGCATCTGGCCCCCTTCAGTCAGACTCCGCCTACCGTGGCTCGCTGGTCGTGTGCCCGGGACCGGCCCACGTCCTCGGGATGCGCAACGGCGTGCTCGTGAAGAAGCACGCCCACCCGTTCGTCTTCGTGTGCGGCGAGGAGGACGTCGTTCGCAAGGATGGCGCCCACACCGCCTATCACGCGCTGAAGGCAGCCGGGGGCCGGGTGGCGCTGCGCGAGGTCCCCGAGGTCGGGCATGACTTCCCACCGGTGGCCGAGTACGCCCGAGCGCTACGCCGCCTGGAGGAGCTCGCCGGCACGCGCCCCCTCGGGTCCGAATCCGATGACGTGTTCGAAGCCCTCGCATTCGGCGACCTGCCCCGAACGCGGGAGATCCTCGACGCCTGGACGCCGACTGACATCGTCGACCTCAGCGACGCCGCCAGTGCCCGGCTCGGGCTGAGCAACGCAACCCGGCGGCTGATCGAAGCCCCCGGACTCATCATCGAAGACCGCGAACCCGGCCGCGCCTACGAAGCGTGGTGGAGAGCCTGGGCGTTCGCCGGCAACGACGACGGGCCGCTGCGGGCCATCGAGAAGCGCATCCCCCGTCGCGATCTCTACCGCGCGCGAACCGAACACTATCGCCGGCGCGCGCTCGCGCGCGACGTTCGTGCCTCGGACGGCCTCTGGACCTTTGATCGGTACCCCGACCACGACCAGGTCACGGCGATGTGCAAGGACCTCGCCCGCCGCCATCCCGAGCGGGTGCGGCTGTTCTCCATGGGGCGCTCCATCGAGGGACGACCGATCTGGGTGCTCGAGATCACGGACCGGTCGTCCAGCGCGCCGGGCGAGAAACCAGCGCTGTACATCCAGGGTGGTCTCCACGGCAACGAGATCTCGACGGTAACGACGGCGCTCTGGATCGCGTGGTACGCCGCGACGAATCCGCTCGGGCGGCGAGGCGCGACCCGCCTGCTCCGAGACACGACGCTCTACATCGCGCCGGCAGTGAACCCCGACGGTTCGCACCACCACGTCACCGAGCCGCACACCCATTGGCGTCCGCGCTTCAACTATCGGCCGCACGATGCGGACGGCGACGGCAAGAAGGATGAGGACCCCTACGACGATCTCGACGGCGATGGCGAGATCGGCCTCATGTACGCCGCCGACCCCAAGGGTCCGTACGGACTCGTCGATGGGCGATTGATGCGCGGCCGCGGTCGCTCCGGCTGGCGTCTCGTCGGACGCGAAGGCAAGGATGACGACGGCGATGGCAAGTTCAACGAGGATCGTCCCGGCGGCATCAATCTCAACCGCAACTTCCCCGTCGGCTTCAAGTCGCGGCGCGACTTCGAGGGACATCGCGGACTGATCGCCTTGTCCGAACCGGAGACGCAGGCGATCGCGGAGTTCATCGTCTCCCGGCCGGACATCGCATGCGTCGTAGACCTGCACAGCCATGCGGACTGTGTCTTCTACTGGACCGGTCCCGATGCGGGGGCGGACGATGCCGCTCTGCTCAAGGGCATTGCGGATCGCGCGCACACGTCGCTCGGCTACGCACCGAAGCCGCTGACTCACGCCGGGGCCGGACTGTGCATCGCGTGGGCGTTCGGTGAACGCGGCCTACCGGCGGTTCTCATCGAGCTCGCGCCGACCCGGGGGCCCCGCGATGCGTACCGCGCCTCTGCGTGGCCGGACGGCGGCATCATCCCGGTGCGACCGTTCCAGCACCCGCAGCTCGGCCGCGTCCTCATTGGCGGCGACAAGACGAAGCTCGCGGAGCGCAACCCGCACCCCCGCGACATCGTGTGGCTCGGCGAACACGTCCGCAACTGGGTCGATGGGGAGCGCACGAAACTCCCGCACCTCACGCTGAGCGACCCCGTCGCCGTGCGCGAGGGCACGGGATTCGTCATGACCGGAGTGGTCGTCAACGAAGGCGCCTACCCGACGGAGACTGCACGGGCAGCCCAGATGAACCACGCAGCGCCGATCACGCTCGCGATCGAGGGAGGCCGCCTGCTTCGAGGTCCGGCGGAGCTGGGCGTGCTCGGCCCCGGCGAACGGAAGGCGTTCCGGCTGGAGGTCGCGCCCACGAGTGGGGAGCTCGCGCTGGTGATCAGTCACCCGCGCGCAGGCCGCATCCGCCACGTCATCGTCCGTCCCCGGGCCCCGACGCGCTCCATCCGCCAGCGTTACACCGTGAAACCCGGCTGGGCCACCCCCGACACCGCCGACGGCGCGGACAACGAGTGGTTCGCCAAAGGGCGGCCCAAGGTCGAGCGCGGCCCCGCGTTCAAGGTGACGCATCGGAAGAAGAAACTCCGACTCGGAGTGCTGCTCGGCGAGTGGCGTGACCGACGCCACGTCGTCGCCAAGAAGGACTTCGAGGCCGCGCTGTTCTCGCAGGGGGCGCATACCGGCATCTCCGCCACGGGACAGCCCGTGTACGGCAGTCTGCGGGATCTCTATCAGGAGATGTCCTACGGCCAGCTCGACGTGACCGGCGAGGTCTTCGACTGGATCGAGCTGCCCGGGTCGTGGACCGAGTATCGCGACGCAAGTTTCGGATCGTCAGTGCTGCGCGACCGTCTGATCGCAGCGTTCGAGGCCCGCAACGGCAAGGCCGCCCTGGACGGGTTCGACGGGCTCACGTTCGTGTGGGCCGGGAACGCAGTCGCGCGTACGAGCGCGCTGTGGCCCATGCGGCTCACCCTGAAGACGCGACCGGGCGTCATCGCATGGAAGATGGGCGAACTCCACCACGGCGAGGGCGCTCCGATCGGCGTCCCGTGCCACGAGATGGGACACACGTTCGGCGTCAACGACAAGTACGGACTCGGCGCGCCCACGCGACCGATGGGGCCGTGGTGCCTGATGGCGAAGGGCACCCACGGGGGCGGACTTTCGGGTCGACACCGGCCGTTCCATCTGTGCGCGTGGTGCAAGAGCGTCATCGGCTGGGTCCGCCCGCGCGCGATCCGACCCACTTCGAACCCGGTCAAGCTCGCACTGCGTCCGATCGGCTTCGGACCCGGTGAGTGCTTCCGCATCCTGCTCGAGCCGGACGGCAACCGTTACCTGTTGCTCGAGAACCGGCGCCGCGAGGGCTTTCACTCCGACCTCCCCTCCCCCGGGCTGGCGATCCTCGAGGTCGGTCCGAACGACGCGCCGACGTTCCCCCAGAAGCGCGTGCAACTCCTGCCCGCTCACGGCAAGCCAGCGGCCGGTCGCGGCATCGTCGACGACCTCGAGCACGTGGCGTGGCCGCAACCCGGCAAGGACCGGGTCGAGGTGCGGAGCGTGGTCATCGAGGACATCCGCCTCGAAGACGACGTCGTCTACTTCACGGTGCGGCGGCGCTAGCCTCCCGCCTGCTAGTTCAGCTTGAGCCGCTTCGGCTTCGCCTCGGCCTTGCGCGGCCAGAACGCCGCGCGCCCGATCTCCTCGGACGTGCGCGCCTCGGCATACCAGTAGAGGCGGTCACCGAGCCTCGGCCCGCGGATCATGCCCCCGAAGACACCATCACCGGCTGCACCGTCCTGATGCCGCCCGTCGTCGTGAAGCGTGACCGCCGTGTAGGGGAGCTTCTTGCTTGGGGCATGCCACAGCACGACCTTCTCCACCGCGACGTCCTTGCCGACTGCAACCTGGGCAACCAGCACACCGCCGGCGGCTGTCCTGCGGGCCTGGATGCCAGCGTCCTTGATCGTCGGCCACGCCCCCTTCAGGCACTCCAGTCCGAGCAGATACTCGCGACGGCTCTCGACGAACTCCCGAAGGGGCGGTGTCCGGCGGCGTCCGCCACCTCCGCTGCCCTCGCCCCCCTCGACGCTCGTCGAGAACGCGCGGTAGCCGTAGAGCGCCTTGTCGTCACGCTTGATCTCCGAGGCGATCAGCTCGTGCTGCTTCTTGGCCAGCGGACCGAGCACGTTCTTCCAGTCGAGCCACTCGTCGACGATCGTGCGCACGTGAGCGAGATAGCGAGCGCGCAGATGCGGGACGCCGAGCAGCCGGCGGATGACCGGACGGTCGCGGTCCTCGGCAAAGAGCAACGGCGACAGCTCGATGCCACGCGGGTAGTTGCGCGACCCGGGGCCACCACCGCCCGTCCGGAACGACTCATTGCTGTCGTGCGGGATGAAGTGGAAGCGGCCGTTCTCGTCCTCGTACAGGTAGTAGTCACTGCCCCGCGACACGTACCCGTCGCCGTCCATGAGAACGTGGTCGAGGGCGAGGAACCACAGGGTCTCGTCGATGTCGAGAATGGAGCGCAGCGTCTCCTCGATCTCGTCGTCCGGCGTCCGGTCGAGGAGACGCGAGAGGTTCATCAATCGATCCAGCGCGCCCTTCGCGTCGGCGGTCTTCAGCTCGAACGAACGCTCGAAAGCCGAGGGGTCGTCGTTCCAGGCCAGCGATCCGCCACCCCCGGCTGGGACCTTCCACCGCACGCCCTCCTTCGTCCCGAAGGCCTGTGAGAGGAAGTCCTTGTTGTACTGCTGGACGTTGACGTAGATGCCCCAGCTCTCACCGTTCACCACGAGCTTCACGTGGTTCGACTGCGACGCAGGGATGTAGTCGCGGCAGATCCGCAGAAACATGCCCTCGCGCAAGAAGGACGGGTCCGCATGGGAGTTGAGCAGCTTCAGCGTCTTGTATCCGCGCAGCCGCTGCTTGTCGTCACGGTCGTCCACGTACACGTTGAACGACTTCTTCTTGCCGCCGACGCCGAAGAACGACGAGTTACCCCGCGCCTTGACTCCGACGTTGGCGTACACCTTGCCGTCCACGGTCAGCGTCGCAGGGACCTTGACGTCGGTGCGGTAGAAGTCCGAGAGCTCCTCGAGCCAATCCGACTGCGGGAAGTCGAGGAAGACCGTGCGGAGCGTGCCCGGATCGTAGAGACGCTTCTTCGGATACGTCGCCACCGCGTCCTTCTCGACCCGGTGGGGCTGGATCGGAGCTTCGGAGTCCTCTCCGCCCCGGCCGCGTCCGCGACGCCGGCCACGGCGCCGTCCGCCGCTCTTCGCGGCCTCGCGAGCCTTGACCCGCTCCTGAGCGTCCAGAAAGCCGCTCTTGTCGGCGTCGAACTGCTCCACGAGCGGACGCGTGCGCGGGCCGCCGCGACCCCGTCCGCCTCCGGGGAATCCACCGCGGCCGCCGGGACCGCCTGGAGGCGGACCGCCGCGCTCACCCCGCGGCCGCGCCGGACGGTGCTTCTTCAACCACGCGAGGGCCTTCGACCGCTCGGCGGAATTCAGACGCCCGTCCTTGTCCGCGTCGAAACGCTCGAGCACGAGCTTGCGGCGCTCGCGGGGATCGTCCGGGAGCTTGACCCGGCCCTGCTCACCCTGGGCGACGAGGCCGGGAGCGGTAGCGAAGACAAGACCGAAGAACGCGAGAACAAGTGAGCGGGGTTTCATGGATCGAGGTTCCGGACAAGAAGGCGGGCGCGGCGCCGCCAGGACTCTGGTGCCAAGAATCAACGGCCGGATAGCCTAAGCCTTTCTCATCCGGACCACGGAACCACGAAGGGGCGCTCCTCCCCGTGGGGTCCGGGCCAGCTCCCGTAGCGCAGACGCTCCCCGTAAACCGGGCTGAGGACCTCCGGTCGTAGCACCTCGTCGGGAGTCCCCCGGGCCACGACGCGCCCGTCCTGGATGAGGCCGATCGCCGTCGCGAACTGGCTGGACAGGTTCAGGTCGTGGGTCACTACGAGCACCGCGCTGCCCTGTCGGGCGAATCCGACCAGCAGCTCGAACACCTGCAGCTGGTGCTCCGGATCGAGCGACGACGTCGGCTCGTCGACGAGAAGAACCCGCGCCTCCTGGGCGAGGGCGCGGGAGATGAGCACGCGCTGCAACTGCCCGCCCGACAGACTCCGCAGGGACCGATCGGTCAGATCCGCGATACCGGTCGCCGCTTCCGCGCCCGCGACGATCTCATAGTCGTTGGCCATGCACCGACGCCAGGCGCCGAGATGGCCGTAGCGTCCACCAAGGACGAAGTGCCGGACCGTGACGTCAGGGACGTACGCCAGCGATTGGGGCACGATCGCGATGTGACGCGCGCGTTCTCGACGATCGAGATCATCGAGGGGTCGGTCGTCGATCGCGACCTGCCCAGCCTGCGGCTCGAGGATGCCGGCGAGGAGCTTGAGTAGCGTCGTCTTGCCAGCGCCGTTCGGCCCCAGGACGCACAGCAGCTCGCCCACATCCAGGTCGAGGTCCGCATCGCGAACGGCGCGGATGGCGGGGGGGTAGTCGAAGGCAAGGTCGCGTGCACTGAGGATGCTCACCAGGTCTCGAGCCTCCTCCGGTTGCGAACGAGCAGCCACAGGAAGAACGGGCCGCCGAGCAAGGACATCGTGACCCCGGGCTGCAGGCGGTCGTCGCCGAACGCGAGGCGTTGTGCCAGATCGGCGCCGAGCAGCAGCACGGGTCCGCCGAGGACACAGAGCACCAGCAGCGGTCGGTGCGGCGCCCCGGCGAGACGGCGCAGCAGGTGAGGCACGACGAGTCCCACGAACGCGATCTGCCCCGCGACCGAGACCGCCGTCGCCGCCGCGATCGATGCCGCCACGACCGCGATGAGCTTGACCCGCGGGGTATCGACGCCGAGGCCCTCCGCATCCTCCTCGCCGCCCGCCAGCAAGTCGAGCTCGAACGAGATGAACGGCAGCACCGAAGCGGCGAGCAAGAGTCCGCACCACACGAGCCCGACCTGGAACGGCGTCCGATCGTCGAGGCGACCGAAGAGCCACGTGAAGAGCGCCTGCGCCACCTCGTAGTCCTTGAGTACGAACGACTGGATCGCGGCGAGCAGCCCGCCGATGATCGCGTTGACCGCGATCCCGACGAGCAGCAGGTTGGGGACGGAGACCCGACCGTTCGTCGTGGCCATCGCCGTCACGAGGAATGCGGTCAAGATCGCCCCGACACACGCCATCCCCGTGATGAGCAGGTCGCTCGACGGCAGCTCATCCGCCGGGAAGAACCTGGCTCCGTAGCCTCCGATGAACAGGATGGCCAGTGCGGCGCCCAGGCTGGCGCCGGACGAAACGCCGATGATGCCCGGCGAAGCAAGGTCGTTGCGAAACACGCCCTGAAGGAGACCGCCCGACAGCGCGAGTGCGGCGCCGACCGCGACCGCCGTCGCCACCCGGAGCAGCCGCAGGCGCGCGATCGCCTGGTAATCCGCGAGCGGCTCTGCTAGACCGATGGTGGCGAACGCCCCTTGCAGCGCGTCGGCCGGCGTCAGCAAGTTCGTGCTGCCCAGACACAGTGACACCACGAAGAGCACGGCGAGGAGAACCGCGAGGGAGAGCGCCAGCAACTTCGAGGACATCGCCAGCGCATCATGACACAGCATCCAGGGGTTGCCTACACGTTGACGTTGGTCGGCCTCGCCATGGCTGCGTTCATCGTGGGCGGTTGCGCGGACGATGCCGCAAACCAATCGACTGCGGGCGCGTTCTATGCCGGCACCGGTCCCGACGGAGTGCGCGTCGTCGTCCGATCATCGCCACGCCGTATCGTCGCGGCCAACGCCTGCGCGGCGGAGTTCCTGCTCGCCCTCGTACCGAGCGAACGGATCGCGGGCGTTCCCGACACGGTATTCGACGGCTTCGCGATAGGCTTCGACGACCCCGACCAGTGGCCCAATCGCGTCTTCCACCGCTACCGCGGCATCGAGATCCTCGCATTGAGACCGGACCTCGTCATCACCCATGGGCATCAAGATGGCGCCACGACCCGCGCGCTCCGCAATGCCGGGAAGCCGGTCGTCCAGCTCTCCGCGATCACGGGCTTCGAGGACCTGATCGACACCATCGAGCTCGTGGCCAGGATCTGCGACGCTGAGGAGCGCGGCCGCGAACTCGTCTCCGATCTCAACCGCCGCCATGGCATCCTCTCGAAGAACACGACCCGCAGAAGACTCCGCGTCGTTTCCTATGCCAACTTCGCCGGTGGCTGGACCCAGGGCGGCAAGAGCACCGCCGACCTCCTCATCGAGATGGCCGGCATGATCAACGCCAGCGCCGAAGGCAAAGCGGGTGAGAATCACTACCCGATCGACATCGAACGCCTCACCCAGCTCGACCCCGACCTGTTCCTCGTCGGCGTCGACCCCGGCGGAGGGAGCCCCGGGCGCGACTTCCTCCGCAACGAGTCCGCGCTCGCGGGTCTCCGCGCCATCAAGCACGGCCGCATCGTCACGCTCCCCACGGCGCTCTGGACGTCGAGCTCGCACCACCTGGTGACCGCTGCGGAGCAGCTCGCAGCCGCGGTGGACGCGCTGAAGCTGTAGCCCGAGACTCTCTCGCTCGTTCTGCCGGGAGCCTCAGTTCCCCGCGAACATGTCCGCCTTGGGCATGTCGATATCCGCGATGAACACCTGCGACTTGCCTCCGACGCGGGTCGAGGTCCACATGAGCTGCTTCCCGTCCGGTGAGAAGGCCGGCAGGACGTCGGCGCCGGGGTCGGTGGTGATGCGGACGCTCTTGCCGCCTGCGGTGGGGACGATGAAGAGCTCGAAGTTGCGGTGGTCGCCGACGTTCCTCGAGTACACGAGATACTTGCCGGTGGGGTCGAAGAACGGGCACCAGTTGGCCGCAGGGGTATCGGTGAGCTTGCGCTCGTTCGTGCCGTCCGCGTTGATCACGTAGATCTGCGCGTGACGCGGGTTCTTGGGGTCGCGAAAGCCGCGGAAGCAGATCTGCTTGCCATCGGGCGAGTAGAACGGACCCCCGTCATAGCCCTTGGCGTTGGTCACCCGGCGCACGTCGGACCCGTCAGCCGCCATGGTGTAGATCTCGAGGTCACCATCGCGCTGGCTGGTGAAGCAGATGCGGGTGCCGTCGGGACTGAACGCACACTCGGCGTCGTAGCCCTTGGTGTGGGTGAGGCGCTTGCGGTTTCCGCCCTCGTGATCGGAGACGAAGATGTCGAACGACGCGTGCTTCTCCCACTTGTAGCGCTTGGAGCGGTCCATCGGCGGCGGGCGGTAGCTCGCCGGGTCGAGGTGAGTGCTCGCCCAGATCATGAGCGGCTGACTCGGGTGGAAGAACGAGCACGTCGTAAGGCCGTCGCCGGGCGAGACGCGCACGAGTCGCGTCCCGTCGAGCTGCTTCACGTAGATCTGGTAGTGGGGGCACTTGCCGCGAACGGACTGGAAGCAGATCTTCTTGCCGTCCGGGTGGAAGTACGCCTCCCCACTCCTCTGGCCCTCGAACGTGATCTGCTTCGCGTTCGACAGATAGGCTTCGCTGGGCAGCAGCAGCTTGGGCTTCTCGGGCGCGGGATGGCCGCCGGGCTGAGCCGGAGCCGAGGCGGCGAGGATGGCGAACAGGTACAGGACACCGAGGAATCGGTGGTGACGCATTGCTGGAGTTCTCCCTCCGGTTCGAGCCGGGTGGGCCACTCTAAGCACCTCGGCCGGCACGGAGAAGACGGGCCGGGGGTGAGTCCCGTTCAAGAGAAAGGCTCCCGGACGGCGAGGTTGAATGAGGGGGACCCGGCCCGGGGCGCCTGAACACTCCGGGCCCGCCTCGCATCGATTGGCGCAAACCGTTGGGGAAACCGGACTTTCGCGCCTGGACTCTCGGAACAGACAAGCGAAATCGGGCGTTCATACGTATCATCACCCGGAGCCCGAGACTCAGGAGACCACGTGGACATGACCCGAGCGACCCGCATCACCGCCGTTCTCGCCCTGTTCAGCCTAGGCATCGTCATGGTCGGCCCCGCGATCGGCCAGCCCGACCAGAAGAAGGACCCGCTGCCGACCGACCGGGTCATGCGTCTCGTCCGTCTCCTCCTCGAGCAGGAGCACATCTCCGAGCGGGAGCTCGACGACACGATCTCCGAACGGGCCATGAAGGGCTATCTCGAGAGCCTCGACCCGCTGAAGCTCTACTTCACCCAGCGCGACGTCAACACGATCCGGAAGCTCGAGCACGACCTCGACGACATCGTCCGCCGCGGGGAGGACAGTTTCGCGCACCTCGTGTTCAAGACGTTCATGAAGCGGATCGAGGAGCGCATCGCGTTCATCGAGAAGGTGATCGAGGAGAAGATCGATTACACGACCCGGGAGTACTTCATCACCGATCCCGAGGTCGCGGTCTACGCCACCAATCAGGAGCAGATCGACCGTCGGTGGCGCCGGCGCCTGAAGTACGACCACCTCCGACTCAAGCTCGACAAGGTCGAGGGTGCGGAGGCCAGGGATCAGATCCTGCGGCGCTATCGCAACTTCCGTCGGCGGATGCGCCAGGTCGACGCGGAGGAGATCCTCGGGTTCTTCCTCGGCGCGATCACCCACGCGTTCGATCCCCACACCGCATACATCGCGCCCAAGCCCTACGAAGACTTCATGATCGGGATGCGCCTGAACTACCAGGGCATCGGCGCGCACCTGCAGGATCAGGACGGTCACATCGTGATCACGAAGGTCATCCCCGGCGGCGCCGTCTCGAAGTACGGCAAGCTCAAGGACGGCGACAAGATCCTCGGGGTCGGCCAAGGCAAGGGCGGCGACATCCTCGATGTGGTCGGCATGAAGCTGTCCGACGTCGTGAAGAAGATCCGCGGCAAGGAAGGCACCGTCGTCCGGCTGCAGGTGAAGCCGAAGGGCGGCGGTGACACGACCATCCACGAACTCTCCCGCGCTCGCATCCATATCAAGGAGGACCGCGCGCAGTCGAAGGTCTTCGATATCGACGGCGTGAAGGTCGGCGTCATCGACCTCCCCTCGTTCTACTCCGACGGTGCCGCAGCGCGGCGGGGAGTCAAGGACTACCGCAGCTGCACCCGTGACGTCCGCAAGCTGCTCGAAGGCTTCAAGAAGGACGGGGTCGACACGGTGGTCCTCGACCTCCGCTGGAACGGTGGCGGTCTCCTCAACGAGGCGATCCGCCTTACCGGCCTGTTCATCGACAAGGGCCCGGTGGTCCAGGTCAAGGACGGGCGGGGCGAGGTGTCGTGCTACAACGACCGCGACGCGGGCATGGCCTGGAAGGGTCCGCTGGTGATCCTGACCAGCCGCTTCTCCGCCAGCGCGAGCGAGATCATCGCGGGCGCGGTCCAGGATTACAAGCGCGGGCTCGTAGTCGGCGATCCGTCGACTCACGGCAAGGGCACCGTCCAGCAGGTGATGGATCTCGGCGACCTGATCACCCGGCGGGGCAAGCCGCCCGCGCTCGGCGCGCTGAAGATCACGATGCAGAAGTTCTACCGTCCGGACGGCGACAGCACGCAGCTCCGCGGCGTCCGGTCGGACGTCGTGGTCCCGGCGCTGACGGGTGAAGTCGAGGGCGAAAGCAGTCTCGACTACGCACTCGAGTTCGATCACATCCCCGCCGCGAAGCATGCGACCCTCGCGATGGTCTCGCCGGCCATCAAGGGCCAGGTCCAGCAGCTGTCGAAGGCCCGAACGGACGCGTCCGCCGCGTTCAAGAAGACGCGCACCGACATCGCGCGCTACCGCAAGCTGCGCGACCTCAAGATGGTGCCACTCGAGGAAAAGGCGTTCCTCGCCCTCCAGGAGGACCGCGAGTCCGGCCCCGAGGTCGAGGTCCCTCAGTCGACCAACGACGAGACCCTTCGCATTCGCAAGGACGACTTCCTCAGCGAGGTCCTCCGCATCGCGGCCGACTACACGAAGGTCCTCAAGGGCACGGTCTGATCGGCCTCCGACGCGGCCGCTGACTGCCGGCCGCGCCCCGCTTACGATGCCCCCATGGAGACGCGGAACCTTGGTGGGAGCGACCTCGACCTGACCGTCGTCGGGCTGGGGACGTGGGCCATCGGCGGTGGTGATTGGCTGATGGCGTGGGGTCCGCAGGACGAGGCGGAATCCGCGCGCACGATCCACGAAGCGTTGAATCTCGGCATCAACTGGATCGATACCGCGCCGATCTACGGAATGGGGACGGCCGAAGAGGTCGTCGGGCGGGCGCTCCTCGGCATGGCCACGCGCCCGTTGATCGCGACGAAGTGCGGCCGAACGTGGACGTCGGACCGACAGATCACCAAACATCTCAACCGCGCGAGTATCCTCCACGAGTGTGAGATGAGCCTGACCCGGCTCGGGGTGGACGTCATCGATTTGTACCAGATCCACTGGCCCGAGCCGGACGCGGACATCGAGGAAGCGTGGGCCACCCTCCGAGACCTCCAGGACCAGGGCAAGATCCGGTTCGGCGGCGTGTCGAACTTCAATGCCGAGCAGATGGCGCGGTTGCACTTCCAGCACCCAATCGCATCCCTGCAACCGCCGTACTCGATGCTCAAGCGCGCCGTCGAAGAGTCGATCCTGCCGTGGTGCGCCGATCACGGAGTCGGCGTCATCGCGTACAGCCCGATGCAAAAGGGGCTGCTGACCGGACGATTCGACGCCGCACGGCTCGCGGCGCTGCCCGACGACGATCATCGGCAGCGCGACCCGATGTTCTCGGAGGACGGACTCGCTCACGCAGCGCGCATCGTCGAGATGCTGCGAGCGGTCGGCACACGCCACGACGACGCATCGCCGGCCCAGATCGCGATCGCCTGGGTCCTGAACCAACCCTCGATCACCGCCGCCATCGTCGGCGCGCGCAAGCCCGGCCAGCTCGCCGAAACCGTGGGCGCAGCCGACATCACCCTCACCCCCGAAGACCTCACCGACCTCGACGCGGTGCTCTGACCGGAAACCGCGCCCTCTCGCCAGGTCCGACGGGAGCGCGGACCTCCAGGTTCGCTCCGGGTTCGGATCCGGCTTCGCCGCCAGAGCGGACCTGGAGGTCCGCGCTCCCCGGACTATCGCTTCTTGCGGCCGTCTAGGACCTTACGGATCGCCTTCATGGTCCCGACCCGAAGGTCGGACTTCGGTGCGGGCTTCGCTTTGGAGATCTTGTCCAGGGCCCGCTTGCACGCGTCGCGAAGCCGCACTTCCGCCGCGCCCATCAGCTTCTTCAAGGCGGGAACGGCAGTCCGGGCATCCTGCCCCATGAGACCGAGTGCGCCCACCGCCGAGAGCTGCACGAACGAGTCCTCGGAGTTGATCGATGTGGTCAACTCCTCGACGACGCCCGCGCCGTAGCCGAACCGCCACAGGCTGTGGCAGCCGTATCCACGCGTCGAGGCAGTCTCGCCGTTCTTGCGCGCGTCGCGGTACTTCCGCATGAGATCCTCGGCGCCGACCACCGCCAACCCGGCGGGGAGTTCCAGCTCCTCGGCCTTCAGGCCACCCGTGAGGTGGATCTCCATCACGGGGTGCAGATGCATGGCGCTCGGCCCCTTCACGCGCTTCGCCATCCCGAGGTAGATCCCACTCGGAACGTTGATCTTCCAGACGTACTTGACCAGGACGTTCTCGAAGCTGCGGGTTCGCCCGAGATCCGGTAGCAACACGACCAGCTTCTTCGGGTCGTCGATCTTCGCGAAGAGCTTCAGCGCCGCGTTCACCGCGATGGCGTCGCCCCGGAAGCAAAAGTCCTCGTTGCCATTGACCCAGCGCCGGTAGACCCGGCGTCGATCGTTGGCCGCATCGACGACCCCCTTCACCCACTCCGAGTGCTTGTTGACGGGGTCGTTGCCGAACGCCTCCTCACCGAGCCGCGCGGGCGGGGACGCGGAGACGAGCACGGTCATCAAGAGGCCGGGAAGCAGCATGGACATGGGTTCCTCCTGCCGAGATGACGTTCATGATGCACGGAACGATCTGCGGGTTCCCAAAAAAGCCAGGAACCCGCCAGCCCCGTCGGCCGGGTCGCAGCGATCGTCTAACATCCCGTCCGACCATGTCGGACGATCGCGAGCGAACGAGGGCGCCCGGAACGCCTGTGGACACCGCCACCCGGCTGTTCGCAGCCGTGGTCGCGGGCGCCATCGCCATCCTGGGTCACGATCTCGTCGCACTCGCCCGCGACGACGTGGAGCCGGCTTCCGGATGGCCGCAGGCCGGAATCACCCTCGCCGTCGTGTCGCTGGCGTTCGCGCTGCCCATGATCGCCGGCGGCGCCGTGACGGCCTGGATCGGCCGCGGTCTCTCAGCGGGTGGGACGCGGCCCTGGCGCGGAGCCCTCGCCCCGACGCTGCTGTTCGGCGCGTTCGGGAGCTACTTCGTCTTCGAACTGCTCTCCGGACCGCGGATCTCGACTCATCGCTGGATCACCGCGCTCCGGCTCGGCAGTCATGCCGGTGCCTGGCTCGGGAGCTGGATCGCGATGCGCTGCATCGCGGCCCTGATCGCGGGTCCACGGGGCCGCTGGCGGACCGTGGTCGTTCTCGTCGCCGGTGGCGCCGTGGTGACGACGCTGGCCATCGCCGATGCAGAGGTCGCGCAGACCCACCCGCGCGCGCACCTCGCGTGCGCAGTCGGGACGTTGTTCGCAGGGGGGTTCATTGGCCAGCACCTCGCACGCGGACTCGCGAAACGCAGCCGTCTCTTCGTCCTCGTGGTTCTCGCGCCCGGCACCGTGGTCGCGACGGTCGTCGTCGTGACCGGCCGAACCCCGGGGGAAGACCTCGACGCCCGCGCCCTCGTGCACACCGCGCCCTACCTCGGCCAGCTCGTGGGCGCATTCCCGCTCCCTCGCTCGAAGGGAATCGAACCCGGCTCGGGATGGCACTCGCCGGCCTCCCCCCCGCCCGACATCGCCGTCCTCGACGCCTGGCAACCCGAGCGCCGCAAGCTGAACGTGGTCCTGGTGACCATCGACACGTTCCGCGCCGACCACGCGGGGTTCATGGGATACGAGCGCAACACGACTCCCCACCTCGATGCACTCGCTCGGGAATCGGTGGTCTTTCGCCGGACCTACTCCCAGTACGGATCGAGCCAGATCTCGATGGGCTCGACCCACACTGGCCTGTACCCATCCGCGACCCATCTCGTTTCCGACCGCGAGCTCGGCCGCTCCGCGAGCGAACCCACGCTCGCCACGTTCTTCTCCGGGGCCGGCCACGCGACTCACGGAGAAGCGACGTTCCCCGAAGCCGTGCACGCCAAGCCGATGCGGTTCATTCGCAAGGGGTTCGACGACTACCGCAACACCCCGGGTGATTCGAAGCAGGCCGTCGACGGTGCCCTGGGTTTCGTCGCCACGCACCCCGAGCGGCCGTTCTTCCTCTGGCTCCATCTCTTCGACGCCCACTCCCCCTACGACCCACGGCCCGATCACGACTTCGGATCCAATCCGGTCGCGCTCTACGACGCGGAGCTGGCCGCTGCCGACCAGCAGCTCGGTCGACTCCTCGAGGGCTTGCGGAAACACCCGAGGTGGGAGTCCACCGTGGTCGTCGTCCATTCGGACCATGGCGAGGGGCTCGGCGACCACGGCCATCGATTCCACGGCACCAACCTGCACGAGGAGCAGGTCCACGTTCCCCTCGTGATGCGCGTGCCCGACGTTCCTCCGGCGTCGGTCGACCAGCCGGTCGAGCTCGTCGACATCGCACGCACGCTGACCGATCTCTGCGGACTGACGACGCCCCCGATGCACGGTCACGGCCTGCTGCACTGGTTCGTCCCCCCTGCGCCCCGCTCCGCGTTTCCGCGCGCGCCCGCCGTGGCGTTCTCCGAGATGAACGAGATCTACGGAACGGCCATCTCCGTTCGGGTCGGCGGCCTGACCCTGATCCTCGATCGCCAGAATGAGGTGTATCAGCTCTACGATCACGCCGCCGATCCTGGCGAGAGAACGAACCTCGCCAGTCGACGACCCGAAGACGTCCGACGACTCGCGGGATACGCCTCCGGCTACGCGAACCTCGTCGACACGCCGATCGACCATCTGCTGGAGCAACTGGAATCGACGGAGACGTCCGCGCGTTGGCTCGCCCTCATCGGTCTCCTCGCCCGTGGTGAAGGCGATGCGGCGGCGCGGCACCTGACCCGCATGGCCTTGGACCGAACCCGAAACCGGGTGAGCCGCGAGGAGGCGATCCTCGACCTCACGACGCTGACTGGATCGACCCTCGCCGCGACCGCGACCCAAGTCGCGCGGTTCGCCGCCCTGCCGGATGCCGGACTCCGCGCGCGGACGGCGCTGCTCATCGCCCGGCTCGCGCCCGACGCGGAGGGCACCCAGGCGGTCCTCCAACGACTCTCGAACGACGACGTGGCCATCGTCGCGACGGCCGCGGTCGTCGCGCGCGCACTTCGGGGGGACGAACGGGCACTGGCTCGATTGAAGACCGACGCGGGCGACCTTCAGGGGGAGTTGCGCATCCTGGGGGTGGTCGCGCTCGCCCGGGCCGGTGACGAAGCCAGCCTGGCGCTCCTCCGGTCGCTGCCGGGCGCACTCCCCCTCCGCGCGGACCTCGAAACCCACGTGGCGAGCGCCGCGGCCCGACACCAGCTCACCGACTATCTGGTGCATGTCTACGCCCGCATGACGCCGGGGCGTTTTCCCGTGCCGACCCACCCGTCCGCCATCGGGGAGATCCTCCGCTACGACGCAACGATCGCGCTTCCCGTGTGGCGTCGTCTGCTCTTCGTGGGCATGCGCACGGCCACTGAGCGCCACGTGACGACGACGCGCGGCGCAGACACCGTGGCCGGGCTTCGGGCCATCGATCACGACGTGATCGAGGCGTGGCACCGCGTGCGCCTGCGGCGGCCCGTGAACCACGTCATGGCGGCGCTCGCGAACGCACGGCAACGCGCACGACAGGAAGGCTACGAGGAGTGGGGCGTCCTCATCGATACCTGGGCGGCCTGCGTCAGAGGACGGACTGCCCAATCGGCAGCAGACAGCGTCCGTCGCCTCCCCGGGCCTCCGGACGGCGCGGCTCTCGCCGCCCTTCGCATCCGGGACCGCATCGTGAGCCTCGGCAATGCGAGCATCCATCCCCCGAAAGGGCGAATGACCATCCGTCACGCTGACGCCGACCTCCGCTTCCGTCCGCCCGGATTCGGCCGCTCACCGTGGGTGCTGGAACTCGAGATCTCCCTCGATTCCGATTCCGGAACGCTCCTCGGGGGGCGGGACGGCGTGCGGGTCACCGTGAGATTCAAGGAGTCCAGACCCGGTGGGGGCAGGGCCGACCCCGTCTCCCAGCCGCTGCCGATCACGGGCGTCCTCCCCGGGGAGACCTTGCCGTTCGTTCTCCCCTTCGAGATGGACATCCCACCCGGCCGATGGACAGTGGAGGTCTCCCTCGAGCAGGATGGCGCCGCCCTGGCCGGGTTCGACTCAGCTCGGTTCGAGCGATCAGCCACGATTCGATAGGATGCGCACTGGGAACCAACCTGGAGGTTTCCAGCCATGCGCACGCTCTTCGCGACGGCCCTGCAATGGCGGCCGTCTTCGCCTCCCCGACGTGGGCCCAAAGGGGCACCAAGGGTCCCGAGGTCGGCAAACCGGCCCCGGGAATCGCCGGGATCGACCTCGACGGCAAGAAGTTCGAGCTCAGCGACTGCAGGGGCAAGGTCATCCTGCTCGACTTCTGTGGTCAAGGCAGCCGAGGCCGCCAAGAACGACGGGAAGGAGACACCCAAGAAGGGCAAGTCCGGCAACTGGGACCCTGACACTCGTCATGGTGAGCGGTGCCGGAATTTGAAAAACGGCTCCGCTCAGGCCGTACGGGTCGTGAGCGGCCTGCCTCCCGAGGAGAACGCCGCCTCGGGAAGACCCCTGAGGAAGGATGATCCATGACCAGCATCGCGCCTCGTTTCCTGATCGCCGCAGCCGCAGTGGTAGCCCTCGGCGGCGCCGCGATCCCACCCTGACCGCCCGTCGGACATGGTCCGGTCGGACCGCCCGCCCCCACACCCATCGCCGTCCCCGTGCCGAGCCCGGCCCCCGCGCCCGGCCCCGGTGCCGGACGCGGCACGGGTCGCACGACGCCTCGCCTCAGGAAAGGGAAGACGACCCGCAACGTGGGTGCGCTGCGCCTCGGCTGGGACACCCGCGGACTCCCCCGTGGTCGCACCCGTGGCTACGAAGGCGAGGAAGTCGGCTTGGACAAGGCCGTCCTCGGAAGCGGAGGCACATTCGCCTGGTCGCTGAAGAAGCGTCCGACACTGGTGTTCATCTACAACCCGCACACCCGCGCGGATATCTCGTCGCTGTATCGCTTCGAGAGCGAGGGCTGGTTCGTCGCCTCGTCGCGCTTCTGCGACCTCGTGCGCGTCGACGTGAGCCAGGTCAAGGACAAGGGGACACTCGAGCTCTACAAGAAGGGCGGCACGCTGGTCCTCTACTGCAGCGAGCGACATCGCTACCAGAGCCTCTCGGGCAACAAGCTCCGCGGGGGCCAGGTCGCGCGCAACGTCGCCGCCCTGATCCAACACGAGCTCGGACGTCCCGGGTGGCAAGCCATCACGAAGATGGCCGACCTCACAAGAAAGCGCGTCGCGATCCAGACGCGCAAGCAGATCGAAGAGCGGAAGCTCATCGACCCGAAGACGGGCAAGACCAACGCGGCCACGATGGTCAGGATTCGGGGGCTCAGCCAGGAGCTCAAAGACCTCGAGCAGGCCGAACATGGCCTCCTCAAGCGCAAGCCCGGCTACAACCCGCACCCGACCCATGCGAAGGGGAAGGCGAAGCGAGGAGACTGACTCGCGCCCGAGGGCGCGGGCCTCCAGAGCGTGTGAAGCGACCTGCTCTGACGGGAGCGCGGACCTCCAGGTCCGCGCTGGGCCCGGACCCGGCTTCGCCGTCAGAGCGGACCTGGACTTCCCACCGGTTCACAAGGCCAGAGTGAGAATCTCAAGGTGGGTACTCGATCGCGGGATGTTCAGCGAAT
>NZBC01000046.1 GCA_002687715.1 Planctomycetota bacterium | reverse complement strand
TATCATTTTATTGGTATATTTATACATTACACACACATACACACACACACACACAGATCACACCCTTCGGGACAATTCACCTGTTGATTACACCTTTCGGCATGATTTCTACTTCATTATTGTTTACTTTCCTTTTTGACATGAATTCATTTATGGTTACTATACATTTCAGCATGATTGTAACTTCATTTAGTGCTGCTTCGCTCTTCTTTAAATATAAACCTACCTCCGCAAAAATTGGCGCAGCTCGGTTCCTCCGACCTGTCTCCCCTGAGGCAGAGCCCGAAACGGAACACCCCGCTGACGCCGGCCTGATTCAGGCGGGCGTCAGCGGGGCCATCCGCAGTTCCAATCGCAACCGCCCGTGACGTGGCGTCTCGCCAACGCGGCGTGCCTGCGAAATGGATGCGCGAGTCGGGCGCCCCTTGAACCGCTCCGGCGCTCCCATAGACTGACAGCGTCCCGATCGGCCCACCTTCGAGGAGACCCGCATGCCCGTCGTCGGATTCGATCATTGCGCACTGCCCGCCCAGGACCCCGAAGCCCTGATCGCCTTCTACAAGAAGCTCGGTTTCGGCACGATCCACGAAGACGAATGGCGCGCCGGCGACTACCCCCTCTTCGCCATCCAGATCGGCCCGGCCGCCAAGCTGAACTTCCATGGCCCGGCGCTCTGGCAGGACCCGAGCTTCGACGCCAAGGGCCCGACGGCGAAGCCGGGCTGCGGCGACCTCTGTTTCGTCTTCGACGGCACGATCGACGAAGCGATCGAGCTGATCAAGGCGGCCGGCGGCGAGATCACAGCTGGCCCCTACGACCAGCCGGGCGGCGGCGAGGGCGGGACGAGAATGGGAACCAGCGTCTACACGCGCGATCCCGATGGCAACCTGCTCGAGTTCATGACGTATCCGGCCACCGGGCATGGGTCCTGGTCGAGCTGACGCGGTCGTCTGCTCGCTCGCGACGGGCTCACCCCCCGGGTGAGTACCAGATCGGCGACGTGTAGGCTCGCTCCTGCGTGGTCGCCGAGACCTTTTCGGGGAGCTTCGTCCCGAAGCGCGCGGCGTCGTAGGTCGTCCAGCGCGGCGTCGGAATCTCGAGCACCCGCACGTAGTAGACCGCTCGACGCTCTGCATCGAAGTCCGGATCGCGCCACACCCCTGCGAGCTGCGAAGCGCCGATCGCATTGGTGTAGGTAGCCGCCTCGACGTCGACCGTATCGCCGACCTCCTCGCGACATCGCCCGTCGCGTCCGATCTTGCGCTCCCCGGACACGACGACGTCGTAGATCCGCTCTCGACGCTGGCCCTTCTCGCCCGTCCACTGCTTCACGATCTGGACGCGATCGAGATTGGCGCCTTCCGTATCACGCAGCGCGGCGACCAGAAAGCTCGGCACCCCTCTACGCGGCCGCTTCGCGAGCACACTTCCCATCGGCCCGCCCTTGGCATAACCCACCGCAGCGAGATCCGGGGCGACGGCATCGTTGTCTTCGAAAGACCAGCCGCCAAAGAAGCGGACGACCATGCGCGGGCCCGTCGTCGAATAGGTCTCGCGCCGGCGCATCGCCGCGAAGAGCGACTCGCGCGTGTTCTCCCGGGCCCAGACCGCAGCAAAGCCGGAGGCGACCAGGCTCCTGGTCATCATCTGGTCCGCTTTGCGCCCGGTCATGTACTGCGCCAGCTCGAGCTGGCTCGCCGCCGCCGAGTCCGGCGGCGGAATCAGATTCTTCGCCCAGGCCTCGTCAGCCCGGTCCGCATGGGGCTCGTTGCTGCTGAACTTGCCCCAGAAGTCGTCGTCGTCCGCGGTCGCGAGCCCGGTATGGGAGTCGGTACTCCCGATGAGGCCGAATTCGAAGGGATTCACCCCGATCTCCGAGCCGATCGCGAGCCCGTTGCCGAGGGCCGAACGCACGTACTCTCCGTCGTACATCCAGTCCTCGTGCTCGCCCCTCGCCATGCCCTTGGCCGCGTCCCAGGTTCCGTAGTCCGCGAACTCGTCTTCGGGCGAGAGGTGGGGGGCGGTCTCGCTGTCACCCTTGATCTGCGTCGCCTCGACGAGCGGCTCCCAGCGCCGACGCCGGGTCGCGTAGGACTTCGTAAAGGGTTTCCCATCGAAGGCGGTCCGCTCGAACATGCGGCCCGCGCTCATGTTGCTGTTGTGCGGGATCGCCATCACGTGGCCGCCGGTCTTCGATTCGTACTCGGCGAGGTACTTCCAGAGGGCCTCGGGATCGTCGCTGTCGATCGAGCGGAAGGGAACGACCTGGGAGGTCCTCTTCGCTCCGTCGCCAAAGAGCACGATGCGATGCAGGTTGGCCCCCTTCGGCATCGAGGTCCATTCGTAGCCGATGAAGGCGGTGAAGCGGCCGGGCTCGTTATGGCGCTCGGCGTTCTCGATCACCCGGTCCCAGACGTCGCGCTGGAAGGCGGGGCTCTCGATCAGGTCCTGCCCGGCCGGAAGACTCGCGGCGAACTCGCCCCCGACCTGCCCGCGCTTGCCCTCTTCGACGAGCCGAGCCCAGCGCGCACCGGTCTCGCTGGCGAGCAGATCGGGATGTCGCTCGTCGAGCATCGGATAGAGGCCCAGGTACTCGCTGTGATCCGAGACCAGCAGGAAGTCG
Source organism: Planctomycetota bacterium (assembly GCA_002687715.1). Taxonomy (GTDB): domain Bacteria; phylum Planctomycetota. The sequence continues at coordinate 28,879 of NZBC01000046.1, read as the reverse complement.
AGTGGACGCCGCAGGGCGATCCGCTGCCCCGTATGGCCTGTGATCGTCTCGCCCTTGGCGAATCGATAGGCGTGATCAGGGCTGATCTGTGTATTGCCGCCGGCGCCGGCATCGGGAGACCAGCTCGAATGCAGATGGGTGTCCCCCCAGAACACCCGATCCGGATGGCTGCGGTCGGCGTAGGGCGAGTAGCTCTGGCCTTCCGCACCAGCGACCAGGGACGCTGGCACGATCGACGCGGCGAGCAGGAGACTCGGAAGAAGGATCGGAACGCCGCGTCTTTGCGCGCCTCGCTGCATGCTGGACCTCCGGCTTGGTGCGCCGAGAGGGTAGCTCCGGCGAGGCCCGCTGTATGGGTCCATCCCGTCGAGGTGCGCTTCCGCTCCAGCGACTCGAACCACGGGGACGGCAGCTCCGCCGTCTTCCAGCTCGAGACTGCGGTGATCGTCCCGCGCGCCTATTTCTTCCCGGGCCCTGGAGCCAGGATCGCGGTCACGACGAGCCGCTCGCGACCATCGTTTCGGATGCCATGGGGAATGCCCTCGGGCGCGACGAGCATCACGCCCGGCTCCATCGGCAGCTCCCTGCCCTCGAGCAGGAAGACGCCCCGGCCCTCGATCACCTGATAGACCTTGTCCATTCCCTCATGCGCGTGAAGGGGATGTTCCTGTCCGGGCTCGAAACAGTTCAGACCGACGAGAATCCGCTCGGATTCGAAGATCGTCGCCTTGCCCATCTTCTCCGCCTTGAAGGCGGCAAAGTCTTGCGGGCGAAGTGTATCCGGGTGTTTCGGAAGGTCGGCCATGGGTCTTCACGCTCCTCTAATTCGGGTGGCACTTCGATTCGGCCATTGCGGCTACGGCTTCGAGCACGCGCTCGGGCTCCTCCATCGGGAAAAGATGTCCCGCGTCGAGACTCTCCACCCGAGCCCGCGGCATCCGCTCCGCCATCTCCTGGTAGACCTCGACGCGAAAATTACCGCGCCGGGCGTGCAGGAAGAGCACTTCAGGCGAGATCCGATCGGCGTTCTCGAAGAGGTCGAGCATCCCACCGCCGTCGAAGATCGACGCTTCGACCTCGCGATCGCACTTGAGCGCGATCTCACCCTCCATCGTTTCGCGCATGCCTTCGCCCACGTAGAGCGCCAACGCCTCGGGCGTAAAGGCCGCGAACAAATCCCGCGAACGGCAGTGCACAAAGGCCTCGGCGCGAGACGGGAAGCGGTCCCGGCGTCGCCGCGTCGCCTCCGCCAGTGCTCGGCCCCCACTCCGGGCCATGGGGTCGTTCCGGGTGAGCGGCGGTGGGATGACGGGATCGCATAGCACCAGCCCCTCGAAGAGCCCGGGCTCCTGCTTCGCCACGGCCAGGCTCAGGGCACCGCCCAGGGAGTGCCCGATCCCGAGCGCGATCTGATCACGACCCGTGATCGCCAGAATCTCGTGCGCCGCGGAGCGCAGATCGCCGACGAGCGTAGTCCAGCCGTAGGGGCTCGGATCGCCCCCCGGCTCGACCGGCGTCGAGTCACCATGGCCCCGCGCGTCGACCGAAACGACCCGATAGCGATCGCGCAGACCCTGGGCGACTGGGGCGAGGGTCGCCGCGCAGAAGCCGTTCGCGTGATGCAGCAGAGCGAGCTCGCCCTGCCCGCCCCAGTCGAGCACTGCAAGATCGACGCCCGGCTGGCTCGCTGCACAGCGTCGGCGGGTCACCCCCGAGAGCATTCCACGCGCCCGCTTCCAGGCCTCTTCCCAACCGACCGACTGCAACGCTTCGCCTCCCAGCTCCCGCCGCTCTCGCAGCTCCCCGTCGCGGCCCGGGCCGCTTCATCCCCGATCGCGCCGACGCCCTGTCCAGACTGCCCTGCGGCGAAACCAGCGTAGGCCAAAACCTCTATGCTGAGCCCCGTGACGATTCGAACCCGCACCTTCGAGCAGGCCCTTCGCGCCCGCATGGAGTCGAACCTCGAAGACTTCGAGCGACACGAGCAGCCGGACCCGCAGCTGCATCCGGCGGCCGTCGCCCTCGTCATCACCGCCAACGAGGACGGCGAGGCCTGCTTCCTGATCACCCGGCGCACCGCCCACATGAAACGCCACGCGCACCAGTGGGCCCTGCCCGGCGGCCGACTCGACCCGGGCGAGACCGTCGTCGAAGCCGCCCTGCGCGAGACCCATGAGGAGATCGGCCTCGAGCTCGGCCGCGAGAACGTGCTCGGCCTGCTCGACGATTTCCCGACGCGTTCCGGCTTCCGGATGACCCCGGTCGTCGCCTGGGCCGAGCCGGGGCAGACCCTTCGCCCGAACCCGCAGGAGGTCGAGCGACTGCACGTCGTGCCGCTCAGCGAGCTCGAGAAGCCCGGCGTCCCGGTATTGCGCGAGATCCCCGAGAGCGACCGGCCCGTGCTCTCGATCCCGATCCTCGGGACGCTGATCCACAGCCCGACCGCGGCGATCCTGTTCCAGATGCGCGAGGTGCTCCTGAAGGGGCGGCACACCCGGGTGGCGCACTACGAGCAGCCGGTCTTCGCCTGGAAGTAGGGGCCGGCGCGGCCTAGCGTTTCCCGGCCGCCGGCTCGCCCAGATTCAGCAGCGGCAACGGCGAAGGCGAGTTCGAGTCCATAAAGTAGAGCTTGGCGGCCGGATCCTCGGCCATCTTCTTGAGGGCCTCGAGACTCTGCAGCTGGATGTAGGCGGGGTTGCCCGAAGCGGCCGTGTTGATCGTGGCGATCTCGTAGGCCTTGGCGTCGGCGAGGATGCGCAGACGCTTGGCGTCCTCCTCCGCCCCGCGCCGTGAGGCTTCCGCCTGAGCGACCTGCTGTTCCTGCTCGAGCTTCACGCGCTCGAGCTCGGCGCGCTGGCGCTCGACCTCCTGCTCGCGTTCCTTCTTGCGACCAATCGCTTCGGCAAGCACGGGCGGAAGGTTGATGTTCCGAAGCAGGACCGAATCGACGAGGATGCCCTTGGCCCCCACGTAGGCCTTCAGCTCCGTCTCGATCTGCACCGCGAGCGCGTCGCGTACCTCGTCCTTGAAGAGGTCCTCGGCGCGCTCGATCTTGGTCCCGAGCTCGCGCACGAGGGAACGGGTCTTGGGATGCAGATGGACGGCGATCAGTCGTTCTTTGTCGCCCGTATCGCGATAGAGCTCGGGAGCACGGTTGTAGTCGACCCGCCATTGGATGCTCAGATCGACCTTGCTGAGCAGCTGGTCGCGCGTGGGCATCTCGAGCTGCGAGATCTTGAAGGTGTCCTGGCGGACATCGAGGTCGATCCACGAGAGCAGCGGGTTCACCAGGTGCAGACCTTCGGGGTAGGGCTGCTCCTGGACCTCACCGAACAGGATCGCGACGCCTACATGGCCGGCGGGTACGGAATGCAGGAAGCGCTGGCCGAACAGGATCAGGAAAAGCGCGACGATGGCGACGGATGCGAGCTTCGGATTCAAGGGGGCCCCCTCTCGTGAACCAGGACGTGACCGAGAAGCCGGCCCCTGGGCCGGCGATCCCGCACAGACTCTAACCGATCAGCCGGCCTAGGCGACCGCCTTGGCGTCGCGCAGCCTCGCAATCTCGGCGGACGGGAAGCCGAAGGACGTGAGCACGTCGTCCGTGTGCTGCCCGGGGTGCGCCGGCGGGCGCCCGAGCGCCGGCTCGGTCCGGCCGAAGCGCGGAGAAGGCGCCGGCTGCACGAGGCCGTTTCGCTCGACGACCGTCTGGCGATGTTGGATATGCGGATGGTCCTTGACCTCGGACAGAGCGAGCACCGGCGCGAAGCAGACGTCGGAGCCGTCCAGCAGCCCGCACCACTGATCCCGCGTCCGCGTCTTGAAGAGCGTCTCGAAACGGGCCTTCAGCAGCGGCCAGCCCGACTTGTCCATCTGATGGGGCAGGTCCTCGTCGGCGAGGCCGAGCTTCTCGAGCAGCTCGGCGTAGAACTGCGGCTCCATCGAGCCGAGTGAGATGAACTTTCCGTCGCTCGTCTCGTAGGTCTCGTAGAAATGCGCACCCGAATCGAGCAGGTTCGTTCCACGTCCCTCGGTCCAGGCGCCCATCGCCCCCAGCCCCGCAAAGAACCCCATCAGCGTCGCCGCCCCGTCGACCATCGCGGCGTCGACGACCTGCCCCTTGCCCGAGCGCCCGGACTCGACCAGTGCTGTGGCGATACCGAACGCCAACAGCATGCCGCCACCGCCGAAATCGCCGACCAGGTTGAGCGGGGGCGTCGGATTCTGACCCTGCCGGCCGATCGCATCGAGCGCGCCGGTCAGCGCGATGTAGTTGATGTCGTGGCCCGCCATCTGCGAGTAGGGCCCTTCCTGGCCCCAGCCGGTCATGCGGCCGTAGACGATCTTCGGATTCCGCTCGAGACAAACGTCGGGACCCAGCCCGAGACGCTCCATCACGCCGGGGCGGAATCCCTCGAACAGAACGTCCGACTGCTCGACGAGCTTCAGTACGGTCTCGACGCCGTCGGGCTGCTTCAGATCGACGGCGACACTGCGGCGGCCTCGGGCGAGGACGTCCGGCGGGGGGCTGGCCGGATCGCCACCACGCACCTTGTCCGCGCGGTCGATCCGGACGACGTCCGCGCCCATGTCGGAGAGCATCATCCCGCAAAAGGGGCCCGGGCCAATGCCCGCAACTTCGAGAACCTTGATGCCCGCAAGGGGTCCGTTTGCCATCTCGTCTTCTCCAGATCAGCGGGCCGTCCGATCGCAGCGACCTCCGGGGCCACGAGCATACAGAATTCGCTCGTGCGCCGGGGCGCGATCCGAGGCGGAAACGGGGCTGAGCCCTCCTCGCCTGGCCCGCCTCACTCCTCGCGGAACGTGTTCTCCGCTTCCCCGAGCAGGACCGGCTTGAGCACCTTCCCAGTCGCGTTCCGGGGAAGGGCTTCCGTCCGGATCTCGATGTAGGTCGGGACCTTGTAGTATGCGAGCGTCTCCGCCACGAATTCCTTCAGCTTCTCCGGGTCGAGGCGGGCTCCTGCGCGCGGGACGATGACCGCCTTCACCTCCTGGCCGAGCTCGCGATGGTCGACCCCGACGACGGCGACCTCCTCGACGTCCGGGTGGTCGTCGAGGCGGTTCTCGATCTCGAGCGGGTAGATGTTCTCGCCGCCACGGATGATCATGTCGCGCTTGCGCGACGCCAGGAAGAGCAGGCCATCACGCATCCGGCCGATGTCGCCGGTGCGCAGCCAGCCATCCTCGAAGAAGGCTTCCTGCGTGGCCTCGGGATTCTTCCAGTAGCCGAGCATCACGTTCGGCCCGCGCACACAGATATTGCCGTCGACGCCATCCGGCAGTCGCGCACCCTCGTCGTCGAAGATCGCGACATCGTTGCCGGGGATCGTGCGGCCGGCCGTATCGGGATGAGCGAGGAGCAGATCCCCCGTCGCCATCGAGCAGACGCCGCCGCACTCGGTGAGCCCGTAGCCTACGTTGATGTCACCCCTCGCCTTCGGCAGTTTCTCGCGCAGCGTCCTCTGCAGGTCGGGTGAGAACGCCGAGCCGCCGCCGCCCGTCGAGTTCACCTGGTGGAACTTGTCGGGCTCGAACTCGGGATGCTCGAGAAGCCGCCATAGCTGCGTCGTGATTCCACCCCAACGCGTGACGCCCTCCTCGAGGGTCAGCCGCATGATCTTGACCGGATCGAAGCGGCCGGTCGTCCAGACCGTCTTCATACCCGTAGCCGGCCCCATCAAGGCACCCGACTGGAAGCCCGAGACATGGAAGAGCGGATTCGACATGATGCCGACCGGCGGTGGCGCGTCCTCCCCGGGCGGCGGACGCGTCATACGCAGGACCGCGGAGTTGCAGAAGGTCAGCATCAGGAAGGCGATGAAGTTGCGATGGCTGACCATCGCACCCTTCGGTCGTCCGGTCGTCCCGCTCGTGAACATGATGGCGGCAAGATCGTCCTCGGCGATCGGAACATCGGAGAGCTCCGCCGCGTGGTCATGCTCGGCGTAGGCGTCGAAGTCATCCTCGAGGACGATCGTCGGCAAGCCGGGATCCCCACCCTCGAGGCGCGCCAGGCGATTGCGGTCGGCGAGCAGCAGATCCGGCTCGGCCAGATCGAGCCCGTAACGGACCTCGTCGCCCTGCCACCAGCCGTTCATCGCGACGACGGTGCCGCCAAGCGTCAGCGTCGCCCACGCCATCAACACCCATCCGGGGGAGTTCGAGGCCAGGATCGCAACCCGGCTGCCGTGGCCGATACCATGCTTCTGCCGGATCGCTGCCGCGACCGAGGCGACCAGCCGCTCGTGTTCGGTGAAGCTCCAGCGCGTCCCGTCGTCCCAGACCGCCATCTCGGCGCCGCCGAATTCCTTTGATTTCAGGAGAATTTCACGCAGTGACCGAAAACGGTTCTTGAATACGGGCATCGCCACGCCGCAAACATCCTCGGTCACCAGCTCGAAGGGGCTGTCCGCGCCGGTCAGCACGGATGCGGCGGCCTCGAAGCTCATGGGGGGCTGGGTCATCGAGAATCCTCCTCCGGACATTCTACGAGGAAATCCGAGGGTCGTCGCGGCACTTCCCGGCGACCGGGCGAGCCGGACCGGAGTCGCGGGCGGGCCAGCCCCTACGCCTCCGCAAAACGGCAGCCCCGGCTCCCCGTGGAGCCAACGCCCGCGAGGCTAGCCGAAGGGCAGCGTGTCGTCCTTCTCGTCCTCGTCGTCGGGATCGAGGCGAAGATCCCGGGTCGGAAGCGCGAGTCGATCTGCATCGACCGAGAAATTCGCCGGACGCAGCCAGCTCCGCACGCGGTAGGACACGATCAGTCGGATCATGCGAAGGCCCAGCGCAAAGGCCACCCACTGGCTGCCGGTGACCGAGGATCTGCCAACACGCTCGGTGTAGTTCACGGGGACCTGGATCATGCTCATCTGCTTGAGGATCGACAGCACCATCATCTCAGGACCAAAAAAAGAGCCCGAGACGCTGAACAGCGGCTGGATCCGCTCGAGGGCGTCGCGGTGGATACAGCGCATCGTGCACCCCACGTCGGTCAGTGATGTCGTGTTGAACAAGAACTCCATCAGCTTCGCGACGGCATAGTTCCCCCACTTGAGGAAGAGCCCCATGTTCGCGCCCTGCCAGATCAGCTCCTTGACCGTGCGGCTTCCGTACACGACCTCGAAGTCGTCCGAGTAGGCCAGCAGCTTGAAGACGTCGTGACCTCGAAAGGTCCCGTCGGGCTCGCTCACGATCACGAGCTCGCCAATCGCTTCTCGAAACCCTCGCTGGATCGCCGCGCCATACCCCTGCTCGGGCTCGTGCACCTCACGGGCGCGCGTACACGCGACCTCGGCGCTCGTCCCGGTCGCGGCGTTGTTGTTGACGACCAAGATCTCGTCGACGACACCCGTCGCTTCGAAAGACTCGATCGAGGCGCGAATCGAGTCCTTCTCGTTGTAGGTGGGAAGGATCACCGAGACGGTTTTACCGGACCACATCTCAGACTCGCTCCGCGACGACATACATCTGCGCACTGAGGGGTCGGACGGGGACGTTCAGGTAGAGCCGAACGAGCAGCGGCCATTTCGGGACCCGGCTCTTCATCGAGAAGGGAAGGAGCCCGGGATCGATACGCAGGGTGCGTAGGCCGGCGCGTTCGAGCCAGAATCCGATGTTGCGATCGTCGAAGATCGTCACGTGGGTCGGGTCGTCGAAATAGTGCTCCCCACATCGGAGATGGTTCGGCTGAATGAGCATCAGCCGTCCTCCCGGCCGCAGCACACCCTGCACGGACTCGAGGAGGCGGTCGACCTCGTCTCCCTCGAGATGCTCGAGGAAGTTGCTCGCAAAGACGAGGTCGACGCTGGCAGCGGGCAAGCTCGCAATCGCCTGCGCATCTTCGACTCGAAGCTCGACGCTCTCGTCGACAAAGGCGCGCATTTCGGGGTTCAGGTCGAAGGCGATCTTCCGCTTCGCGGGGAACTGATCGATGAAGTCGCCGTAACCGGGACCGAGCTCGACGAGGGTCTCGACTTCGGGCGCATCGCGCTGGACATAGCGGACGATCTCACGCCAGACCGCACGCCGGGATGGCAGCTGTGGATAGGCACCGACATAGGGACTGCTCGCATCCGCCGTCACTGGAAGTAGATCCTTCGCGCTTCGGCAATCCGGTCGTCGAGATCGGGAAAGCGACCGGCGTAGTTCGCTTCGAGCAGCGACTCGCACTCGGCCAGTCGCGCTGGATCGTGCGAAGAATACTCGACGAAGCGCAGAAAATAGCTGAACGACTCGGAGATCCTCTGCGCCTGGACCTCATCGGAGGCCGCCTGCGCCGCGTAGAAGAGGCTCTCCGAAGCGTACAGGGCCGAGACGCCTTGGGGCGCCAGCGCGAAAGCGGTCCGAAAATGAACGGCCTGTTCGTCCGGTGGCGCACCCAGCAGACGGGCAAGGCGGCCGCGCAGCACGTGGAGCGTCGCCAGCTGTGCCTGCTCCGGGACGCGATAGCGCGAGGGCACCCGTCCGAGCTCCCGCTCACGAGCAAAGCCGAGCGTCACCACGCGGTCGGCGAGCGCGGTCCACTTCCGACGCTCGGCCTCCTCTTCGGTTCTCTCGGCCCGCCTCACATATTCCCGGGCCAGCGCCTGGAAGGCCAGCAGCGAGGGCCGTTCTCGGTTCACCTCGTACGTCCAGAGCGCTTCGTTGTCTCGCCAGACATCCTGCTGCTGATAGGCGAGCGCTGCACTCGACGCGAGGAAGGCCGCGACGACCAGCGCCACGGGGAGACGCGCGACGGGAACCCGACGGAGCAGATCGCGCAGGCAGACGGCGGCGATCGTCAGAACGCCGGCCGACGCCAGATAGAAGTAGCGGTCGGCATGCCAGAGGCCGACGTAGAAGAAGCCTGAGTAGGGGAGCAGGAGAACGATCGACAGGCCCGCGAAGAAGGCCACGTCGCGCCGCCTCCATAGGCTGTAGCCGAGCAGGGTGAGCAGCCCGACCGCCCAGGCCAGCGAGGCCAGCCACTGCGCGCTCGAGAGCGGAATCTCGACGTGCGGCCACCGGTAATAGACGGAGAGATCGTGCGGCCACACGAGATGAGTCAGGTACTCGCCTATGACGAGCGGCAGGAACGAGAAGACGTGACGCAGGTGTTCAGGATCGAGCGGACCCGGATGGGCGGCGCCGATCACGGCGTAGGAGGAGATCACATCGCGATACCAGAGGAAGGTCCCGATCGAGAGTACGGCATGCGGCACGACGGGCAGCGCCGCACGCGACACCCGCGTCGAGAACGAGAAAGGCCCGGCGGGCGAGCCGTCCTGCGAGGCGAGCTGGGGGACCGTCGCCGCATCGTCCCCGATCGCGTCTGGACCCGTGCGCAGGAAGGGCCAGAAGGCTCGGTGCAGCGCGAGCACGAGAAAGAAGGAGATCGCGCTGATCTTCGAGCCGAGCGCGAGCGCACAACAGAGGAGCGTCACGCTGTAGGCCAGGTTGCGGCGGCGACGAGTCGTCGATTCGAGCTCGATGCACTGAGCGACCAGACCCGACAGCATGAAGAAGGCAGCCAGCAGATCCTTGCGTCCCATCACCCAGGCTACGGGCTCGACGTGGATCGGTGCGACCGCAAATGCCAGGCTCACGAGACCCGCCAGGGTCGACGAGAGACCCGATCGCCTGAGGAAGAGAAAGAGCAGGCCCACGACGAGGGCATTCAGCAGGACGTTGCCCGCGTGATAGCCTGCGGGGTTCGCAAATCCGAACAGGCCCGCGTCGAGGGCCCAGGTCAGATCGCGGACGACGAGCGGCTCCTCTCTCGGGAAGTCGGAGACGAAGATCGCCTGCAGGCTCTTCGCGAAGGACGTCTCGTCGTAGCGATCGGGATGGGCCAGCAGGATCTGCGGATCGTCGAAACTGACGAAGTCGAAACCGACCGCCTGCCCGTAGAAGCCGAGCGAGAAGACGAGCAGCGCGACGACGACGAGTGCGTCACGACGAGACTCGGCCGAGAGAGAATCCGGAAGCATCGCTGGGGTCCGTGTTTGCGCACCGAAGAGCTCTCTCCTGATCGGCATCGCCCCGAGACGGCTGAAGGAGGGATTCCGGCGGGCTCCCCGACGGGCGTTTTTTGCTACAGACGGGCAATCGACGCCAAATCGAGCCGCTTCGCGCGTCGGCCCATGCGCCACACTCGAGGCGAGTGCCGGGGAGAGCGTATTCTTGAAGCTCGCAATCTGGGGAGCCGGGGCGGTTGGGATCGGACTCGCGAGTGCGCTCGCGCGTCCGGGCGAGCGCCTGCGCGTCCTCGGCCGCGATCCCGAGACACTCGCGAGCCTCGCTTCACACGGCATCCATCGCACCGGACTCTTCGGTGAGGTCGAGATCGCCCCGCGGCAGCTGCAGGTCGAGACCGGGACGGGCAGCCTCGTCGACGATCCGCCCGACTGGCTGCTGGTCTGCACGAAGGCCTTCTCGAGCGGTGACATCGCGTCGGCCCTCGCGCCGATCGCCGAGCACCTCGTCGAGCGCACGGCGCTGGTGCTCTGCCAGAACGGCTGGGGAAACGAAGCCCCCTTCAGGTCCTTCTGGCCCGAAGCGCGGCTCTTTCACGCCCGGGTGATCACGGGCTTCCATCGCCGCAGCCCACACGCGGTCGAGATCACAGCCCACGCCTCCCCGCTGGCTTTCGGAAGCATCTTCGGTCTCGAGAACGGCGCCCTCGAAGAGCTGGCCGAGCGCATCGCACAGGGAGGGATCCCGGCCGAGACGACGCGCGACATGCGCGGCGTCCTATGGGCGAAGATGCTCTACAACTGTGCACTCAACCCGCTCGGCGCCCTGGCCGGCCGACGTTATGGCGAGCTCACAAAGGATCGAACCACGCGCCGCCTGATCGACGAGGTCGTGCGCGAAATCTTCCGGGTCCTCGACGCGGCGGAGGTCACAGTCGCCTGGCCGAATGCCGACGCCTATCTCGCGACGTTCTACGAAGAGCTGATTCCACCGACGGCCGCGCACGAGTCGTCGATGCTCCAGGATCTTCGCGCGGGTCGGCCCACCGAGATCGAGGCCCTCGGTGGCGCGGTCGAGCGACTCGCGGCGGAACACGCCGTCGAGACCCCGGTCGTGTCGTCCCTGGCGGCTCTGGTCCGCGTGGCCGAGCGGGCGGGCGGCGAAGGCGCGGCCGACTGAGCAGCCCTGATGTGTCACGCGGGATCTGGGTCAGCCAACTCGACGGCGATCACCACCGGAACGCCTCCGCGACCTCCCCCCAGCTGCAACATCGAACGAGCGCATCTCGGGTTTCAGCCTTCAGACCCTCGACCGCCCGATTCCACGGGCGGTCCATTAGCGCCACAGGGATACCGAACTCTTCTACCAGACGCCTGGCGGTATCCAGGCTGTCTTCGACAGCGAAATCGAACCCGAGCGAGGGGATCTGATCGAATCGAAGGGCCGGAAGCCCCAAGCGATTCCAGCTGGGACGACCCCACTTGTCGAGATGGTGCAGGGCATCGTGGTGGATGCGATGCGCCTCGAGCCAGCGCAGGGAGGCGGCCCGGGTCTGCGGTGGGCGTCCAGTCACGAGACTGACGTGGTGCCCCCCATCGCTCCACCCGCGCAGCACCTCCGCGGCGCCCGCCGCAGGCGCGATCGATTCGATCACGTGATCCTCGTGCGCCCGGTCCATGAAATGCGCGATCTCGTCGGCGTCGAGCCCGAAGGACTTCTCGAGATCGAAATGCTCGACCTCGTGGACCTCGAGGCGCCGATCGTGGAGATGCTCGAGCAGGTCGATCAGCCGTTCGACCGTCGCCGACAGAACGTCGTCGATGTCGACGTAGATGCATCGCCCGCTCATCGGAGATTCTCGTCCCCGAACCCGAGGATCTCCTCGAGCGCGAGCAGCGGGGCCTTCGCCTTGTCGAGGGACTCGAGGTATTCGGCTTCGGGAGAGGAGTCCGCGACGACACCCCCGCCGACGTGGAGATGGGCCTGGCCGTCCTTGCAGACCAGCGTCCGGATCACGACCGAGAGATCGAGCCCGCCCCGGAGATCGAGATAGCCGAGCGCGCCGGCGTAGACGCCGCGCCGCACGCGTTCGAGCTCCTCGAGCAGGCTGATCGCCGCGAGCTTGGGCGCCCCGGTCATCGAGCCGGGCGGAAAGCTTGCGCGCACGAGATCGAAGGCGTCGCGACCCGTCGCGAGGGTGCCGGTCACGGTCGAGACCATCTGGAAGACCGCGGCGTAGGCCTCGATCCGCATCAGCTCCGGAACAGCGATCGAGCCGGGCGCGCAAACCCGTCCGAGGTCGTTGCGAACCAGATCGACGATCATCAGGTTCTCGGCACGATCCTTGGCGCTGCCCGCCAGCTCAGCCGCCAGCCGCGCGTCGCAGAGTGCGTCGTCGCCACGCGGCCGGGTCCCCTTGATCGGCCTGCTCTCGACCCGACGCGCGTCGTCCAGGCGCAGGAAACGTTCGGGCGAGCTCGACAGGACCGCGGCCTCGCCGACACGGAAATAGCCACCGAAGGGCGCGGGGTTGTGCTTGCGCAGCGCGCCGTAGAGTCGCCACGGATCGACCGATGTCTCGATGCACAGCCGCTGGCTGAAATTCGCCTGGTAGACGTTTCCGGCGCCGATCTTCTGCAGGATCGTGTCGATCGCCTTGGCGTAGCCGGCGGCGTCCGCAGTCGACTGGATCCTGCGCGAAGCGGATTCGAACTCTTGCGGCGGCGTCCCCGCATCGACCGGGCGGTCGAGGGACAGGATCCACTCGACCTGCGCGGCGAGCTCGTCGACGATATGACGTGAACGCGCGACGGCGCTCTGACGGCCCCCCTCCCCGCTCGACGAGCGACCGTCGCCGAAGCCGAGGCCCACGACCCATAGCCGCTCGCAGGAATGATCGTAGGCGAGCACCCGATCGACAAATGCCAGCGAGAGGTCCGGCAGCCCGAACTCGTCCTCGTTTCGAAAACGCAGCTTCGGCAGCGTCGCCGCGGCGAGTTCGTATCCGAAATAGCCGACTGCACCCCCAAGAAAAGGTAGGTCGAGGCCAGCGGAGAGCCCCGCGACCTCGTGCCAGCGCGGATTGCCAGAGCCCGCACTGGTCCGCGTCGAGTAGACCAGGGAATCCGCTCTCGGCAGGAGCGCGCGAGCGCACTCGAAGGGGTCGCTCGCGAAACGGTGAAAGCCGCGTGCCAGCCCCGGCCGGGCCTCGCGCCGGACGTCGATCTCCACCTCACTCGCGCAGGCCTCGCCCCCGGACTCTGCTCCGGCCCCGTCTCCGGGAACGGCTCCGCATTCCCGGGGTGCTGCGGGGCGCGATTCGAGACGCGCATGCAACCAGAGGTAGGGATCGGTGCCCGCAAAGGAGTAACGACCGAGGCACTCGTCTCGCAGCGCGCTGTCCAGCCACCAGAAACCCGGCTCGGAATGCAGCCCGTCGACGAGCCGCAGCCAATCCGCCTGCGAAGCCCTCCGATCGAGGGCCGCAAGCGCGATTCGTTCAGCGGGTTGAAACATCGAGATCTCCGCGGGAGGCGGAGGCTAACCCACACCCCGAGGTGTGCCAGAGAGTCGCCGCGCACAACGCGATTTCGTTGCCCCAGCCGGCCGCTACACTCTCGGGTCCGCCTCCTACGAGATTGGATTGGATCGGATTGGATCGAGCACCGAACCGGAACGTCCGACGAGAATCCACCACCCGGCGTGAGCCCGGGGAAGCCGCGGATCGAGATCTGAAACCGTGAAGAGAATCTGCTTCTACCACGCCGGCTGCCCGGACGGCTTTGCCGCGGCCTGGTCCGTGCGCCATGCCTGGGGCGACGAGGGGCGCTACATCGCCAGGGGCCACGAGGACCGCGTGCGCCCCGGCGAGTGCGACGATGCGCTCGTCGTGTTCGTCGACATCGCGCCCGCTCACGACGAGCTCGAGCAACTCTCCGAAAGCGCTGCTGGCCTCGTCGTGCTCGACCACCACGTGACCGCTCACGATCGTCTCGCCAGCGATTCAGCCCTCGTGAACCGGCTCGAAGCCGAGGGGCACGAGCTCCATTTCGACCTGACCCATTCCGGGGCCGTGCTCGCATGGCAGTACTTCCATCCCGACCAGGAAGTGCCCGAGGTGCTGCGCTACGTCGAAGACCAGGATCTCTGGAACTGGGCACTGCCCGACTCGGACGCGATCAACGCGGCCCTGGCCTCCTACCCGCGCGAATTCGAGATCTGGGATCGGCTCTCCCAACAGCCGGTCGAGGACCTCGCGCAGGAGGGAAAGCCGATCCTCCGCGCGAACCGCATGGAGGTCGAGCGACGCCTCGAACACGCGCGCCCGGTCGCGATCGGAACCGAGCGGATCGAAGCGATCAACGCCTCCACCAACCGCAGCCAGATCGGCCACGAGCTGGCTCGCCGCGCCCGCTTCGGAAAGCACTGGGGTCTCGTCTACCGCGTCGAGGGCCGCAATGTCTTCGGCACGCTCTACTCGATCGGCGCCGTCGACGTCTCGAAGATCGCGCTCGGCTACGGGGGGGGAGGACACGAGAATGCAGCGGGCTTCCGAGTCTCCCTGGAACGCTGGCTGGCGGATTTCGCCCTCTAGTAGCCGCCGCGGCGCCTTCACGGTCGCCCGTCGGGCGCACCGGTCGTCCGGAACCGGGCCGATGCGCAAGCCATTCCATTCTCGGGCAGACCGGGATTCCCGCCACAAGCTGCTAGCGTGAAGCGTCATGAAAGCCCTCGAACACGTCACTGCGATCGTGACCGGCGCCACGCGTGGAGTGGGCCGAGGTTGCGCGGTCGAGCTCGCTGCCCAGGGTGCGGCCGTCTACATCACCGGCCGAACCGTGCATGAAGGCGATAGCCGCTGGCCCGGGAGCCTGGAATCGACAATCGCGGAAGCCGAGGCACTCGGGGGACAGATCGTCGGCATCGCCTGTGATCATCGCGACGACGCGCAAGTGGAGGCCGTCTTCGAAAGGGTGAAGAAGGAAAACGATCGTCTCGACCTGCTGGTGAACAACGCCTTCCTGATCCCCGACGACATGGACCCCACTGCACCCTTCTGGGAATCGGAGCTCGATTGCTGGGATGACATGCACCAGATCGGCGCGCGCTCGGCCTACGTCGGGACCTGGCTCGCCGCGCCGATCATGATCGAGCAGGGAAAGGGACTGATCGCCTACGTGAGCTCCGAGGGTGCGCGCTATTTCACGCTGCACCCCGCCTACGGCGCCGCCAAGTCTGCACTGGACCGCACGATGCGCGACTGTGGGCATCAGCTCGAGCCCCACGGCGTCGCCACCGTTTCCCTCTGGCCTTCCTTCGTCACGACCGAGCGCATGCTCGCGCTCGATCCCGAGGAATGGAATCTCGAGCTCGACGGTGCGGAGTCGCCGCGCTTCACCGGACGCGGCATCGCCGCCCTGCTCCGCGACGAGAACGTGATGCGCCGAAGTGGCCGGGTCCTGACGACACGCCAGCTCGCGGACGAGTACGGCTTCACCGACGTCGACGGCAGTCTGCCCGACAGCGCACCGGATCCCGGTGAACCCGGCCCGCTGCTGCGACCGGACTGATTCCTCGCCCCGAGGAACCGAGAACGCAAGAATAGAGAGGATCTGGCATGTCACAACGCCCCCTTACCCGACCCAGTGCCCGGATGATGAACCATCTCGAGCTCGTCTACGCACCCGGCGAGCGCGATCTCGCCCGAACCCTTCTCGAGGAGCTGGGCTTTCGCGTCATCGACCCGCAGAAAGACCCGATTCCCGAAAACCTCGGGCCGGCGGGCGGGCCCTTTCTGATCGTCTACATCGACCCCGAGAACGACGATGTCATCGACAACGTGCTCTACGCCTCGGAGGCCCGAGAAGATCAGAAGCGTTTCGAGAGCGCCTTGCGGGATCGCCTCGCGGCCGACAAGGAGCTGGCCTCCCTGCACGCGAACCTCTGCACGGCCTTCAAGGAGACACCGCAGACCATGATGCACTTCGGTGTCGCCTTCCCGTCTCCAGAGGAGGTCAAGGGCGCGCTCGAGCGGATCGCGGGCAACGCCGCGCTGAAGGGCCGAGTGACCGTGTCCAAGACCTTCGAGCCCGGCGGGCCCGGCTCCGTCGACGAGCGCGTCTTCCAGGGCTTCGTCTACACGGACGTGCTCTCGGCGGGACTGCTCTGCGTGGGACTGCAGATCGAGCTCCAGGTCCGTCTCGACGGCGTGTGAGCACTGACGGCAGGTCCGCCGACGAGCCCTCGAGCCGGCGAACCGTCACGGGCGTGCCAAACCGGAGCCGCTCGTCTGTCTGCCTCAACACTGTGACGTTTCGCGACAGCGACGATCGACCCGACCGCTGGGGGCAGCCGCGCGTGGAGGATACGCGGCACGAATCGTGCAACTCAAGACAGAGGGGAGCGCCGACCAACGGAATGGAATGAGTCGCCGGCGGCCCCGGCAGTATCGGTCACGAAGCCGGATACCGCGATCACGCGGGCTGACGAGGGCTGGGCCGGGGGGCATGATCGATGTCGAGCTATGAGCGTCTGAGTGTCACGGACCGGATCTTCCTCGAGATGGAAACCCACGAGGCCCATCTCAACGTGACGGGCTGCTTCCTCTTCGATGCCGGTCCACTGCGCGTAACGGGCGGAGGCGTCGATTTCGAACGCATCGGCGGCTACCTCGAGTCACAGCTCCACCGGATTCCACGCTATCGCCAGCGCGTCCAGCACGTCCCGATCGAGGGCGACCCGATCTGGGTCGACGATCCGAGCTTCAACCTCACCTACCACCTGCGACACACTCAGCTGCCTCATCCCGGCGATGACCGGCAGCTGAAGCGGCTCTGTGGGCGCATCGTCTCGCAGCAGCTCGACCGGGGGAAGCCGCTCTGGGAGATGTGGGTCGTCGATGGCCTGGAAGAAGATCAGTTCGCGGTCATCACGAAGGTTCATCACTGCATGACCGACGGCGTGGGTGGCGTCGAGCTGCTCGGCAACCTGCTCTCCCCGACGCCGCAGAAGACATTCGAGCCCAAGCCCGTCTGGATTCCGCGGCCGGTTCCTGCTCGTCAGGAGCTGATCCGCGATGCGGTTTCGCGCCGCTTGCAGTCACCGCTGACGGTCGCCCGCAACCTGCGAAAGCTGGTCGGCGAGCCCCGCGCTTCGTACGAGCAGGGGCTGAAGACGTTTCGTGGCCTGATCGAGGCGAACTCCTTCACGGCCAACCCCTCCTCCGAAACACCCATCAACCAGCCGATCGGATCCCATCGTCGCTTCGACTGGCTGGCCCTCGACCTGGCGGCGGTCAAGGACGTGAAGAACCGGGCTGGCGGCACCGTGAACGACGTCGCGCTGGCGATCGTGACAGGCGCCTTCAGCCGGTTTCTGGAGCAGCGCGGCATCACGCTGCGCGAGCAGAGGATGCTCGACTTCCGGGCCTCGTGCCCCGTCAACGTCCGAACGAACGACGATCAGGACGTGCCCGGCAATCGCGTCTCCAACCTGATCGTCGAGCTTCCTCTGGCCGAACGCGATCCACAGCACCGGCTCACGCGCATCAGCGAGACGATGCAGGAGCTCAAGTCATCCGACCAGCTGCTCGCGATGGGCGCGATCGAGCGGCTGGGCGAGTTCACCCATCCGAGCCTGCTGACCTACTTCGCACGCGAGAACGCCGAGAAGCGCAGCTCGAACTTCGTGTTCACGAACGTCCCCGGTCCGCAAACCCGCTGGTACCTGCTCGATTCGCCAATGCTGGCAACCTATCCGGTCGTTCCGCTGCTGCCGGTGCACGGCGTCGGAATCGCTCTGATGAGCTACTGCGGCGGGCTCTACTTCGGCTTCAACTCCGACTGGGAGCAGGTGCCCGACCTGCACGAGCTGGTGCTCGCGACGAAGATGTCCTTCGAGGAGCTCGTCGAGGCGACCGCAGGAGCCGACGTCGGAGGGATCGACGAATCCGCATCGTCCGAGCCGTGAGAGAGGCGATGACAGAGAGAACAGTGCTGACGACCGGCGCCAATGGCGCGATCGGGCTGGCGACCGTGCTCGATGTCGCCGCGCGGGGACATCGATCGATCGGAACCGTCCGTTCGCAGTCTGCGGCCAGAGCCGTCGAGCGGGCAGCACGAGCCCGAGGCCTGCACATCGAGACCCGGCTGCTCGACGTGAACGACGTCGATGGCTGCGTCGAGGTCATCGAGTCGATCCGCCCGGACGTACTCGTGAACAACGCGGGCTACGCCCTCTTTGGTGCGATCGAGACCACGCCGGAGGAGGCCGCAAGGAAGCTCATCGAGACACAGCTCTTCTCGCCCGTACGGCTGGCTCGACTGGCGCTGCCCTTCATGCGCGATCGACGATGGGGACGGATCCTCTTCATGAGTTCGCTCTTCGGGCGGGTCGGCGCTCCTCCACTCGGCTGGTACGCCGCCAGCAAGCACGCGATCGAAGGCATCGCGGATGTCCTGAGGATGGAGATCGCACGCGACGGGATCGATGTGATCGTGATCGAGCCGGGCGGGGTTCAATCGAACATGCTCGACAAGGCGCAGCAGGAAGGGCTGGGCCACGAAGCCAGCGAGTATGCGGAGTTCCATCAGACCACCAGGAGGCGCCTGCGCCAGACCGACTTCCTGCGGGCAGATCCAAAGCTCGTTTCGCGTGTCGTCGTCGAAGCCATCGAGGCGACTCGTCCGGAGCCCCGATACCTCGTCGGGCTCGACGCACAGATCATCGGTCGACTCGCGCCGATCATCCCCTCCTGGTTGAGTGACCGTGTGACACGCTTCGTCTTGCGACTGTGACGCGGTCCCGCCTCAGGCCTGAAAAGCCGGGATCACCTCGCGCCCGAAGAGCCTGATCATCTCGGCCTGCTCTTCGAATCGACCGAGCGTCGAGTACTCCTCCTCGCGCGCCGGCATCCCGGCACCGAAGGCCGCATGCACATGCTGACAGCCCGTCTCGCGCCGATACCGTTCGATCTGCCCGACCACGTCGTCCGGCGTGCCCCAGAGCAGGCGATCTGCGGCGATTTCCTCCGCGGGGATCGACTCCGCTGCGTCCAGACGAGCAAAGAGCGCCTTCTCCTCGGAATCTTCAGCCGACTCCCGCCAGTGCTCGAGGAGTCCATCGATGTAGCGAGGCAGGATCTGATGGGTAATTACCTCGCGATCGACCCCGATCCAGGCGAAGCGCCTCAGGATCCAGTCGTCCGAACGCCCCAGCCGCGCTGTCGCCGCTCGGTAGACGTCGAGGCAGCGCTTCGCCCGCCCGAGTGACTGGACCGGCCCGCAGAGCCAGGCGTCGCCGAGCCGCGCCGCCCGCTCGACCGCTGCATCGACGACGCCGGCGACCCAGATCGGGGGATGCGGCGACTGCACGGGTCGCGGATGCACGGTCAGCTCCGGGAATTGCCAGAAGCGGCCGTCGAAGGCCGTCTCCTCCTCGCTCCACACGAGGCGCAGGATCTCGAGCGCTTCTTCCATGCGAGCCCCACGCTCGCGGAAGTCGGAGCCATGCACCTGGTATTCGAGGGGCCACCATCCGGATCCAACCCCGAGCGAGATTCGGCCGCCCGAGATCTGGTCGATCGTCGCGACCTGCTCGGCAACGCGCACGGGGTTATGGGCCGGCAGCAGGAAGATGCCCGTCCCGATCCGTAGCGTCGTCGTACGCGCCGCGACCGCAGACATGAACGTCAGCGGGTCGCTCTGGTTGCCGGGCATGAAATGGTGATGCCCGATCGTGGCCGTGTCGAAGCCCTCTTCTTCCGCGAGCCGCGCGAGCTCGAAGGTCTCCGCGTAGGGATCCCTGGATTCGGGGCGGCGCAGCGTCGGAAGCGAAAGGGAGAAACGCAATCGGGAGTCCTCGATCCAGCAGGCCCCTCGCGCGATCGCGATGCGAGGGACGATCAGTCCCAATAAGGGCTGGCGCTCTGGTAGACGCGACGAGCGAACTCGCCAAGATCCATATGACGCGTGTCGTTCGACAAGATCTCGCAGCTCACCGGCCGATCGTAGCCCTTGTCACGGATCACGCGGCAGAAGCGCTCCAGCTCGAAGCATCCCTGCCCGGGCATGACGCGACGCCCCAGGGTCTCCGCGACGAGGTCGTCGCTCTCGAGCGGTGGGTGGTCGTTGAACTGGATGTAGGCAATCTCTTCGACGGGCAGCGCCTCGAGGATCTCCCAGGTGTCGTCGCTATGCGTGAAGTGCCAGCTGTCGACCAGGACGCCTGCTCCCTCGATGTCCGCCTTCGCGAGCATCGCGCGGGTCGACTCGATGTTACGGATCTCGGGCAGCCAGGGGAGGTATTCGACAGCGAGCCGAACACCGAGTTCGAGAAAGCGGTCTCCCGCGCGCCGCATTTCGTCGAGCAGATCGTCGTTCACGCGGGTATCGACGTTGATCTGCAGAAAATCGGGTCGCAGCACAGCGGCGACTTCGAGCATGTCGTCCGCGTCCTTGCGCACCGTCGCGAGATCGTCGTTCACGAGCCAGGTCGGCTGCTCGAACGTCCGCATTCCCGCCGCCTCGATCGTGGCCGCAAGCCCCGCGACACTTCCCCCTCGCTCGAGGTAATCGTCGATCGTGTAGCTGTCGGGTCCGATCCAGCGGAAGCCCGCCTCGGCGGCCGCATGAATCTGCCCTTCGAGGTCCGGGTCCTCATCGCCCAATAGATACGCAGAGCGATTCATCGTGTGCATGCAGAGATCGGCCATGCGGACTCTCCAGTCGGGCTGCTCTCGAGCACGATAGTGCGCTCGCGCCGGTTTGGCCGGAGCCCCTCGCAAGGCCCGCCCCCCGCGGCCTTCGATCCAGACCGCGAACTGTGCTGCTGGTTTCGACTCCGCATCGTCCTCATCACGGGAGTGTATGGATGAATCTGGGCACCAAGGGCCGGGTCGCATGGGTCTCCGGGGGAAGCCGCGGGCTCGGCCGTTCCGCGTGGTGAGTGCTAGTGTCGGTCTGCAGGAAGCCCGTCACCGGCGAGGAGGTCAGACCATGACTGCCCAATCTCGATCCGCCGAGATTCGTGAGAGCCTCAGCCATCCAATCATCGACTCCGACGGACACCACGTCGAGTACCAGCCCGCTGTGTTCGACGTGCTTGCCCAAGTCGGCGGCAATGCCATGGTCGACCGCTACCGCAAGTGGGTCGAGGAGAACAGCCTCTTCGCGTGGTACGCCTTGAGCGCGGAAGAGCGCACCGACAGCCGCGTCGTGCGTCCGCCGTGGTGGGGCATCCCGATGAAGGATGCGCGGGACCGCGCGACCGTGATCTTCCCGAAGCTCCTTCACGAACGCATGGGCGAGCTCGGGATGGACTTCGGCATCATCTACCCGACCTGGGGACTGATGGTCGGCAGCGTCGATGACGAGGAGATCCGCCGCGCAGCGTGTCGCGCAATGAACACCTACAGCGCCGAGGTCTTCGCGCCCTACGCGGATCGGATGACGCCGGTCGCCGTGATCCCGAACGTCACCCCGGACGAAGGAATCGAGGAGCTCGAGTTCGCCGTCGGTGAGCTCGGCCTCAAGTCGATCGTCATGAACGGTTACGCCGCGCGGCCGATCCCAGCAGCGCAGCGCCTCGGCGCCCAGACGTCACGCTTCGGATTCTGGCTCGACACATTCGGCATCGACAGCGACTACGACTACGACCCGCTCTGGCAGCGGTGCCAGGATCTCGGCGTGAACCCGACCTTTCATACCGGCGGCATGGGCTGGGGCTCGCGCAACTCGATCTCGAACTACGTCTACAACCACATCGGACATTTCGGGGCGGCCGGCGATGCAACCTGCAAGTCGCTCTTCCTCGGTGGAGTGACGCGACGCTTCCCCGAGCTCAAGTTCGCCTTCCTCGAAGGCGGCGTGGCCTGGGCCTGCTCGCTCTACTCGGATCTCGTCGGTCATTGGAAGAAACGCAATCCCGAAGCGCTCGAGAACTACAACCCCGCGAACCTCGATACCGAAGCCTTCGACGCCTTCTTCTCGCAATACGCCGAAGACGCCTTCAGGGCTGACGATGAGTCGCTCACGACCGTTACCGGTGGGCTGACGCCTCACGTGCAGGAGGAGAAGGTCGACGAGTACGGGCCCTGCCAGATCGAGCAAATCGAAGACTTCCGCGAGCTCTTCATCGACGCGTTCTATTTCGGTTGCGAGGCCGACGACCCGACCACCGCCTGGGCCTTCTCGAAGAAGGTGAATCCGCTGGGCGCGCGACTGAAGGCGCTGTTCAGCTCGGACATCGGCCATTGGGATGTGCCCGTGCTCGCGGACGTGAGCTGGGAGGCACACGAAAGTGTCCGCGAAGGGGTCATCGAGGAAGCAGACTTCGAGGACTTCGTATTCCGAAACCCGGCCCGCTTCTGGACCGCGACCAACCCCGACTTCTTCACGGGAACGTCCGTCGAGGAGGCAGTCCGCGGACTCGGCTGAAGCGAAGCTCACCCCCCCAGCAGTGCCCGAAGCGGCTCGATCACTTCCCCCGCAAAGCGCGCGACCGCTTCGCGCTTGCCGGGCAGGTCGCCCAGGTCCACATCGTAGCGGTTCCAGGGCCAGAGCTCGATCTCGTCGACGCCAGCGTCCGCCAGCATCAACAGACTCGACTCGTCGAGCGCATCCGGACACATCGCCAGGATCTCGAAATCCTCGAACGAGCGCCCCTCGCGTTCGAGAGCCTCGCGCATGCTAGGCACCCGCGTGATGACCTCGTCGACCGCCGGCGCCCGCGCGATCCAGCCATCGCAGAAGCGCGCGGCACGCCGCATGGCGACCTCCGAGTCGCCGCCGGCAAGAATGGACAGGGGCTCGGGAATGAACGGCGCCAGCTTGAGTCGCGGAATCGTGTAGTGACGCCCTTCGAACTCGACCCACTCCCCCGCCAGGAGGCGCCGCAGAATCTCGATCGCCTCGTCGGTGCGGCTCCCGCGCGAGTCGAAGTCGATTCCCAGCGCATCGAACTCCTCGCGATTCCAGCCCAGGCCGATCCCCAGCGCGATGCGTCCCGGCGCGAGCGCCCAGGCAGAGGCGACCGCCCGCGCGGTATGCAGCGGCGACCGAGCCGGGAGCTTGTACACGTTCGTGTAGAACCGGATCCGCTCGGTGACCGCTGCCATTGCAGCGATCGCGACGAAGGGGTCGAGGAAGGCCGTCTCCGGCCCCCACCAGCGCTCGCCTCCCGTTGCGTAGGCCTCGGTGGTGGCGTTCGTCCACGGCCCGCCGTCGGGAACACAGACGGAATCCCAGCCGGCCGCCTCGGCGGCCTGCGCCAACGGGAGATAATGGCTCGGGTCGCACATCGAGATCGCGAGACCGAATCTCATAGCCTGCCCTCCCTGAATCGCCCTTGTGCGCGCAGGTCCTCACGCAGCGTCGTCGATGCGCGCCAGAAGAGCAACGCGGCCGCGAGGTGGACGACCATCAGACCGGCCAGCGAGTAACGGATCGAATGGTCGCCCTGCGAGGCGGCGCCGAGATCGTTCAGCAGCCCCACCAGCGGCGGTGCGATGCCGAGACCGAGGATGGTGTTGCTCGCGGTGATCGCCGAAGCGGCGAGCGAGCGCATGCGGGGCTCCGCCAAGGTCTGCACTGCGCCGAGTACCGGACCAAAATAGGTTCCCGCCATGAACGATGCGGGGGCGAGCAGCACGCTGGCGGCGTCCCCGTTCGGTGCCAGCGCAAAGGCGACACCAAAAGGAAGCGCGAGCGCAGAGGTCATGGCGGGCAGCCAGGCGAGCCAGCGTGGATCGCGCCTCGCCAGCCGGTCCGCGAGCCATCCGCCCGCGAGGGTCCCGAGCGCCGTGAAGAGTCCGGAAGCGATCGCAAGCCGCGGGCCCGCCTCGCTCGCGGAGAGCCCATGGACACGACTCAGGTAGGGCACCGACCAGACCAGGACCGCGTAGATCCCGACCGTGTTCAGCCCGGCCCCGAGAACGAGGTTGCGGATCGCGGGAATCCCGATCAGGAAGCGCGTCGACTCGGCGAACGGGACGGCCGCAAGCGGCGCGGTCTCCTGCGACCCGGGCGCTGCGGCGTGCCTCTCATCGGGCTCGGCCAGGCCGTCGGATGCGCCCCGCGCCGGCTCGAGCAGCAGCAATCGAATCAGGACCGCGAGAACGAGCCCGGGTGCACCGAAGATCACGAACGCGGCGCGCCAACCGACCGCGTCCCCGAGCCAGCCGCCCGCCGCAAACGCCACCATCGAACCCAGCGGTCCGCCCATCACCAGCACGGAGATAGCCGTCGCGCGCCGCTCGGGCGGGAAGGCATCCGACAGGTACGACTGCGCCGGCCCCCCGCCCGTCGCCTCGCCGATCCCCACACCGACGCGGATCAGGAAGATCTCGCCGTAGCTCCGCGCGAAGCCCGTGAGAACCGTGAGCCCGCTCCAGAGCGCCAGTCCCATCGCGAGGATCGATCGACGCACGCCGCGATCCGCCCAGACGGCGATCGGGATCGTCGCAAAGACGTGCAGGAGCGCGAAGGATGTTCCCGTCAGCAGGCCCATCGCCGCGTCCGATACGCCCAGCTCAGCCTTGATCGGCTCGATCAGGATCGCGAGCAGCTGTCGGTCCATGACATTCAGGACCGTCACGCTCGCCAACAGGACGAGGATCGTCCGGGATCCGCCGAGGCGAATCGGCGCTCGATGCCCCTCACAGAAAGTCGCTGTCCCCAGAACAATCTCCCCGCGCCATCGCGTTTGCGCCGACCGTGATCCTCAGATCCAGGGCACAGCCCTGTACAGGACCGGCCCCGCAACCGCGCCCCCTGCCAGCGACGTCCGCCGTCGACGGTGAGCTCGATGCGGCGCAGCCACTTGACGCGGCTGTTGCCCTCCCGACCCGGAAGCAGAAGACGTTGCTTCCTCCTGGCCCATTCCAACGCCGGGCCAGCACGATCCGTGTCCTTGCAAGCACGGTCGTTTCGAGGCTGAATGCCCTTCCTGTGCTCGTGTCGTCTCTTGTCCCGTCGCCGCTCACGGACCTCCGGCGACCCACCCGGCGATCAGTCGATCATCGCAACAGCGCTGATCTCGACCAGCATCCCTTCCGCGGCGAGCGCCTGGACGCCGATCATCGTCGAGGCGTTCGGCGGGAAGGGCTTCCCGTCGAGCGCCTCGGCCATGGCGCCACCGAAGACATCGACCTTCTCCCCGTCGAGGCCAACGATGTACATGTTCGTGCTGACGATGTCGTCGACCGTCCCGCCGAGTGATTCGACCGCGGCCCGCAGGTTCTGGAAGGCCTGCACGGTCTGCGCGTGGAGATCGCCGACACCCACCAGGTTGAAGTCGGCGTCGAAGGCAGCCTGGCCCGCGATGAAGGCCAGCCGACCGCTGGCGGGTGCAGTCACGATCTGGGTGAATGCGTCGAGCTTGAAGAGTGCGTCGGGATTGATCCGTTCGATCGTCATGATTGCTTTCTCCGATGGTCGAGCAGGTCGCTGCCCGATCTGGGGGACCGAGATCTCGCCCTCACGATATCCGGTTCGCCGCGCGACGACCGCCCGCTGGATCGAGGGCGAGGCAGGCCACCTCTCGGTCTTGCAGCGCGCTCTGCAGTAGAGGGTGCCGCTCGCTCGGAAACAGTACACGCTGCCCCCGAAGCGCATCCTCGAAATCTTCCCCGTCTTCCAGGCCCTCCTCAACCACTCCTGCTTCCAGTCCGACGCACGAGCCCGGTTTCTGGAAGTGCCGAATGATCGCAAAGGGGCCACCGGCGCGGAGCGGGACCAGAGCCTCGTACCGACGGCGTGTACCTCCTATCGTCTCGGTCGATGCCCGAGTCGGAACGCCACTACGACACGGCCGCCCACCGGCGCTTCGCAACGGCCGTGCTGGCGATCTTCGGGGGGGTCTTCCTTTCGCTCGCCTGGTCACCCGTCTATCGCGAAGACTGGCTACTCGAGAACGTCCTGGTCTTCGTCCTCGTCCCCTTCTTCGTCGTCAGCTACCGCCGACTCCCCCTCTCGAGAATCTCCTACACATCTCTTCTGCTCTTTCTCTGCCTGCATGAGGTCGGATCGCATTACACTTATGCAGAGGTACCCTACGACACGTGGAGCGAATTCCTCTTCGGTCACGGACTGAACGAGCGGTTCGGATGGGAGCGCAACCATTTCGACAGGTTGGTGCACTTCTCCTACGGCCTCCTCGTCACCTATCCCGTCCGGGAGATCTTCCTGCGCGTCGCGAGTACCCGCGGAATCTGGGGCTACCTCTTCCCGTTGCTGGTCGTGATGTCGAGCTCGCTGCTCTTCGAATTGATCGAGTGGGCCGCGGCCATGATCTTCGGGGCGGAGCTCGGCATGGCCTACCTCGGGACCCAGGGCGATATCTGGGATTCCCACAAGGACAGCCTGCTCGCGACCGTCGGTGCGCTCTGCGCATCGCTCGCGATCGCCGCGATCCATGCCGGGCTCGACCGCGACTTCACACGCGAATGGGTCGAGAGCCTGCGCGTCAAACACCCGGACCCCCTGGGCGAGTTGGCGGTCGAGCGGCTGCTGGACGAGCGGAACCAGACGGATGACTGACGGATCCGGGTAGCCGAGGATTCGCCTCCTCCACGCCCGCTGCCCGCCGGATGCCGCGGCAGAGTGTTCTCGTGCGGTTCGCACCCGTCGCCAGCCAGCACGGAAGGAGACAAGCATGCTCGCTCCGGTCGCAGCCCTCTACTCCACCCTGCTGGCCGTAACGCTCGTCGCGATCGGAACGGTCTTCTGGCAGTTCGCCAGGGGCTGAGGCGCCAGCCTACCTACGACCCGACCGAGAGGATCCAGCGATATGAGCGCCACGAGCAAGAGGGCCGGACCCATCTGTCTCATCACCGGCGTCGGTCCCGGAACCGGCAAGGCTCTGGTCGAGCGATTCGCCGCCGGTGGCCATCGGGTCGCAATGCTCGCGCGCAACGAAGAGCGCCTGAAGGCCCTCGCGGCCTCGATCGACGCTGCCCATGCCTACACCTGCGACGTCAGCGACGAAACGGCACTCACCGACACCCTCGACCGCATCCGCATGGACCTCGGCGCACCGACGATCGTCATCCACAACGCCGTCGGCGGCACCTTCGGCAGCTTCCAGGAGATCGACCCCGAAATCCTGCGCAGGAACTTCGAGGTGAACACGATGGCGCTGCTCCATCTCGCACGCCTCGTGGTGGACGACATGATCGAATCGGGCGGCGGCGCGATCGTCGCGACCGGAAATACCTCCGCCTACCGCGGCAAGGCCAACTTCGCGGGCTTCGCTCCGACCAAAGCAGCGCAGCGGATCTTGCTCGAGAGCATCGCCCGCAGCGCCGGACCGAAGGGGGTCCACGCGGCCTATCTCGCGATCGACGCGGTGATCGATCTCGAATGGACGCGCAAGCGAATGCCCGAGGCGCCCGACGAGTTCTTCTGCAAGCCGGCCGACATCGCCGAGGCGGCCTACCAGCTCGCACATCAACCGAGATCGGCCTGGGCAGCGGAAATGGTGATCCGCCCTTTCGGTGAGAGGTGGTAGGGAATCGAGCAGGGCGAAGCGACGCCCCCCCAGCCCGACCCTCGACCCCCGCTAGTCCTCGCCGAAGATCTCCGCCGCCGCATTCAACGCCTGGACCGCGGCCGGAATCCCCGCGTACTGTGACGTCTGCATCAACACCTCGAGGATCTCTTCCCGAGTCCAGCCGACATTGATCGCACCCTGGAGATGGAGCTTGAGCTCATCCGTTCGACCGAGGGCCGCAAGCTGCGACACCGTCACGAGGCTGCGGTTCTTGATTTCGAGCTGGGGCCGCGACCAGAAGCCCCCGAAGCAGAAGCTGCCCGCCAGATCGAAGAACTCGGGAGCGATCTTGCGTGCGATCATCTGGTCACCCTCCACCCCGTCCCCGAAGATCGTGGCCATCACCTTTTCAGCCTGCTCGCGTAGCTCGCCCATTTCCGCCATCTCGATTCCTCCTCGTCGATCCTGATTACGGGTCATCGAGCGACCCTTTCGGTTCCCACCCATCCTAGCGGCCATGAAGATCGCGCTATTCGAAGCGATGGGCACAGTCGACCCGGAACGCCCCAGCCAGGCTCCAGCCGTCGAGCACGACGCGAGCGTCC
Organism: Planctomycetota bacterium; assembly: GCA_002687715.1. Classification (GTDB taxonomy): domain Bacteria; phylum Planctomycetota. Next base: position 812 of record NZBC01000046.1, on the reverse strand, counting down.
TCCTGCACACGCCCACGAAACGGCCGAACCAGACGCTGCGGGCGTGGTTCACACGTCCTCTTCGGGAAGCTATTCTGGGCTCTTCTGCCTCCAATGAAAGGAGCAACCATGTCGGCCTTCCCCTCCCGCGTGACGCTCGGAGGAACCGGACTCCGCGTCTCGAAGCTCGGCTTCGGCTCGTCTTTCAGCGCACCCACCCGCTCCTACCACGAGGCCTTCGAACGCGGCGTCAACTATTTCTACTGGGGCAGCATTCGACGAGACCTGATGGGTGCCGCTGTGCGCGAGATCGCTCGCCAGAAGCGCGAAGAGATGGTCGTCGTCGTCCAGAGCTATTCCCGAATGGCCAGCCTGCTCGGCCCCTCGGTCGAGCGCGCGATCCGCAAGCTGCGTATCGACTACGCCGACATCTTGCTGCTCGGCTGGCACAACAAGGCCCCCTCTCCTGGGATCATCGAGGCGGCCCTGGAGCTGAAGCGGCAGGGCCGCGTCGGCCAAATCGCCATCTCGAGCCATGAGCGCAAGTTCTTTCCGACCTTGCTGGACGACGACACATTCTCGATCTGGCATGTCCGCTACAACGCCGTGCACCCGGGCGCCGAGCGCGACGTGTTCCCCTGCCTCGCGAATCGCTCCGCATCCGAGCGGCCCGGGATCGTCACGTACACGACGACGAGCTGGGGAGAGCTATGCGATCCCAAGCGGATTCCCGCCGGCGAGCGTGTACCGACCGGCACCGATTGCTACCGCTTCGCACTCTCCAACCCCGACGTGAATGTGTGCATGGCCGGCCCCGCCAACGAAGACGAGAT
>NZBC01000045.1 GCA_002687715.1 Planctomycetota bacterium | reverse complement strand
TCGCATAGGTAGCAGGGAAGGCCCTGGTTTTCTAGACATCGACCGTCATAAACCACTGTCAAATAACGAACTCAGCGTCGTCCCAAAGGATCCGCACCCGTCGTCTGATCCTTGGCCTTGGCGAGGTCCTGGATCGAGAACACCGTGGGCTCCGATTTCATCAACCAGTAGCGTCGTGGAAGATCCTGCAGACTCATGCGTCGGAGCTTACGGGTTTTGGCGTTCTGCGGAGATCATGGGTGGGTCGTTCCGGCCTGCGCCGTTTGCGCTTTCACCGTCTCAGACGCCTCAGATATACTCGTGGGTCTACGTCTCGCCCTTCCCATTTCCCGTCGAATCGAGCCCAGCGGCTCCCGGGAGCTCCCTGTCCATGCGCGCAGTGCTCACGTCCGCGGTCGCCCTGATTCTCGTTGCCAGTGTCGCAGCGCAGCCGCACCTCACCCCGCAAGGCAACAGCTCGATCCAGACGAATCCTGCCGTCATCGGCGGCACGATGAACTTCACGGTCAATGGTCAACCGAATGCGCTCTGGCTCGTCGCGGTAGACATCGCGCCCGGGAGTATCAACGTCGGTATCGGCACGGTCTACATCGCGCTGTCCCCGTTCTGGTTCACGCCGCTGAGCGCGTTCGCGGGAACCGCGCCGCCGCTCGGCGGCTCGGGTACTCTGACGCTGCCGGTTCCGATCGCGGGTACCGATGGAACGGCGATCTACGTGCAGGTACTCGCGACTGATGGCGCAGGGATCGCGTTCAGCAACGCGAAGTCGATCGTGTTCTCTGATCCAGACAGCTATGACGCGACGTCGACCGTGATGACGGAGGCACGAGCGTTCCACCGCTGCGAGGTGCTCCCGAACGGTGCCTACCTCGCCATCGGCGGCGGGGCGGGGCAGTTCCTCTCGCCGGTCGCGACCGCGGGTTGCGATCGCTACGACCCATATCTACGCACCTGGACGGCCGACGCTCCGATGTCGACGCCGCGGACGCTGCACACCTGCACCACGCTCCAAGACGGACGCATCTTGGCTACGGGCGGATCGATCACCGGCGGCATCGGCCTCGGCTCGACGGAGATCTACGACCCTGCGACCTCGACCTGGAGCGCCGGGCCGGCACTCAACTCGTCATTGCCCGCCAACGCGTGCCTTCCGCAACCGAGTGTGAACGCCCGCATCGCGCACGCCGCGACGTTGCTGAATGACGGTCGCGTCCTCATCACCGGCGGTACGTCCAGCTTCAACACCCCGGTCGGCTCGACGAACTACTTCTGCATCTTCGAGGGCGCGCTTGACACGGCGGAGGTCTTCGATCCGACGACGAACACGTCAACCCCACTCCCGGCCATGAACGCTCGTCGCTTCGCGCATGCGCAGGTCCTGCTGACAGACGGTCGTGTCCTCATCACGGGCGGTGTCCGCGGTGGCCAGAGCCTGTTCGGGGTCGCCGCGCCGCTCTACGCTCAGACCGACGAGATCTTCGATCCGACGACGAACACGTTCAGTCCGGTTCCGGCGATGTCGGTCCCGCGCGTCACCCACACGCTGAACGTGATGTCCGACGGTCGAGTGATGGGTATCGGCGGCGCGGGTGGCACGCTCGTCGTCAGCCTCGCGTCGACGGAGATCTTCAACCCGGCCACGAATACGTGGTCCGCCGGTCCGGCGATCCCGGGCGCGACCCAGGGGATCGCGCTCCACGCGACGACCAACCTGCCGGACGGCTCGTTGTACGTCGCCGGTGGTGCGTTCGGCGCGGTCGGTTCGTTCAACGCGCTCGACCTGGCCTGGCGATACACGGTGACGGGCGGATTCACGATGCTCGCGAACCTCCCGACCGCGCGCCAGGCACCGACTGGGGTGTGGACGCCTGAAGGCGTGTTGATCGTCGGCGGCGGCGGCGGCGGCGGTATGGGCGCCACGGTCGATACGTCCTCGATCTGGACGCCGCCTCTTTGACTCCGACGCTGCGCGTGCTGGTCTCGGGTGTTCTCCTCTGCGCCGCGCTCCCGGCGCAGCGCGGGGCGGACCTCGTCGCGACGGATGCCCGAATGGCGGGGCGCGGTGGGTCCGACGTCGCGATCGCGGAGGACCTCTCGGGGCTCCTCTCGAACCCCGCCGGCCTCGTCAACATCACTCAGGAGTGGCGCATCGACATGACGGCGCGCGCGTTCCTGCTCGGGGTCGACTATGAGGACCCGTTCAACACCGGCGGCGTGGAGTCGGAAGAGCTCGCGGTCGCACCATACATCAGCGTCTCGTGGGATCCGGACCCCGGTGACGCGGGGCGGCCGGGCGACGTTCGGTTCGGGCTCGGGCTTCAACACATCGCGGGGTTTCGCAGCGACCTGGACCTCGGCACGCAGGACTTCCCGCCGCCGCTTCAGACCAGGCGCCGGGTCGAGTATCTCTACACGGGGGTTCACCTCGGTGCAGGGTGGCAGCTCTCGGAAGACGTTTCGGTCGGGGCCACCCTCTCGCTGACCTACTCGGACCTCGAGGTCATGGAGCCGTTGCAGCTCGACATCTTCCAGGTCCAGGGCATGAGCCCGCTCGGGATCCCGTGGGGGCAACTCCTCAACAACATGTTCGGGATCGAGAGTCTGCGGATCGAAGGGCTCTTTGACTCGAAGCCCACGTTCGGCGCCTCCGCGACGCTCGGCTTCCAGTGGAAGCCAAGCGACGTGTTCTCGCTCGGGTTCGCGTACCGCACTCCTGGCTTCCAGGAGGATTACGAGGGGGACGTATCCGTCGACATCTCGCGGATCTTCGGCGAGCCGGACCCGGTTACGTTTCCGGACGGGTTCGCGGTGGACTACGACGGCAAGATCGTCGACTTCGACTATCCGCAGATGTTCTCCATCGGCGCGGCGTGGAAGCCGAGCGAGGAAGTTCGCCTGTCGTGCGAGCTGCGCTGGACCAACTGGTCGGCGACCCACGACAAGATCCGGATCCAGCTCCGCAACGGCAATAACCCCGGGTTCAACGCGTTCATCGGTGCGAACCGCCTCGACGTCACCCAGGATTGGGGCTGGCGCGACCAGATCGCCGCCATGGTCGGCGTCGAGTGGGCGTTCGCGGACGGCTGGGTACTGCGGGCCGGCGGCGGGGCGTGGAACAGCCCGGTGGAGAAGTCGGCGGCGATACCCAACGCGCCGGCGTTCAGTGAGTACATGGCCACGCTGGGCATCGGCTACAGCGCGTCCGGCTGGTCGCTCGACCTCGCCTGGATCCACGTTTTCGAATCGACCGTTCGCGTCGACGAGAGCACGATTTCGACCAACCTCGACGGCTCTCGTCAAAGCGTCGCGGTAGACTCCGTGCTCGTCTCGTTCTCGATCTGGTTCTAGCGGAGCCGACACCCAACTCGCCTCCGGTCCTCCGCCCTTCGAGGAGTGGCTCCCGATGCGTACGTTCGTCGCGCTCGTTCTGCTTGTCGCCACCGCGTTCTGCCAGCCCCTGACCATCGAAGAGAAGACCAAGGGGTTTACTCCACGGAAGGGGTTCTTCACGTTTTGGTGGGACGCCGCGAAGGGACGGCTCTGGCTCGAGATCCCGCAGATGGACGATCCGTTCATCTACGTCCATTCGCTGGCGAGCGGTCTGGGGTCGAATCCCGTCGGGTTGGATCGCAAGAAGCTTGGTGGGACGCGGGTCGTACACTTCACCCGTGTCGGGCCGCGCGTGCTTCTGATGCAACGGAACCTGAAGTTCCGCGCGTTGTCTCAGGACGCGGCGGAGCGAGCGGCGGTCGAGGAGTCGTTCGCGCAGTCGGTGCTCTTCGGGTTCGACGTCGCGGCCGAGTCGGCGGGACGGGTGCTCGTCGACGCCACCGACTTCATCGTGCGCGACGCTCAGGGAATCGCACGGACGCTCAAGCGGGCCAAGCAGGGGTCATTCAAGCTGGACCGCAAACGTTCGGTCCCGTGGCTCGCGGGGACGAAGGCGTTCCCGCGCAACACCGAGTTCGAGGCGCTGCTGACGTTCTCCGCCGAGGACCCTGGTCGCCACGTGCGCCAGACGACGCCAACGCCGCACGCGGTCACATTGCGTCAGCACCATTCGTTCGTGAAGCTGCCGCCGCCCGGATACCAACCACGGGTGTTCGATCCACGTGCGCCGTCGTTCTCGGTGTCGTTCGCGGACTACGCGACCCCACTCGACCAGCCGCTCCAGCAACGATGGATCAGTCGCCATCGGCTCGAGAAGAAGGACCCGGCGGCGAAGGTCTCCGAGCCCAAGAAGCCGATCGTCTACTACGTTGATCGCGGCGCTCCCGAGCCCGTGCGCACGGCCCTGCTCGAGGGTGCGCGGTGGTGGAGCGAAGCGTTCGAGGCCGCGGGGTTCAAGGACGCATTCCGGGTCGAGGTGATGCCGGAGAACGCCGACCCGCTCGATGTTCGCTACAACGTCATCAACTGGGTCCACCGCTCGACGCGCGGCTGGTCGTACGGGTCGTCCGTGACCGACCCACGTACGGGGGAGATCATCAAGGGCCACGTGCTGCTCGGGTCGCTGCGAGTGCGTCAGGACCGATTGATCTTCGAGGGGCTGGAGAAACGCGGGGCGTGTTGCGGGCTTGCGGCGCCTGGTGGGATGGATGCGCTGGCTGCGCTCGATCCGAAGTCGGATCCCGTCACCGTCTCACTGGCCCGGCTGCGTCAGCTGTCTGCCCACGAGGTCGGACATACCCTCGGATTCGCGCACAACTTCGCGGCGAGCGTCAACGACCGTGCGTCGGTCATGGACTACCCAGCGCCGCTGGTGAAGGTGCGCCCCGACGGGACGCTCGATTTCAGCGATGCATACGCAGTGGGCATTGGCCGCTGGGACATCTACGGCGTGCGGTACGCGTACACCCAGTTCGCGCCTGGTGCGGACGAGAAAGCGGCGCGGAACGCGATCGTCGAAGAGTGGCTGGCGGCGGGCTTGCACTTCCTGTCGGACCAGGACGCACGGTCGCTGGGGTCGGCGCATCCGCTGGCCCATCTGTGGGACAACGGCGCCGACGCCGTGGTAGCGCTGCGGCACGCGCTGGAGGTGCGACGCATCGCGCTGGCGACGATAAGCGCGAAGAACGTCCCGGACGGTCGCCCGCGCGCCGCGCTCGAAGAGACGCTCGTCCCGGCCTATCTCCACCACCGTTTCCAGCTCGAAGCGGCGGCGAAGCTCATCGGCGGCTACCACTACACCTACGCGCTGCGCGGCGATCGTCAGCCGGGCGCGATCCCCGTGGCCCCCGAGCGGCAGCGGGCGGCGCTGGCGGAGGTCATGCGGTGCCTGAACGCGGGCCAGCTTTCCCTACCCCGCCGCTTGCTGAGCGAGCTTCCGCCCTCGCCCTTTGGCGGACGTGGTGCCACGGCGGAGCCGTTTCCACGCCGTACGGGTGCGATCTTCGACCTGCTTGCAGCGGCGGAGTCGGCGGCCGATCTTGTGCTCGCGGCGGTTCTGCATCCTCAGCGCGCGGCGCGTCTCGCGGCCCCCCCGGCCGATCCGAAGCAACTGAAACTCGCCGAAGTGCTGGACACGCTGCTCGGCTCGACCTGGAGTGCCGTGCCCTCGAAGGCTCCACATCTGGCGGCGATCCAGCGCGTCGTAAAGCGCCGGATTCTCGACCGCCTCATGAACCTCGCGGCGAATCCGTCGACGTCCGCCGACGTGCGGTCGCTGGCCGCGGCCCGCTTGCGGACGCTGCGTACCATGCTCGAGAACTCTATCGGTGGGTTCGGCGGATCCGAAGACGCGCTGCGCCGTATGGCGCACGAGGACCTCTCGCGCTTCTTCGTCCGCCCCTGGAGCCCGGACGGCCAGGGCACCACGCTCGAGACCCCGCCCGGCAGCCCGATCGGCCGCTGACCTCCAGAGCGTGTGAGTCAATCTGCAGAGGTCCACGGTGCGCGTCGTCACGGCAGTGTCACTGCGCTGTCCTCCGGTGCACGGTCTCGAGGTTGCGATCGATAGGATCCACGGACTGAACACTCGGAGATGCACCATGGTTCATTGGCTGACCCTCGCGGTCGCGCGGGCTATGTTCGCAACCCTCATCCTCGGGGCGGCTCTGTTCGCGCAGCGCAGTGAAGGAGTTCCCGGAGCGGGTGTGCCGAAGGGGTTCGTCAAGACTGCTCCGCCCAAGCTGCAGCTGCGTCCGGACCACGCGATCTTCCTGTCCAAGGGTGAGCCGACCAGCAGACCTGGACGCATCCTCATCCGCACCCCGAAAGTGGATCGGTCTCGGCCGTTCGGAGAACACGAGACCTGGCTCTTCGCGGCCCCGCGCAACGAGCAGGAAGCCCTGGAGCTCGTGACCTGGCGCTTCTGGGGAATGACCATCGAGAGCGGGGAGGAGTTCGACGCCATTCTCGCTGCGATCAAGCGCGAGGGGCTTGATCCCAAGCCGCAGAAGGGCCGGTTCTGGCAGGAGGTGCGTCTCATCGATCCGCCCCAGGGCGGCCGTCGGTTCGACGTGGTGTCGAAGAAGGTGGGGGCGGGCTACGTCGTCGAGTTCACGGCGTGGATCATGAGGCCGGGCATGGGGGCGCAAGGCTCCATCGAACGGATCCGCATGCCCGTGGGCGCGAACGGTCGCGTGGATCTGCCGAAGTCCCGGTCCTGGGGATACCTCATGGGGCCAAGCCTCAACTGGCAGACGATGCGAGTGAGCCCGGACTCGGCGGAGTCGAAGGCGGCGATGGAGAAGGACCAGACCAACCGCCGGCGTCGCGATCGTATTGTGAAGGCGATCTACGCGACGGGTGGTCGCAAGCTGCCTCTCGGTCGATGACGGATTCGGGGCGGGGGTGGGCCCGTGCTAATCTTCGGGTCCTGCTTGCGAGGACCTGTCATGGCGTCACCCCGATTCTTGCTCCTCCTGGTCTGTGTCTTCGCCTCCCCGGCGGCTGCGCAAGATCCCTCCACCGAAGGTCGCTGGGTTGCGGTCGTGCGGCCAGGACTGGAGGACGCACTGGCCCCGCTCATTGCCCACCGCCGTACGCTGGGTCACGAGACCGTCGTGGTCCCCAACCCGGCGCAGATCGCGTCGAAGGGGAGACCGCGCTACGTTCTTCTCGTCGGCGATGTCGCCACGACGGATGAGAATCCGCCATGGGCGTTGCCGTCTGTGGAGCGCGCACTCTATCGCTGGCGCAACGTCCAGCCGAAGACGTTTCCGTCCGACGCTGCGTACGGTGATCTCGACGGTGACGGGGTTCCAGAGGTTCCGGTCGGGCGCATCCCCGCGCGCACACCCGGTGAAGTAGAACGCGTCGTTGCGAAGATCCTCGCGTTCGAGCGCCGCCCGGTTCGGCTGTCCGATCTGCGCCTCGTGGCCTGGGGTGGGGCCCCGGGCTACGGCGGCGCGATCGACCGCAGCGCGACGAAGCTCTTTGCCGACACCATCCGTAAGAGCGCGCCGCCGTGGGCGGATCTTTGGATGATCTCCGCCGCAATCGATCAGCCTCTGTGCGGCTGGCCGGCCGACCAGCCCAGGCTGTTCAACGAGTCGCTGCGCCGCGGCGGGCTCCTCTCGGCCATTTGCGCGCATGCGGGACCGCGCCACGTGTTCTCGATGAAGCATGAAGGGCAACGCATTACGTACGGTGCGCGGCATGTCTTGGCGCTGTCGGGCAAGGAGCCGTTGGCGCCGTTGGTGCTGCTCGCGTGCGATGCGGGCCGGTTCCACGAAGAACGTGCATGTCTCGCCGAGATGCTGCTGACGTTGCCCGGCGGACCCGTGTCGACGATCGCGGCGACCACCGAATCGCATCCGCTCACGAACTACTACACCGGGCGTTGCTTGCTTCGGGCATTGTCCGGAGAGTCGGTCGGGTGCATTGGAGATGCGTTTCTATCCGCCCAACGTGCGGCGTTGACGGACCGAAACCTGCTCATCGAGTTCGCGCTGAAAGACGCCGAGGGCAAGCTGGAGGCGCACATCGACGTGACCAAGCTGCGGCGCGATCAGGCGTTGATGTATGCCCTGCTAGGCGACCCGGCGACTCGCCTGAAGCTCCCACGTCCGCTCGAGATCTCGACCCAGACCCAGGACGGGGAATGGTCATGGTCGGCTACGGTTCCGAAGGGAACGCGGGCGATTCACGTCGGCTTTCGTCCGCGCCCACAGCCGCGCCAGAAGCGGGGTCCGCCCGCGAATGCGGTCGCGGCGCAGATACGGTTCGACGCTGCGAACACCGCATTGGCCCATTCGGAGCAACCGTTCAAGCGGACGGAAGATCGAATCCACGGGACCGTCGGGGAGCGCGGGCACCTACGCGTCGTCGTCGAAACGAAGGATGCCCTCCACGTCGGCTTCAGAGTTCTGAAGTAACGGGACGCGGTAGTTGACCCGACGCGGCGCGACTTGAGGGGGAGCTAGTCAGGACTCTGGCCCGGCTTGTCGGCCGGCGCCTCGACCCCGTGCTCCCGCATCGCGCCCTGGACGGAGAGCGCCGCCACCCCGCCCAGCACCAGCAGCCCGCCCGTCGCCTGCACCGACGACAGGTACTCGTTGCACCAGAGCGCTCCCCACACGATGGTGAGGACAGGCTGCACCAGCAGCAGGATGGACGTCTGCAGTGCCGGTAGGCGGGGGAGGGCGGTGGAGATGCAGATCCACGCAGCAGTCTGTGAAATCAACGCAAGTGCGAGGAGCCAACCATGAGCGGGGAATCCAGGGACCAGGTCGAGGTCTCCGCCAGCGAGGCCGAGGATCAGCGTGATGCACGCCGCTCCCGCGGTGGCATCGAGCAGCGGGCCCGAGGCGTGGACGCGCACCCGATTCGCGTGGCGGTAAAGCACCAGGAACAGGCCGTAGAGGATTCCGGTCAGTGCGCCGAAGGCCGCGCCGAGAACGGGCCGCGCACCGTACGCGTCGCCATGGCCGAGCCCGGACACGAGCACGATGCCGCCGAGCACGAAAGGGACCACCCATCCGGCGAGCCGGGACGGGCGCTCTCCGTGGATCGCCCATGCCAGCAACGCCACCACGATCACCTGCGAGTTGCCGACGACCGTGGAGAGGCCCGCCCCGATCATCTCGATGGCGTGGTGCCACAGGAACAGGTCGAGCCCGAGGATGATCCCCGCGCCGAACGCCAACCCGCGCCGATGCATGGGCGCGTCGCCCCGACGGAGGTGCCAGATCCCGAGCAGCACCGGCAAGGCGTACGCGCAGCGGAAGAAGGCGGACGTCGACGGTGACACCGCAGCGAAGCGGACGAAGATCGCCGAGTACGAGATTCCGACGACGCCGATGACGGCTGCGAGGCGCATCAAGGATCGTGCACGCTTGGGGTCGCTGACGGAAGAGGGAGCGGCCTGCCGAGGTGTCGGGCGACAATCAACCGGGGGGCGTGGACCCCAGAGTGTCCGTCGGGAGCGCGGACCTGGAGGTCCGCGCTCCCGAAATGCGGTGGCCGAGCCGGATCAGCCGTTCGCCGCCGCGAGGGCTGCGTCGTAGTCCGGCTCCTGTGCGATCTCCGGCACGAGTTCGTTGTGGGTGACCTTGCCGCCGCCATCGATGACGACGATGGCGCGACCGAGGACCCCGGCGAGAGGGCCGTCGGTGATCTCCATGCCGTAGGCCGCGCCGAAGTCACGATTGCCCATTTCGGAGAGGGGGATCGCGGTCTCGATGCCTTCGGTTTCGCAGAAGCGATTCATAGCGAAGGGGAGGTCGCGAGACACGGTCAGGACGACGGCGTTGGTGAGGCTCGCGGCCTTCTCGTTGAACGTGCGCATCGAGACCTGGCACACGGGTGTGTCCAGGCTCGGAACGATGTTCAGGATCTTGGTCCGGCCGGCGAAGTCTGCGAGAGAGACGTTGGAGAGGTCACTCTTGGTGAGCACGAAATCGGGCGCGGCACTGCCGACGGCCGGCAGGGTGCCGCACGTGTTGATCGGGTTGCCCTTGAGGGTGATCTGAGCCATGGAATCGCTCCTGGGTTAGCCCGGGGTTGGGGTTGGAGGCGGGATGATAGCGCCCCGGGGTCCGGGTTCCAGGGTCAGGGAACGACGATCCGGACTCCGCCGGTCACCGCGGCCGGGATCCCGAGGTCTACGACGGCGCCCGCGACGTACAGGCCCAGCCCGGAGAGGGACGGATCGTTGGGGACGAGGATCTGGCCGCTGCCTCCGCCCAGGCCGGAGAGTGTCCCCACGAAGCCGGAGAACACCTGGGGCAGGAGCGGTACGGCGAAGAAGAGCGGGTCGAGATCGAGCGGAACGCGACCGGCCGGCGGCAGGAGGAACCCGGTCTGGGCCGTGAGCGCGGCGCCCAGGTAGTACGTGGCGCCACCGTACGAAGGCGCAGACAGCGCTACAGCGACCGTGGAACCGATGGTGCCGGAACCCGTCACGTTGATGGACGCGACGGGCTGGATGCCGGTGATGCGGAAGTCGTCGATCGCCGCCTCGCACAGGCTGTTGTTGGGACTGTCGGCGGCCCGGAAGTACATCTGGACAGCATCAGTCGGCGGAAGCCAGCTCGCGACCTGGACGGTGATCTCGTTCCACTGACTCTGGGTGGAGGACAGCGTCTCGATGACCGTCCACGAGGCGCCGCCGTCGTTGGAGAGACCGATCTCGAGCGTGTCGGTGGCGCTGGTTGCGAACCACCGCCAGTAGTTGATCTCGGGGAGCGCGACGTTGGACAGGTCGAACACGGGGGACACCAACGTCGTGATGCCGTCGACGTCCTGCGCTCCTGCCGGGCCGCCCACGGATCCTTGCCCGGTGAACCAGCACTGGGTGCCGCTCGGCGTGTGATCGTCCTCGGGATTGAAGGCCTGGCCTTGACTCGTCGTGCCGTTGGGGTCGGTACGGGTCCAGACGCCTGCCACCGCGGTGTCTCCGGGCAGGCCGACCGTCCATCCGGCGGGTGATTCGAAGTCGTGGTCGGCCGCCGTCACCGGCTGGGCATCGACCACGCGCGTGATGGTGGTGCGCAGGGTCGTCGCACCGAGAGCGGTTGCGACGACGTCGAGCGACACGGTCGCCCCCGACGGGGCGTTGGGTGAGACGCTGACGAGGAGCGGGGTTGCGGAGGTCGACGTCGAACCGAATGCGGGCATCACTCCGACGGAGATCGGCGCCGAGTTCACCTGGAGCCACGGACTCTGTGTCAAGACGGCGATCGTCACGGACGCATCCTGGGTGCCATCGTTCGCGAGATCGAATGTGATCGACAACGACTCACCTGCCTCCCAGGTTCCCGGTACCGTGCCGCCGGTGTCCATGACGGCCAGGTTGTCCGACGCCAGTGCGGGGCCGGCGCGCTCAATGATGTAACGGCAGAACAACACACCGTCGTTGGCGATCGGGACGATGCGGTTCGTCGCCGGCCAGAAGCCGTCCTGCGACGTGCCGAGCTCGCACCCGAACGCCCAGCACTGCTGACCGCCGTAGAGTCCGCCGTAGAACCAGTCCATGCTGCCGCCGTTTGCCGTGTAGAGGAGTTGCCACACCGTTCCCGTGGCGTAGCCGACCCCGAGGGCGGTCGTCCCCGCGGCGATCGCGGCGTACTGCTGGTCGTAGGGGGGCGGTGCGAACGTGCCGTTCTCGTGGGCGGGGGGGATGAAGAACATCCCGCCGTGGGCGTGCATCGAGAAGTACGCGTTGAGATTGCGCCCCTCGGCGAAGGTCTTGACGGCGGTGGTCTCTGGCTCGCTGAACGGGCCTGTGCCACGGTAGGTCGGCGACGACGGCGTCGGACTGGAGCCCGAGTTGTCGTACCCCCATAGGTAGCCGTAGTTCCGGTTGAGGTCGACGCCGAGGCTTCCGCCTGCGTTCGCGCGCCGGTTCTTGCGCCAGAGCCCGCCGCCGTTGGGGTCGGTCGTCTGGTTCCAGACGAATCCATCCGGATTCGTCACGGGCACGATGAAGATCTCGCGCTCGTTGACCAGCTCGGTGAGCGTGGGATCGCTGCCGTAGCTCTGGAGCAGCTGTGTCGCCAACCAGCACGCCGTCATGGTGGTCCCGGGCTCCCGGGCATGGTGCAACGCGTCGATCAGGACCTCGGGCTCGTTCTCGTCCTGCCCCGGGTTGTCGGAGATCTTCCACATCCAGAGGTCGCGCCCCTCGATGGAGGATCCGAGTGAGACCTTGGGCGCCATGAGCTGCGGGTACTGCGCTTGCAGCGCGTCCATGTAGAGGATCATCTCCATGAACGTGAAGTACCCCCCCATGGAACCCTGCGCGAACGTCGGCGGGCCGCTGCGTGCGCCGAACGAGGTGAGTCGCGAGCGGTAGAACGCTTCCGTATCAGCATGTACGAGCACCGGAGAGAAGCCCGCGTCGTTCAGCGCGTCTTCCTCCGTCGCGTCGTGAATGAAGACGTCGACCGTCTCGCCCGCGTGCGCTCTTCCGCATGAGCAGGTCGCGTGGTCGAGGTGCAATGCGCTGAAGGTGTCCGCTTGCTCGTCGGTGTCGATGCGGACCCGGACCTGCCGGGTTTGTGCCATCGCGGACGCGGCGAGGAGGACGAGAAGCGTGCTGGCAGTTCGCATCATGGTCTGTCCTGGTTTGCGGGAGCTCAGGGAATGACGACGCGGACGCCACCGGTCAGGGCGGCCGGTAGTCCCGCGTCGATGACGACGCCGGCGTAGAACACGGGGAGACCCGAGAGCGTGGGGTCGTTCGGGACGACCACCTGGCCCTGTCCGAGTCCCGCGCCGTCGAGCTGACCGGTGAATCCGGTGAAGATCTGGGGCGCGAGCGGAACGAAGTAGAACAGCGGGTCAAGGTCCAGTGGGACAGTGCCGAGCGGCGGCAACGAGAAGCCGGATTGTGCGGAGAGCGCGGCGCCGAGAACATACGGTCGGCCCGGGAACCACGGGCTCGACAGGTCGAGGTCCAACGTCGTGCCCGGGGCGGACGATCCGGTGGCGGTCAGCATGGCGGCAGCCACGGCCCCCGAGATCGTCACGTCATCGATCGCCGCTTCACAGAGGCTGTTGTTCGGGTCGTCGGCCGCGCGGAAGTAGAGCTGCATCGCGTTGGTGGTCGGCAGGTGGGAGCGCAGGTCCGTCGTGATCTCGGTCCACTGATTCTGGAGACCCGAGATCGTCTCGACGACGGTCCACGAGCCGCCGGCGTCGTTGGAGAGGCCGATCTCCAGCGTGTCGTTGCCGGTCGTGGCGAACCACCGCCAGTAGGTCAGGATGGGGTCCTGTACGCCCGTGAGATCGAACACCGGCGAGACGAGCGTCGTGATGCCGTCGACGTCTTGCGATCCCGCACTGCCTCCGGTGTGCAGGCCCGTGAACCAGCAGTCGGTGCCGGGAGTGGGCGTGTGGTCATCCTCGGGGTTCAACAGACTGCCCGACGACGTGGTGCCGACGGGGTCCGTGCGGGTCCAGATGCCCGCGGTCGCGTTGTCGCCGGGGAATCCGACGGTCCAGCCTGATGCGACCTCGAAGTCGTGGTCGACCGCAGTGACGGACTGGGCCCCGAGGATTTGCGAGTGGGTCACGCGCGCCGGCAGCCCGCTGGGCGACGTCGCAACCACGTCGAACGAGATCGGCGCCCCCAAGGGCGCGCTCGCTGCGATGATCACCGTCACCGGCCCGGCGTTGGCGGTCGAGAACGGACCGACCGTGCCGACGGCCACGGGACTGCCCGAGATCTGCACCCACGGGTTCGTGCTCTCGACGGCGAACGCGACCGGGTCGGCGAGCGTCCCACCGTTGGCAACCGAGCCCGAGACGAGCAGCGTCTCCCCGGACTCCCATACGCCGGGCTGCACGCCGCCGCTCGTCTCGGTCACGACCGTCGTGGGCAGCCGCAAGTCGGCTCCCGCGATCCGGATCGCATAGAGCGCGTAGAGCAGCGCCTCTTCGGCGATGGGCAAGATGCGGTTGGTCGCCGGCCAGAACCCATCCGACCCCGAGCCTTGCTCGGTGAGGTACGAATAGACCTGCAGCCCCCCGTAGAGGCTGCCGTAGTACCAGTCATCGCTCCCGCCATTGATCGGGTACAGCACCTGCCACGTCGGCCCGGGGTTGTAGCCGGGAGACATCGCCAGCAGATCGCTGGTCATCGCGAGGTAGTGCTGATCGAGCGGTGGGGGCGCGTACGCTCCAGCCTGATGGCTCGGCGGTAGACACACCAGGTTCGAGTACGAGTGCATGGTGTGGTTGAACCGCAGGTTCCGCCCCTCGGCCCACGTCTTCATCGCCGTCGTCTCGGGCTCCGAGAACGCTGCGGTCCCGCGATACGTCTGGGACGATGTCGTCGGGCTCGATCCGGTGTTGTCGAATCCCCACAGGTATCCGTAGTTGCGATTGAGGTCGACACCGAACGTCCCGTCGCCATTGGGCCGCCGGTTCTTCCGCCACAATCCGCCGCCCCCGGGATTCGTCGTCTCGTTGTACACGAAGCCGTCCGGGTTCACGATCGGCACGATGAAGATCTCACGCTGATCGACGAGCGTCGTGAGTTCCGGATCGCTGCCGTAGCTCTGCACCAGCGTCCGCGCGATGTGGCACGCGGACATCACCGTCCCCGCCTCCCGGGCATGGTGCAACGCGTCGATCAGGATCTCCGGTTCGTTCTCGTCCTGCCCCGGGTTGTCGGAGATCTTCCACATCCACAGGTCGCGCCCTTCGAGCGACGTCCCCAACGAGACCTTTGGCGACATCACCTGCGGATACTGCGTCTGCAGATCGTCGAGGAAGAGGACCGTTTCCGCGTACGTGAAGTACCCGCCCATCGACCCTTGCCCGAACGAAGGTACGCCGTTGCGCGCACCGAAGGAGGCAAACCGCGACCGGTAGAACGTCTCGACGTCATCGTGCACCACTCGAGGCGCGAACCCGGCGTTCACCAGTCGCGCATACTCACTCTTGCCCCGTAGGAACACGTCCGCGTCATGCCCGGCATGAGGCGTTCCCCCACACGCACACCCGAGGTCGACGTCGAGCGCGACGAGGGTATCCACCTGATCCTGCGACGACAGATGAATCCGGACCTGGGTCGTTTGCGCCGCGGTACAGCCGGCAACCATGGCCAGGAGAACGAGAAGGCGAGGCATTGGCGATCTCTCGGGGGAGACGGGGAGATGCCATCTTAGTCGCGCCGGCGAGCGGGGCGTATGCGAACTTCGGGCTCGATGGCCACAAGAACCCATGGGTTCCCCATGAGAAGCCACCGACGCCCACCGCAACCGCCACCGCAAGTCAGCAGCGGCCGTTTCCCCTCCTGGGTTCGCGTCAGATGTTGACGTTTACCGCATTCGTGATCAGGATCAGCCCGTTGTTCGCTGCGACGTCAAGGATGTACGCCTGCAACGTCAGGGTGAGGCCGGCGGGCGAGGGGTTGTTGACGGTGAAGGTCCAGGGGCAGGTCGCGAAGGGGTCGGCGCCGGCGAATGCGCCCAGGCCGTCCAACAGGAGGAACCAGCCCGGACCCGTGCCGAGCGACGTTGCGAAGTCTCCGAAGCCGGGGATCATGAGATTGATGCCCGGGGAGTCGGCCGCGAGGATGAACGGGGCGGAGCCGATGTGGTCGACGCGAGCCTGGATCTGGCCGAACGCGGGTGAACCGACGGTGAGGATGCCGGGCGCGCCGGTGATGTGGTAGAGCGTGCCCTGGGCGAGAACGTAGTAGCCCGTACCCGCGAGGTCGCGGCACACGACGGCGGGGCCGCCTCCGATAATCGCGCCGAGGTCGGCGATCCGAGTGGAGTAGCCTTCCGGAGTGACGCTGATCAAGCGGTTGTTGTTTGGGTTGGTGCCGCCAATGGTGCGCTCGACCGCTGTGAACTGGTCGGCGAAGTAGCCGAGGTCGAAGCCGTTGAGGAATCCGGCGCCGCCGAGACCGTTGGCGGTGTACCGGACGGCCGCTGCGCCGCCCTGCGGGAGGGAGTAGATGGACTGCTGGTTCGAACCGTAGAGGTTGTCCAGCGGATCCATCTTCAGGTAGCGATGGTCGTTGCCGGGGATGCCGGAGCTATAGGTGGTAAGCACGCCGTTGATGGAGTTGCGCTGCAGGACGCCGGTGAAGCTCGAACCCACCTTGGTGCCCATGTAGAAGCGACCCTGCGAGTCCTGGGCGATGCCGAGAGCGACGCGCCCGACATAGGTGCTGATGGTGACGATTGCACCGTTGGGGAAGAGCTGGCAGAACTGTGTCGTGCCGCCGCCCGTGTTCATCCAGTAGTAGATGAAGCCGTCCTGCGCGCGGATCATCTGTCCCATCTCGGACAGCGGAGCGCCGAGGTTCGTCGTGACGGTGCCGGTGGGGGAGATGCGGGTCATGCGACCGCCGGACCCGCCGACCGTACCTTGGATCTGGATGACCCAGACGTTCCCCTGAGCGTCTACCTCGATATCGCCGGCGTGCTGGATACCTGTCGCGATGGTCGTGACCGTGAGGTCCTGCATATCGAGGGCGGGCTGCCCGAGCAGGGCGGAAGCGAGCAATAACCAGGTGAGCGAGTGACGCACGGTGTGTCTCCTGACGGTCCTCGAGACGGACTCCTCGCTCCGATTCCGGAACGATCCTCTCTGCCTGTAGCAGGCTGGCCAGGCAAATGCAGGATACGGATCCGAGCCGCCGGAGGACAGGCAATATGCGACCGCGGGTCGGAGATCGTCAGAATGCCCTGATCCGTCCGGGGTCGAGGATTCGCACCAGCTGCCGGTACGCCGGGAGCGGCGGTAGGATGCCTGCGCTCCCGGCGCCAACCCAGACCTCTGATCATGAAGCGGCTACACCGCTACCTGCTCGCTGAACTCGTTCTCAACGCGGCGCTTACCGTGGTGGCGATCCTCGCCATCTTCTTCATGGTGGCGCTGGCGCTCGTGCTGGGCGCGAGCCGGGCGGAGGGAGTCCCGTTCTCGGTCATCCTGCGTCACACCGGCTATCAGGCCGTCTCGACGCTCTATCTGACGCTCCCGTTGACCGTGCTCGCGTCGAGCATCTTCACGTACGGGCGAGCGCGCGCCGACGGCGAGTTCACCGCGATGCGGGTAGCGGGGATCCACCCCTGGCAGACGATCATACCGGCGCTCCTGGTCGGCGCGGTGTGCACCTGCTCGCTCGCCTGGCTGCAGGGCGACGCCATGCCCGCGGCGCACTTCCGCGGTCGGGTCGAGTTGGAGCAGGACGTGCTCACGAACATCGAGAGCGTCCTCAAGAAGAACGACCGTACGATCGAGGAGGACACCTGGAGCGCGAGCTGGGAGGCGTTGCGCCAGGACGAGGACGGGCACCTCGTACTCGTGGGCCTGCAGCTCTTTCTCCTCGATGACGATCGCAACCCGAAGGACAGTATCTGGGCGAAGTGGGCGAAGCCCCGCCTCGACCGACGGACCAATATCCTCACGTTGCGGCTGCACGAGGTCCGCCACCAGCGCGGAGACGGCCCCGTTCAACGAGCGGGGACTCTCGTGACCCCGCTTCACCTCGGGAACTTCGGCACCAAGCACAAGAACAAGCGCGAGTCCGACTGCGGCTACGAGGAGCTGCTGGTCCGGGCGGAGAAGTACGAGGTGCGCGCGTTCGCGGGTCCGCCCGGCAAGGCGCGGAGCAAGCTGCTGGAGAAGGCGCGTGAGTACCACGCCGAGTACCACCAGCGCGTCGCGTTCGCGTTCTCGGGGATGTTCTTCTCGTTCCTTGGCGCCGCGCTCGGGTTGTGGCGCGGAACGAGCAACCGCGCGCTCGTGTTCCTCGTCGGATTCCTGGTGGTGATCGGCCTGTACTACCCGCTCGAGATGGCGGGTAGCTGGATGGCCGTAGAAGGGTTCATCCCGATCATGCCCGCGCTGTGGATCGGGAACGCTGCGCTGGCCGCGCTGGCCGCCTGGATCTTCCGGAAGGTCCTGCGTCCATGAAGCGGATCGATCGCTACGTGCTCAGCGCGTTCTTTCAGGCGTGGTTCGCGGCGTTCGTGTTCTTCTGCGGGATGTACCTGGTCATCCACTTCTTCAACCAGCTGGGTGATCTCGGCAAGGCGTCGGAGGCGTTCCGCGCACAGGGGTGGACACCGTTCTACGGGTTCTGCCTCTACTACGGACTCAACCTGCCTTTCGTCATCGTCCAGACCGCGCCGTTCACGATCCTCATGGGTGGGATGTGGGCGGTGCAGCAGATGTCCCGGAAGAACGAGCTCGTACCGGTTCTGGTCGCGGGGATCTCGTTTCGTCGATTGAGCGTGCCCGTCCTCGCCGCCGGGTTCCTGCTCTCGCTGCTGTTTGCGGGCGTTCGCGAGAGTGTGCTTCCGAAGATCGCGGAGGAGCGCCACCGAGTCGAGCGTCTGTTCAAAGGCAAGGCCAACGAATCGCCGTCGATCCGGCCGCCGCAGATCCGCGATGCCGAGGGCCGCATCTGGCATATCCGCGAATACGAGATCGCGACCAAGACGGCCCGCGGCCTCAACATCGTGGTCGGTGGTCTCGAGGCGAAGCCGCGCCGCCATTGGGAAGCCGTTCGTTGGGAAGGTGGTCGTTGGATCGTCGTCGCGGGCGACCCCGGTGACGAGACCGTCTTGATCGAGACGAAGCTCACTCCCCGGGACATCGAGATCGAATCGCGGAGCCTCTTGTTCCTCGACGTCGGCGACCTCCGCCGCATGATCAACCGGTACCCGCACCGCTCCAACCTGCGGCTCCTGCTCCACGCCCACTTCGCGTACCCGCTGGGCACGATGGTGCTTCTGCTGATGGGCCTTCCGTTGGTCCTCCGCGCCGCGCGGAAGACCCCGTTCGTCGCGGCGGGTGTGAGCCTCCTCCTCTCGATCGCCTTCTTCGCCGTGTCCAGCGTCATGCAGGACCTCGGCGGCCGCGACGAAGTCCTGAACCCGGTCCTCGGAGCCTGGCTGCCGATCATCCTCTTCGGAGCGGTGGGGCTGATTCTCTTCGAGACGATGCGGACGTAGCGAGCGGGCGCGTTCTCCAGCTTCCGGCTCGGTGGTTTCTCTTCATGGGTTCCTCCATGAGAACCCACAGAGCTGGAAGCCAACCAACGCTCCCGGCCAGCGCGACCGAGCGCCTACTGGAGTTTCGTCAGCAGCAGCTTCGCTTGCGACGAATAGGGTTCGCACCCCACGCTCGCCAGGGTTTGATAGATCCGCTTGGCGAGCTCGACCTTGCCCTGCTGGTGGAGGGCGAGGGCGCGGGTCTTTTCCTTGGCGAAGTGCCGCCCGAACTGGCGTTCGAGGGTGCCGCGGTAGGTGGCGATGCGGGTGCCGTGGCCGCGGACGAAGTCGTCGTCGGCCTCCATCCGCTTGAGGACGTCGAAGGCGCCCTTGTAGTCGTCCTTGCCGAGGAAAGTGCGCAGCCCGTCTTCGGCCGCGTCCCACGCGGCTTGCTTGGAGGCACCACCACCGGCAGCGGTGCTGAGGCGCCGTTCGAGCTCCTCGATCCGCTGGCTGTCGGGGTAGCGCTTCTTGAAGAGCGGGATCTGGCTGCGCAGGTAGCCCGTGTCGTTCTTGTGAGAGAGGTGGTATTCGAGGATGCGTCGGAACTCGTTCTCGGCCTCGATGTTGGTCTTGCCCCGCTCGAGGTTGAAGATCTTCTCCTTCGCCTTCTCCTTCATTTCCTCCAGCGTGCGTTCCTGGATGGTGCCGGGAGGCAGCGTCTCGAGCAGGCGGAGGCCCTTTCGGACTGAGCCGACGTTCTTCTTCGCGATGAGGGCCTGCGCTTCCTGGAGCTGCTTGCGGCCTTCCTCGTTGGGGATGCTCTTCCCGAGCCAGACGAGTATCAGAGCAAGGATGCTGAGGGCGGCGAGGATGAGCGCCGCTTTCGGACCCGCGCCGAGGCCGGACTGACCTTCGTGCCGGTAGAAGCGGCGGGGTTCGCCTTCTTCGTTGGTGGGGTGGAAGGTCAGGGGCGACGGTGGCGCGGACTTCGGCTTGGCCTTGGTGGCCGCGGAGTCTCCGAGGTACGTCAGCCGGGCTGCGCCGAGTTGGATGGTGTCGCCGTTCTGGAGTGCGTGCTGATTGACGACGTTGCCGTTGATTGTCGTGCCGGACGCCGTTTCCAGGTCGACGATCTTGAAACCGGATGAGGTGCGCTTGATCTCACAGTGCGCGGATGCGACTTCCGCCTGCTTGAGGTGGAGGTCGGCATCGACGCCGGTGCCGATCACCGTGCGCTCGTCGCAGAGTTCGTGGACGCGGTCACGCCCCGCCTCGCTGACGATGAGCTTTCCGTTCATGAGGAGTGGCTGATCCTGAGTCGCGAGGGACTATTTGTCCTCGTCGTCCTTCTCGTCCTCGGCCGGCTTGTCTGCATTGCGGTCCGAGACGCAGAAGTTCTGGCACCAGTAACGTCCGACGTTGCCGGGACCCATGAGGCGCCAGGCGCGTCCGAGGATGTTGCGATGGTGGCCCGGGGAGTGCACCCAGGCGTTGTGCGCGCCTTGCGGGCCGCCGTTGATCGCGATGTTCTCGCTCGCGCCGACGGGGTTCATCCCTTCCTTCCGGATGCGGTCGCTCGGCGTTCGCTTGCCCTCAACGGGGGACGTGTGCGAGAAGAAGCCGCGCGTGCTCATGTCGTTGCAGTGGCCGTGCGACGCGCGAATCAGCGGATCGTAGAGCCGGACGGCCCACCGACCCATCATGATGCGATAGTCGTTCGTGATCCTGCACTGGGCGGACTCGCCGCGGTGCGCCTCGCTGGGGCTGCGAGCGTTCTTCGCCATCACGATGTCCGACGTGTCGATGCGCTGACGGTCCTGCGCACTGTTCGCGATGTTGCGGATCGTGATCTTGACGCCCTTGTTGGGCAGGTGCATGAGCCACGGCGCCGGATCTTCCGTGGGCTCGCCGAATGCCGCGTCCCGGATGGCGTCGTTGACCTCCTTGATCTCCTTCACGATGTCGTGAATGCGGTCGGCGAGATTGATCTCTCGCGGATCTTCCCAGATCTTGCGGACGGCGGTGACCCGCTCATCGACGATGGGCTGGTGCTCGCGGTAGAGCGCGTACGCTTCCTGGCTCGCCGCGGGCGGGCGATACGGATACGGGTACTTGGCGGTGTCGAAGATGAGCTTGAGCGCGAAGTCTCTCGCTTCGTCGAGCTTCGTTCGCTGACCACCCAACTCGCCGAGCGCCTTGGCGGACTTGCTCTTGCCGAGACGCTCCTTGAGGATCGCTTTCCGCATGAGGAGCGCGCGGTGCAGGCTCGATCGTGCCGAGTCGCCGAGACCCATGAGGACCTCGATGGCGTCCTTGCGGGCCGCGGGATCGTCGTCCTCGATGGCAGCGACCGCAGCGTCGATCGTGTCGTTGAGCCTCTTTCGCGCCAGCTCGCGCGGGGAGAACCACTTGTCGTCGATCAGCGTGAACCCCTGCTCGGGAAGCGGCATGTGGCGCGCATCGGCGAGGGCCTGGTCGATGCGGGGCTTCTGCTCCTTGTCGCGCTTGACGGCGCGGATCAGGATCTTGTCGGCCTCGTCCCCGGCGCCGTACTCGCGGAGCACGCGGGATGCGTCGACCATGAACTTGGGGTCGAGCCTGGCCTTCGTGCAGATCGCGACCATCGCTCGCAGTGGCACGACGCGCCAGGCGAGTTTGACCGGCTTGCCCTGGCTCGCGAAGACGATCGCGTCGCGATCGATCTTCTGCACCGCGCCGGATTGCCCGGGGAGGTGCGGGATGCGGCCCAGCGCGCTCGGGTCGATCCCGACCGCGGCCACGAGTCCGTCGACGAACGCGACCTTGGCCCCGACGACGCGCAGCTGACGTTCAGCCCGCCGGCGAAAGCGGTGCGGCCCTGCGTACGATTCCAGCAGCGAGACGACCTCGTCGAAGTGGCTGGCGGCGACGTCGAGCTTGCGGTCGCGCAGCGCCGCGTCACCCAGGTCGAGGGCCTTCTCGGCCTTGTCCATGACGTCGGTGGCGAGGGGCTTGGGCTTGCGCACCTCGGTCGTCTTGGCCGGATCGCGGCTCGAGACCTTCGACGCGGAGGGACCCGAGGGGTCGTTGTTGACGACCTCCACCTCTGGCTTGCGCTTCGGCCTTGGGCCGAACTCGAGCAGCAGACCCGTCAGCTCGGTGTGCGCCGTGCTCTGGTCCGGGAAGTCCTTCAACCGCATGTTGAGGAACCGCGACGCCACCGTCGTACCGAGCGACGATTTGAGCCGGTTGGCTTCGGCCACCGTTTCCGTGAGCGCCTCGGCCATCGCGGCGTCGAGCTGGTTCTTCAGCGGACCGCTGCGGTGTTGGTGGAGGCGATGCAGGAGGCTCCAGGCGTTCTCGAATCGCTCGTCGAGGACGGCGAGCTCGAAGTCGCGGGTGAGGTCGGCGGGATCACTGGCCGCCGGCAGCACGTCGGTCAAGTCGTTCGTGTTCGTGCCGGGACTGTCCGGACCGTTTGCGACCTCTTCGACGGGAGGGTTGCCATCCGTCACCGGGCTCGTGTCGCCGCTGGCGGACCCGAGGTGGTCCTTCGCGATGAACCAGCCGACGGCCAGCACGACCGCGACCGAGGCGGCGAGGATGGCCGTGGACGAACGATGGCTACGGCGACCTCCGCGCGCACCGATGGCCGGCGCGTCTTCACTGGGCGCGGGGGGCATGGTGGTCGGGGCGGGGGCTGCGACGACGGGGGTCGGAGCGGCCTGTCCTGCCGCGTCGATGAAGATCCGCAGGTCGCCAACTCCCACGACGTCGCCGCGGTGAAGCTCGGTGATGCGCCTCACGTCGCGTCCGTTGACGGTCGTTCCGTTGCTGCTTTCGAGGTCCCGGACGGTCAGGACGGAGCCGGTCCGGCGGATCTCGACATGGTGGCGCGAGATCTTCCGGTCATCCAGAGTCAGATCAGCGGAGTCGTCGCGTCCGATGACGAGACTGTCCTCGAGGATCTCATAGATCTCGCGGGTTCCGTTCTTCTCGATGATCAGCCGCCGGGGCGTGACGGGAGTCTCGGCTTTCAAATCTGTGCTCCGGGCTTGCAGGGCTCGTGGTGGATCGGTCTGGCCAGGACCAACAGCAAACCCCATGCCCCCGAGTGCGGGGGTCCTGGATCCTATCCGATACGGAAGACACGACCAGGGAACGGCTTGCGGCGGTGACCGGGAACGGGAGGGCGCGGCTCCTGTAAGAGCCTTTTTACAGCGCCGGACCGCCGCTGAGGGCACTCCGCTGCGCCGGCTAGTTCTTCTGCTTGCCCTTCTCGATGTAGGGGGCGAGGCCGAAGAGCCTGATCTTCTGGTCGAGCGTGGGGCGGGAGATCTGCAACCTCTTGGAAGTCTCTGACTTACGCCAGTTGCACTCCTTCAGGGTGCGCAGGATGATCTCGCGCTCCTTCTGATGCGTCGCGAGCTTCACGAGGTCCTTCAGCCCGCCTTTCCCCGTCGGGGCATCGGTGGCGAGCGTACGGTTCGCGGTGATTTCGCTGGCCAGGTCGTCCATGGAGATCACCGGGCCGGACAGCGCGACCGCCCGCTGGATCTCGTTCTGTAGCTGCCGGACGTTCCCCGGCCAGTGGAACGACAGGAGGTACCTCATTGCCAGCGGGTCGATGGTCTTGGGCGGTGTCTTCGTGGCCTCGGCGGCCCGCGCGAGGAAGAAGTCCGCCAGTAGCGGGATGTCCTCCATGCGGTTGCGCAGCGGCGGCGTCTCCACGGTGATCACGTTCAGGCGATAGAAGAGATCCTCGCGGAACGTCTTCTCCTCGACCATCTGCCGCACGTTGCGGTTGGTGGCCGTGATGAGGCGGACGTCGACCTGCACCGTCTCGCGCGCGCCGACGGCACGGATCTCGCCGTTCTCCAGCACGCGCAGCATCTTCGACTGCATCTCCCCCGACATCTCCCCGATCTCGTCGAGGAACAACGTGCCGCCGTGGGCTTGTTCGAAGAGGCCTTTGCGATCGGTGTTTGCGCCCGTGAAGGCACCCTTCCTGTAGCCGAAGAACTCGCTCTCCATGAGCGACTGAGGGATCGCCGCACAGTTCTCCCTGACGAACGGCTTCGACCGACGGTTCGAGTTGCGGTGGACGGCCTCGGCGACCAGCTCCTTCCCGGTCCCGCTGTCGCCGATCACGAGCACCGGGATATCGGAATTGGAGACCCGGTCGAGGAGGCGGAACATCTCGATCATCGTCGGACTCTCGCCGATGATATTGCTGTAGTCGTTGACGAGGTGGTCGCGAGACAGCGGCTTCAGGTCCTCGGCGTTCGCCTCGGTGGCCTTCTTCATCCGCTCGTCCAGGACCCGGGCCAGCTCTTCGACTTCGGTGGTCCGGCGCTCCAGCTCCGCCTCGGTTTCGGTGTTCTTCTGATAGAGGCGCGCGTTCTCGAGGGCGATCGCCGCATGGTCGGCGAAGCTCTCCATGAGCGAGAGCTCGCGCTCGCCGAACACGCCGTCCTTGAACCGGTTGTCCAGATACAACGTGCCGACCACGTTCTCGCGGAGCAGCAGCGGGACGCACAGGATCGCTCGGAGCTTCAGCTCGCTCACGGAGGCGAACGCCTGCAGCCGCTGGTCCTCCTGGGCATTCACGGTACAGACCGGTTTGCCCGTCTTGGCGACCTGCTGGGCGATGCTGCGGGAGATCTTGTGCTCCGCGCCGCGTACGGACTCCTGGTCGAAGTTGCGCGCCGTCTTCACCTTCCACTGGCCGCCATCATCGCGCAGGACGAGGAAACCCCGTTCGGCGTCGGTGATCTCGACGGCAGCGTCCATGATCATGTTCAGAACGCGGGTCAGGTCGGTGTGGGCAGTCATCTCCCGCGTCACCGCGAGGAGCCGCCCGGCCTCCACCGACTGCCGAAACGCGGTGCGCGGGAAGATGCGCCGCGACACCTCGAGGATCGCCTCCTCGATCTCGGTCAGGCCGCGTTCATCGCCGAAGCCCTTCCGATACTCGATCATGAGATCGGTCATGGCTTCGCGCAGTCGCGCGCCGACCCCCTGCCCGACCCGGGCCGAGATCTGGATGTCCTCGTCGACGGGGTCCGTCACCTCATCGACCTCGCCCTCGAGGGACGCGGTGTGCTCGGTCGGAGCGTGGCCGAACCAGATCAGGATCGGACCGATCTCGATGCGATGCCCCGGGCGCAGCCGGGTCTGGCTGATGTCCTCGCCTTCGACGCAGGTTCCGTTCTGGGAGTCGAGGTCGATCAGCTTGACGCCGGCGCCTTCGAGGGCCTCGATGCGGCAATGGTGTTGCGAGACGAAGCGGGACGTGATCCGGAGGTCACAGTCTTCCGCCCGTCCGACAGTGATGGAGTGGCCAGGAAACGTGAACGTCTCCCGTCGCCCCGCGTTTTCCACGACCAGCGTCAGCATCGCGCCGCGTACTCTAACAAAGGCCTCCGGCGTGAGCCGAGACCTAGAAGACGTCGTCCTCGCGGAGCTCGAGGTTGGAATGGCGCAGCACGAGTACGCGACGGCCGTCCTCGAACTCGACCACCGCCTTGCGGTCGAGCCCCTGGCCGCGCCCTTGGACGCCGACGATCTCGCCTGATCCCCAGTCCGGATGCCAGACGGGGGTGCCTTTTCGCGCTTGAGCCAACGGGTGCGCGTCGTCGTCCCACTCAACCCGTTCGCCGATGGCCACCGCCTCCGCAGTCGGACCGCCGTGGTGCTCGACTCCGACGTCGCCCAGCTCATCGAGGAACGGTGAGGGCGTCGCCGCCGAACGTCGCCCGAAGCGGGTGCGCGCACCCGCCCACGTGATCACGAGCCGCCGCTTCGCCCGCGTCATTCCGACGTGGAACAGGCGCCGCTCCTCCTCGAAACCCTCGAGGGAATCACTCGACATCGCGTGCGGCAGCATCCCGTGCTCCGCCCCGATCAGGACCACTGCTTCGAATTCCAGTCCCTTGCTCGTGTGCAACGTCATCAAGGAGACGGCGTGGTCGCGCCGCTCCGTCCGATCGTGATCCGTCAGGAGCGCGACCTGAGTGAGGAACTCCGGAAGCCGTCCTTTCTGCAATCGATCGAACTCCTGAGCCAGGGTCACGAACTGGCCCAGGTTCTGATACGGCTCGAGGGAGCCGGACTTCGAGGACTTCTTTTGCCAATACTCGGCGTAGCCAGTCACGTTGAGGATCTCGTTGATCAGGTCGCCAACGGGCGACTCCCGACGGGAGTCGAAGCGTTCGAGCTTCTCTGCGAAGTCAGTGAGCGCGGCCCGGGCGCGGGGGGTGAAATCGGTGAAGGCGTCCGGATCGCGCAGGAGGTCGCCGATGGGTCGGCCCTGGGTCGCCGCGAGGGTCACGACCTGTTCGCGCGTCTTCTTGCCGATACCGCGCGGGGGGACGTTCAGGATGCGAGCCAGCGAGACCACGTCTCGCGGGTTGGCGAGGAACCGGAGGTACGCGAGAAGGTCCTTCACCTCCTGGCGGCCGAAGAACTCCAGCCCGCCGACCACGATGTAGGGGATGCCCTCTTGCAACAGTGTGCGTTCGACTGGAAGTGACAGCGCGTTCGTGCGGTAGAAGACGGCGATCGTCTCCGGACGGATCCCCTCAGCCTCGAAGTCGCGGATCGCCTTCGCAATCGCACGGGCCTCGTCGTAGTCGTCGACGAACCCGACGACGCGGACGGGTTCGGCGTCCTCGATGTCGGTCCACAACGTCTTCGGGATGCGATATCGGTTGCAGCTGATGACGGACGCAGCCGCTCCGAGGATGTGCTTGGTCGACCGGTAGTTCTGCTCCAGACGCACGATCGGAGCCTCGGGATGATCTTCCAGGAACTGGTCGAAGTTGCCGGGCTCGGCTCCCCGCCACGAGTAGATCGACTGGTCCTGATCGCCCGTGACGCAGAGGTTGCCGGTGTCGGCCGTCAGGAGCTGGACGAGCGCGTACTGGACGGTGTTCGTGTCCTGGAACTCGTCCACCAGGACATGGGTCAGTCGGCGATTCCAGCGCGCCCGCACCTCGTCGTGGTCCCGGAGGATCCGCAGCGCCTGCAGCAGCAGGTCGTCGAAGTCGCACGCGTTCGCTTCGACCAGCGCCCGGTCGTAGGCCTCGTAGATCCGGGCGACTTCCTTCGTGAGGGAGTCTGAAGTGTCCTGCGCCTCCCGGGGCGGGACCTCGCGCATCTTCCAACGGCCGATCTTGTTCAGGACGGTCTGCGCCTTGTGGGTCTCGAGGTCGAGCGACGCGTCGTCCAGCACGCGCTTCACGAGAGACAGGGCGTCGCCGTCGTCGTAGATCGAGAAGTCCGGCGCCCGCCCGAGGACCGGGAATTCCTCCCGCAGGAACATGACACAGAACGAGTGGAATGTGTTCAGACGGACGTCGTAGCGCCCGGTCAAGTGCCGGACCCGCTCCCGCATCTCTCGGGCAGCCTTGTTCGTGAAGGTCACAGCAAGGATGGCCGACGCCGGGACCCCTTGCTCGATCATCCATGCGATGCGGTGGGTGATGGTCCGGGTCTTGCCGGTTCCGGCCCCCGCCAGCACCATCAGCGGACCGTCCATGATGCTCGCCGCTTCTCGTTGGGCGGGATTCAGGGCGTCGAGAATGGAATCGGGAAAGGCAGGACGGTCCATGGCGTAAGGTTCATATAACACGGGGCCCCGACGCGGATTCCCCGGTTGCGTGAAACTTCACCCGGTTTCAGCTGTTGTCAATCGGGCTCTTCGGGGCCTGATCGGCTAGACCCTCCGAGATGTTGCCTTCGGGCGTTCCGAGGTACACTCGACGACCCTCACCGATCTCGACTCCGTAGGCGCGGCCGTCCTCGATGGCCCTCGTCAGTCTCACGAACGACTCCCGAATGACCGGCAACGGCCGCACGACCCAGACCCGCTTTCTGCGGTACGAGCACAAGATCATCCTGACCTCGGTGGAGGTGGAGGCGGTGCGCGTATGGGCTTCGAAGAACCTCGAGCGGGACGCCTTCGCTCAGGACGGGGACGCGTCGTACTCGATCCGCACCCTGTACCTCGACAGCCCCAACCTCGACATCTATCACCGGACGTCGGACCGCGGCAGCACCAAGTACCGCATCCGCCGCTACGGCGACGAGGATGTCGTGTGGCTCGAGCGGAAGCGTCGCCGGGGCAACGTCGTGCGGAAGCGCCGCGAAGGCCTGGACCTCGACTGCCTCGACCGCGTGCTGAACGGTCGCGCCGACTTCAACGGCTGGCCGGGCTCGTTCCGCGAGGAAGCGGACGCCGGCGGATTGCGGCCGACGCTGCTCGTGCTCTACGAGCGATCGGCATGGAACGGTCCGAGCTCGGCGCGCCTGACGATCGATCGCGAGGTTCGGGTCCAGGTCGCGCTTGACGTCGAGGACGTGTTCGCACCGCCCGTCGAACCGACGCCCGTTACCGACGCGGTCGTACTCGAACTGAAGTTCGACGAGACGATGCCGCCTTGCTTCGAAACCGTCATGCAGCTCATCCAGAAGGAGAGCGGCAGCTTCTCCAAGTACGGGCGCGGGATCGAAGCCGTGGGGCTTGCGCCCGTGGATGTACCGTCGGATGCAGAAGCCGAGTGAATTCTTCGAGGACTGGTTCGGATCTACTGATCCGCAAGTACCGCTCGAGTTCCCCGAGGTAGTACGCAGCATCGCGCTCGCGGCCGCCCTTGGTTTCTTCGTCGCCGGGATATACAAGTTCTCGTCCCGCCGTCGGACGGGCGCGACCGGACTCGCGGAGACGCTGGTCCTCCTGTCCATGCTGATCTCGGTGGTCACCCTGGCGATCGGGAACAACGCGGCGGCGGCGTTCACGCTGGTCGGGACGCTGGCCATTGTCCGCTTCCGGACTCCCGTTCGCGACATTCGTGATACGGCGTTCGTGATCTACGCGGTGGCCGTCGGCCTGTCGGTGGGGGCGCGCAACCCTGAGGTCGCGCTCGTGGGCGGGCTCCTCGTCGGGGTCGTCTCGGTCGCTCTCTCGCTGTTCGCGAAGGATGCGGACGGCAGCCCCGACATCCATGGGCGCCTGAGCATCCGTTTCGACGGTATCGGGCCTTATGACGACCTCGTGACGCCCGTCCTGGGAACCCATGCGGAGAGTTGGCGATTGCTCGTGGCCCGCGACGCCGGGCAGGGCAAAGGGACCCGCATGATCTACGAGATCAATGTCGGGGATGCGGAGGGCACCGCGATGGTGGCCGCTCTGCGCCAGCTCGACGGCGTTACGCGGGCTTCGCTGACGTTGGGAGGCCAGGACGAGGACGCGGGCTGATACTATCGGCGCATGCGCCGCTCTCTCCTTCCGTTCGTCTGCGCCCTGTTCCTCCTGACCGTCTTCCCTGTCCCCGTACTCCCGGGCCAGGCCGTCATCACCGAGTTCATGGCCCGCAACGGCGGGACGCTCGACGACGAAGACGGCGACTCGTCGGACTGGATCGAGGTTCGCAACACTGGCGCAGCGGCCTTGAACCTCGCTTTCTGGACGCTCACTGATGACGCGTCACTGCCGATGAAGTGGACGTTCCCCTTGTGGACGTTGCAGCCGGGTGACCACCTCGTGGTGTTCGCGTCGGGCAAGGACCGCGCCAGTCCGGGGTCGGAGCTTCACACCAACTTCAAGCTCAGCGCCGACGGGGAGTACCTCGGGCTCTATGCGCCAGGTGGCGGAGTCGCGACCGAGTTTGCGCCGGCGTTCCCGCCGCAGCACATCGACGTCGCCTATGGGCTCGAGGGGGTCACGTCCGTTCTCGTGGTGGAAGGCGCCGGTTGCGAGGCGTTCATTCCGTCGAACGGCAGCCTCGGCTCGAGCTGGCAGTCGGGCCCGGTGTCGGGCTGGCTCACGGGCACGACCGGGGTCGGCTACGAACAAGGGACGGGCTACCAGAGTCTCATCGGTCTCGACGTCGGCCCGTCGATGTACACCAACAACTCGTCGGCCTACATCCGCGTCTCGTTCAACGTCACCGATCCCTCCATCTTCGAGGGAATGACGCTGCGCATGAAGTACGACGACGGTTTCGCGGCGTTCGTCAACGGGACGCCGATCGCGTCGTCGAACGCTCCGGGAACGCTGGCGTACAACTCGCCGTCGACCACGAACCGGCCGGATACGCAGGCGGTCATCTTCGAGGACCACGACGCGACCGCCGGGCTGCCCGCGCTCGTCGTGGGCGCGAACGTGCTCGCGATCCAGGGGTTGAACGCGTCGTCGTCGAATGTCGACTTCCTCATCGTCCCCGAGTTGGTTGCCGGAGGATACGGGACACAGACGGGCTTCCTCGTCGAGCCGACTCCCGGGAGCGTGAACACGGCGTCGGTCGTCGATTTCGTCGCGGACGTTACGTCGACCGTGCCCCGCGGCTTCAAGTCCTCGTCGTTCATCGTGGACCTCGCGTGCGCGACTCCGGGTGCGGTCGTCCGCTATACGACGGATGGCAGCGTTCCCGACGAAACGAGCCCCATCCACTCCTCGTCGATCAGCGTCACGGGCAGCATGGTGCTACGCGGGCGCGGGTTCCTCCCGGGGTGGGGCCCGTCGCGCACGATGTCCCACACCTACGTGTTTCCGCAGGACGTCTTCGCACAGAGCGCCCAGATCCCCGGGCTCCCCACGATCTGGGGCGGGACGGGCTCCAACGGTCTGTCCATCGCCGCCGATTACGAGATGGACCCGACGGTCACGACGAATCCCGCGTACGCGGGGCGGCTCCAGGCGGCGCTGACCAACCACCCGGTCGTCAGCCTCGCCATGAACGCCGATCAGTGGCTCGACCCCGCTACGGGGGTCTACATCTCGCCCACGAACGATCCCGCTGTCCCGCGCGAGTCGTTGACGTCCGTCGAGTACTTCGAGCCGGTCGGCAACGAGGGCTTCCACATCGACGCGGGCATTCGCGTGTCCGGTAACAACTCCACGCGCCGGTGGGGTTCGAAGAAGCTCTCGCTGAGGCTCCTGTTCAAGGGTGCGTACGGCGCGGGCAAGCTCGACTACCCGTTGTTCGGGATCGGAGCCGAGAACCGCTTCGACACGTTGACGCTCGATGCGTACTTCGCGTTCACCTGGAACTACGCGCCCTACTACGCGACCCAGACGACCCTCCTCTATCGCTGGCAGTCGTCTCAGTACCTACGGGATCACTTCTCCGCCGTGATGCACGCGGACATGGGCAGCGTTGCGACCCATGGCAAGTGGACGCACCTGTTCATCAACGGCGTCTACTGGGGCCTCTACAACATCCATGAGCGTCCGGACGAGGACTTCATGGCGGACTACGAAGGCGGCGATCCCGACGACTGGGACGTCATCCGCCACAACCAGAACAACGTCCAGTCCGGGAACAACGCGGGGTGGTTGTCGCTGATGAACCTCGTCAACCAGAGCAGCGGCACGTATGTGCAAAGCCAGGCGGGGTACGACGCAGTCAAGCAGATCCTCGACGTCGAGAACCTCTGCGACTACATGATCCTGAACCTGTTCACCGGGTTCTCGCAGGACTGGCCCTCCTCCAACTGGTACTCCGCCCATGACCGCGTCACGCCGGGCGCGAAGTGGAAGATGTACTCGTGGGACGCCGAGCACATCATCAAGGACGTGAACTGGGATTCGACCGGCGTGAGCACCAACGGTTCGCCGGCGCGCCTCTATCATCGGCTGCGTCAGAACGAGGAGTTCAAGGTCCTGTTTGGGGATCGCCTTCACCGGTTCTTCTTCAACGGCGGACCGCTGTACGTGAATCCGCAGAATCCGGGGTGGGATCCCCAGAACCCGCAGAACAACCGTCCGTCCGCACTCTACAGCCAGCTCGCCGACGAGATCGAGGACGCGATGATCCTCGAATCGGCGCGATGGGGCGATGCGTTCGTGACATCGGGCCCGCCGTACACGCTCAACGATCACTGGACCGTGGAGCGCGATCGCATCCTCAACCAGTACATGCCGCAGCGTGCGGCGATCGTCCTGAACCAGTTCCGTAGCCGTGATCTGTATCCGAACCTCGACGCTCCGGTGTTCGCTCAGCACGGTGGAGCCGTCCCCGCGGGGTACGCGCTCACCATGAGTGGGCCGTCCGGCGCGACGATCTGGTTCTCGGTGGACGGCACCGACCCCCGGCTCGAGGGCGGTGCCACATCCTCGAGCGCGACCGCGTACTCGGGCCCCGTCATGCTCGCTTCGTCGGTCACCGTCAAGGCACGGGCTTACGATGGCTCCGAATGGAGTGCGCTGAACGAGGCGGCGTTCGTGATCGAAGCAGCGTCCGTGAACGAGATCCTCGCCAAGAACGTCAACGGCATCCTCGACGAAGTCGGTGAACACGAGGACTGGTTCGAGCTCGTCAATGCAACGGCGTCGGCGATGGACCTTTCCGGCTTCTGGCTCACCGACGACGTCGCTGCGCCGCAGAAGTGGGCGATCCCATCGGGCACGATCCTCTTACCCGGCGACACGCTGCTGGTCTGGGCCGACAACGAGCCCACTGACGGTCCGTACCACGCGACGTTCAGGATCGACGATGCCGGCGAGCAGATCGCGATCTTCCAGCCGGACGGTGTCACCCTGCAAGACGTGGTGACCTTCGGCCCCCAGCAACCCGACGTGAGCACCGGCCGCCTCTTCGACGGCGGTGCGCAGCTCGTCACGTTCCCCACTCCGACTCCCGACCTCCTCAATGCGTCTGGCGCATGTGGGGTCCGTCGCTATGACATGCTGGCCTCGGAGGCGTCGACGATCGCGCTCGACGTCGTAGGCTCGCCTGGTATCGGCCAGACCTTCACCTTCCGCACGCTGTTCGGACCTCCGCAATCGGTCACCCCGCTGCTCGTGGCATCCGCTCCCGCCATGATCCCCGTCCCGTTCACCGCGGTGACGCTGCTTGTCGACCTGACGTTTCTCGAGCTCGCCCAGCCCACGTCCGACGTCTTTGGCACCACGCTGGTCCCGGTCACGCTCCCCTCCGACCCGGCCCTCGTCGGCCTCACCTTCTACCTCCAGTCGTACGCGATTCAGGGTGCTACCGTCGCGGCGTCGAACGCGCTCGAAGTCCGGATCTGTCCCTGACCGTCCCGTTCACGAGAGCGCGGACCTCCCGGAAGAGCAGATTGCTGCACACGCTCTCCAGGTCCGCTCTGGGTCAGGATCCGCCGTCACCGACCGGCACCCTCGTCGCCGAACCCGACCGTCACCGTTCCGTCGTCGTTCTCCTCGACGCGGGATGGCACGTCGAGGAACTCCTCGATCACTTCCAGGTTCGTGGTCGCGTGCAAGGACAGCGGGCCGGTCCTGAACTGCCCGCCGCCTGCGAGCGCGCAGGGGATCATGAGCTGGTCCGCGAGGTGCTTGCCCACGGGGACGTCGAGGTCCTGCCACGCGCGCGCCTCGCGGCAGGCCTCGCCCGCGACCTTCTCCGCCTTGGTTCCGACGCGACCGAATCCCGTGAAGACTTCGGTGACGTGCTCATGGCCGATCTCCAAGATCACGACGTTGCCCGGCCCGAGAGATTCGTCGACGCGCTCTACCCGGCACTCCCACGGGTTCCAGCGCATCTTCTCCCGGACGACGATTGCCTCGCGCTCGGCGATGCTCTCATCGAGGTGTGCAACCTGGGCGATCGAGTGGCGGTGGATCGGGTCCCCGCGTTCCAGCAGGTCGAGCGGACGCAACGACCCTGGTGTGACGTGTGCGGTGACTGCGCCGCGTCCTGCGGGGAAGAACCCGTGCCGATCGAGGTCGAAACGGACGTCGGCGCCCATGCGTCGGAGTTGATCACCGAACGCTCGGTCGAGGAACTCATAGGGCGGCGCCTTCATGTTGTGGGTTCCGCCGCTGACCGTGACGACGAACGGCCCGGGTGCTCGCAGCATCGCCGGCAGGATCGCCTGCAGTACGAGCGAGGTGCTGCCCGCAGTCCCGACCTGGAAGTCGTACTTGCCCGGTGTGATCTTGCCCGGTTCGAACTCCAGCTCTGTCGAGCGCAGCTCCGCTCCGCGCACCGTCGCGAGTCCGATCGCCTCTGCAGCGAGCACACAGGTCAGGTGCTGACGCAGCAGCCCCGGCTTTCCGCGAGCGGCGCGGATCTTCTCGATGCGGAACGGAGTTCCCGTGACGAGGGAGAGACCAAGCGCGGTGCGCAGGATCTGCCCGCCGCCCTCACCTCGCGATCCATCGATCGTCAACACCTGCAATCCCTCATCCTGCTCAGCCCTTCACGCACACCACCTGCTTCAACGTGGCCACGACTTCGACGAGATCCGATTGGGCCTCCATGACCTGGTCGATGGACTTGTACGCCATCGGCGTCTCGTCGATGACGTCCTTGTCCTTGCGGCACTCGACTCCCTTCGTGGCCTTGACGTGATCATCGACGCTGAATCGACGTTTCGCTTCCCTTCGCGACATGGCCCGGCCAGCGCCGTGGCTGCACGAATGGAACGAGTCCGGGTTTCCAAGTCCGCGGACGATGAACGACCGCGCTCCCATCGAGCCCGGGATGATGCCGTACTCGTCCTTCCGGGCGGAGACGGCGCCCTTGCGGGTCACGAACACCTCCTCCCCGAAGTGCTCCTCCTTGTTCACGTAGTTGTGGTGGCAGTTCACCGCCATCAGGTCGGCCTTGAAACGAGGGAGCTTCGCGCGCTGCATCGCCTGGAGGACGGCCTCCATCATCAGCCGGCGGTTTTCGCGTGCATATCGCTGGGCCCAGTCGACGGCGGACACGTAGTCCTCGAAGTGGGTTGCCCCTTCGGTGAAGTACGCGAGGTCCTGGTCCGGCAGGTTGTGGATGTGCTGCTGCATGTCCTTCTTGGCCAGCGAGATGAAGTAGGACCCGATGCGGTTGCCGACTCCGCGCGAGCCGCTGTGCAGCATGACCCACACGTGATCGTTCTCGTCGAGGCACATCTCGATGAAGTGGTTGCCGGACCCGAGGGTCCCGAGGTGCTCGACGTGACGTCCTCGGTTGAGGGTCGGGTGACGGGCGATGATCGACTTGTAGCCCTGCGCCAGCTTCTTCTTCCACGTGTTCTCGACGGGAGCGGGCGGGTTGCCCCACGATCCCTTGTCGTTCCTGCCGCCCATCGAGGTGCGTCCGTGGGGCACGCCCTTCTCGATGGCCGAGCGGACGCGCTTCAGATCATCCGGCAGGTCTTTCGCATCAAGCGACGTCTTGACCGCCATCATCCCGCAGCCGATGTCGACGCCGACGGCCGCCGGGATGATCGCGTGCGACGTGGGGATCACGCTGCCGATCGTGGCTCCGATGCCCCAATGCACGTCGGGCATGGCCGCCACCCAGCGGTGGATGAACGGCAGCTGCGCGACGTTCTTCAACTGCTGCACCGCGCTGGCTTCGACCGGGACGCCCTTGATCCACGCCCGGATGGGAACGCCCGCGGTGTCGATGTGCTCGTACTGGTGGCTCATGGTGCTGGGTCGGTTGCGAGCTTTGGCTCGGTGGCTTTCATGGGGAACCCAGGAGCCCCAGGACCCCGGGAACGAAGAAGAGAGGGATGAAGGAGAACCCAGGACCCCAGGAGCAGATTCAGATTGGTTCGGAGGACTAGGCTGGGTCGCCGTCTTGATTCTGCTCCAGGGTTCCCCATGAGAAAAGCCACCGAGCCGAAAGCCCGCGACCTACCGCTCACGCGGCCATTTCGCCCGCGCAATACGGAGTTCGCTGACCCCAGTTTCACTCGCCGTGCCCGCGCCGCGCACGACGATTCGTGAGAGGGTGGCGCCCTCGATTGCGTGGAGGTTGATGACCGCGGTTCCTCCGCCGGACAATGCGCCGATCGTGGCCACGAGCGGGGGGCGTTTCGTGTCGGTGGTTGTGAGGTGAACCTGAAGCGCTGATGCCGCGGCCTGGATTCGCAGGACGAGCGCCGCACCCGGGGTGACCAGCGGAGCGTCGTCGAGCGTGGCGGTGCATTCCCAGCCGTTGGCGGCCGCGGTCGGTGGGGTCACGCTTGCCGCGACGGATTCTGCGAGGTCGAGATCGGTGACGACGTCGAGGGTCGCGAGGTCGACCAGAGCGGGTCCGGTGGGGGCGCGGACGGCGATTCGGATCGGTCCATTGGGACCGAGGTGGAGGAGGGGGACCGTGATCTCCGGGGTGTTCGGCGGCCAGATTGCGGTCGTGCGGTCACGACCACTCCCGACGAGCACTTCGAGTGGGCCTCCGGTGAGCTTGCCGGTGAGGCGGATGGAGACCGTGCCGTCGCCGGGGTGGTGGAGGGTGCCGCGTTCGAGGCGGGTGTGGATGGGGCGACTGGTGACGGTGTGGTGTCCGGGTCCAAGGACTCCGCGGGCGTCGAACCGCGGCGTGTGGCCGTCCGGCCACGCGAGCTTCGGA